>JAKFVC010000042.1 GCA_021732415.1 Planctomycetaceae bacterium
GAATGACAATTCCGTGACAGACTGTAAACTCATAACTGGCCTCCGTGAGTGCGTACAAGTTTGTTGTGGTTATCAACTTATACGCGTCACGAGGCCATTTTTGTTGGACGACGCTGAATTATCAGGGCTAGCCGAAACGCGGGCCAACCGCGTCGCTGCTGGGTGGTTCCGGCAGCCTGAAGATGGCAGCCACTCCAATCACCTCGAAGAAGGAACACGAACATGGCAAAAAAGGCATCCGCAAAGACCAAGCCCGCTACGATTCAACAACCCGTCACATTCAAGAAAGGCGGGTTCTACCAGGACCTCGGCGGCGATCTCTGGTTCTGCACCAACGCCAAGCAGAAGAAGGTTGGCGACGACAACGTGGTAATGATGCAACGGACCGAAGACGGCCAACCGGTCGGGGAGGCCACGGAGGAATTGGTCGGATCGTTCAACAAGCAACTCTCCGCGGCCGAGCTCAAGGAGTACCGAGCGGTCTGCCAGCGCGAAAGGGATGCACAAGCAGAGACCGGGAGCAAGGCGGCACAAACGACCGCCAAGCCCAAGACCAAAAAGGTTAAGACTGCCACCGAACAGCCGAAGAAGATGAGCGCCCTGGACGCTGCCGCGAAAGTGATCGGCGAATCGGCCGAAGCGATGGCTACGAAAGAGATGATCGACGCGATGTCGGCCAAGGGTCATTGGACCAGCCCCGGTGGCCAGACGCCCCACGCGACGCTGTATGCCTGGATCCTGCGGGAGATCAACGTGAAGGGGGCCGACGCTCGGTTTGCCAAGACCGATCGTGGTCGGTTTGGATTGAACGCCGCTAAGTAGGCGGATTTGCAACCGAGACTTACCGAGTTTCGACTCGGCACCAAACGCCCGCGATTAATTGGTGTGGCGTTTCGGTCATTCATGTGGTGACCTCATCCCATCGCCGGTGCCGCGCCGCCGCAATTCCGACGACCCAGTTCGCGTCGGGTACCGATTCTCGAAATCACCAACCGAGACTACCCGACCGTCCAAGGAACGCGACGTGGGCCAACGTGTACGGTCCAATGTGGGCATTTCGATGGTCTCTGGACGCATCGGTCGATGTGACCGACGCGCGCAACTTGGTCCCCCCTCATTCGGCGGAATCGGTCGCAACTCTGCCCGCGCAAGAAGACCGACGACATGAGGAGAACGCCCCATCTCAGCAGCGGCGGGGGCCGAGTGAGCCACGAACCTGGGAAAGCCTACATGCCCCCGCCGTCTGCTGCAGCGCCTGGTTCGGCGGTCCTGTCGCACACCGAATCCTCAACCGTCCGTTGCGTCCGTTGCGTCCGGTGTCGACGGGTCCACCGGCTGAGTGCCTTCGCGGATACGCTTCAGGTACTTGTCCGTGAAGTCGATACGCAGTTCGATGAACAGCGGCAGGTGATCGGACATCTGCCAAGTCCGCCACTTCTTGGCGAAGTACGTCTTCCGCTTGGCCGCCGTGTCCGGCCATTTCCCGTTCGCCTTGCCAAGGGGGAAATACGTCTCGGCTTCGTCGTCGGTGTAAACGGCCTTGTAATAGTTAAACACGCCCGCGTTGTTCTCACTCGGCCCAATTTCCAACTCGTCCTTGCGTGGAAGGAACGCAATCTGATCGTAGTGTTTGTCCCCACCCAAGTTGCTCACCCACCGTAGGGCGTTGTTGTCTTCCGTCAAGTCGGCCGGCAGAAC
Source organism: Planctomycetaceae bacterium (assembly GCA_021732415.1). Classification (GTDB taxonomy): domain Bacteria; phylum Planctomycetota; class Planctomycetia; order Planctomycetales; family Planctomycetaceae; genus JAKFVC01. The sequence continues at coordinate 1,699 of JAKFVC010000042.1, forward strand.
GAACTTGTGCTTCCTCAATGCCGTCATGGTTTCGTCTTCCGGACTTACCACATTCATGTCGCCGAGCAGGATGTAGTTCTCCCCGTCTTCGTCCGCTCGCTTTTTGAGAAACTTGCCGATAGTATCGATCTCGGCCACCCGCCGCGCTTTGCCTTCGCCCGACTCGTCTCCGTAGTAGAGGTGGACCGTGCATAAGTTGAACTTAAACCAGCCGGACTGAAAGCGGACTAGAAACGGGCTGCGGGCGAGCTGATCGATTCCGCCGACGAGAGCGTTCTTCGGCAACACCACTTCGCCAGCGATGTGCTTGAACTGCACTTTGTTCGAGTCGTAAACGAACACCATCCGCTCGCCGTTGCCGGAAGGCCCCTCGGTCAGGTCTGTAGCGATGTACCGCCAGTTGGGTCCGAGGAGGTCCATGACCTTCTCGAACGGCCGCATGTCCTCGTTCACTTCCTGGACTGCGATGAGGTCGAAGGCCGAAATGACTTCCGCGATGTAGTGAAATGACTCCGCTATCCGAGGCCCCTCTTTGAACTTATTCGAGTCGAAGTCGCGGATGTTCCATGTGGCCAACAACAGTGTGTCGGACGCCGTGCGCCGGGGCACTGATTTGGCGATGTGCTTTCGCAACGCGGAAATCCGGTCGATTACCCGCTCGCGGTCGGGTTGCTTCTTCCAGTACTTCAGTTGCCAGTACATCGGCATGGGTGGGCCTCCGGAGAATGGGTTTGGGCGGACGCCCAGGTTTTAGGACGTGAACATCGGGATTCTACCCGCCTCAAAACACATCTACAAGACCCTATATTCCGAAACCTGGGGAGCCGAGGTTTCTCGATCAGGTGGCCAACGTCTGCCGGGTGAAGTACTTGGCCTACCGTACCGAGCAGGCCTACGTCGGCTGGGTGAATCGGTTCATCCTGTTCCACGACACGCGGCATCCCAGTGACATGGGAGTCGGTGAAGTGCGCTGGCATTCAAGGCGATTACGACGCTGCCGCAACCGTCGGCATTCCGGGCGTTGGTCAACGGATTCGACGGCGAAAGCCCATGTTGCCGAAGGCCATTTGCTGACGCGTCGTAGGCGACGCGTCTTGCGCGCGTCGGTCCGACACACACCGAAGCGAGTTCCGCACCAATTGCCCGATTGAAGGCCCATTTCTACGCCACAGAGTCGCATGGCTATCCCTCGGCGACAAATAGACAGAACTTGAGATCTCGTCCTTTCTCTCGGTCCTAAGGGAGTCACCTCGGTCGTCGGATTCCCGGCGGATCGATCCAATATTGATCGGCCAATCTATTACGCGTAATAGATCGAAGGAAGCGTCGTCGACGTACGGGGTCGCAGGTTTAGCGTAGGTCTTCTTAACTTTGCCGCTCTCGCGATGTTTGCGGAGCAACTTGAAAGATGGCTGGAAAAAGTTCACGTACAAACGAAGAGTTCAAAAAAAGGTTTGCCAGCGTCCGTCCCGCAATTGGTCCGGAATGGCACGCTTGGGGCGCCCCCGACCGAAGTCGAGCCAGCGATTGTCCCGGAGCAGCAAGGCTGGTAACCGAAATACCGCAGTATCAATCACTGAAACCGAAAACCATCGACAAGTTCAGGCTTGATACGCTCTTGGATGGTGGAACGATGCTTGCAGAGTCGGCGTGCTGCCTCGGTGATGTTCTCAGACCTGGCAAAAACCAGCGAGCAGTAGTGTTCGAGGATTTCTTCGAATGTGAGATCCGATGCACGGACACGGGTAAGGAATCGATCCAGTGCCGTCCTCGTGTGTTCAGCTGCGGCTGGTTCGCGTGACGATTGCGTAGATGAACTACGCAGTAATGTGGGTAACTTTGTCGGGTGATACGTTCCGCGAACCATAATATTTCGTACGCATTGCTCAAGCTCTCGGAAGTTGCCCGGCCACGCGTAAGTCAGCCCCAGCAGGGGAGATTTCTCAATCCAGCCGACGGTGAGATCCGCCAACCAGTTGATCTGTTCGGGCCAGGCCCGTTCTCCCAGACATTTTTCCGCAATCTGTCGCACCAGGAATGGCAGGTCAGCGGGGCAGTCAACCAGTTGTTCACGCAACGATGGAGTCCTCACGACGTCCGAACAGAGTCGGTAGAATAGATCCTCGCGAAACCGACCAGAGGCAATTTCTTCTCCGAGATCGCGGTTCGTGGCGGCGATTACTTTTCCTGCAAATTTTCGGGCTTCGGTCTCCCCCACTCGATAGTATTCGCGGCTTTGCAAGACCCGCAAGATCTTGACTTGCACCGTAGGAGCCAGTTCGCCGATCTCATCGAGAAACACGGAATGGCCGCGGCCACAACGTTCAAACCAGCCCTCACGCGCGCCGACCGCCCCAGTGAATGCTCCGGAGCAGTGCCCAAACATCTCAGATTCAATGAGGTCAATCGGCATCGCTGACAGATTTACCGGATGGAACGCGCCGGCGAGCGGTTCCGTAAACCGTTCGCGCTTCGCATCAAACGAGATGTAGCGTGAGAGTCCGATGGCCGTGGCCACCAGCTCTTTTCCAGTTCCCGATGGCCCCAGAATGAGAGTCGTCACGTCGTGCATTCGGTCATAGAGCAACGATCCATAAAGTTGCAGCTCGTGTGGAAAAATCGAATGCCAGATCTCAGCGCGCAGGCCGTTCAGGGGGCGTGAGTTTCCACGAACGAGCTGCACAATCAGATCAAAGCTCCGCCGCACCTGAAAGAACACCGCAAACATGTGTGCGGGATCCCGCACGAATTCCGAGAATTTGAATGGAACGTCGACCCATCCGCGAAGATCTGCTGCAAATCGACGATAGGCGGTCACACGCTGGGTTCCATCTCCCGCTTCGTGTAGTGGCTGGCGATCCTCAAAGTGGCGGAGATAGAGAGCCCCGATCAACAGTCCCTCTAACGCGCGTTGCTCTTCGTAGCATTCAGGAACTACGCCCGTCCGGAGGCGATCCTGCAGTTCAGTCAGCAGGGCCTCTACGCGTCGCAGCAAACGCACGATCTCGGGCCGCACGGAAGTGGGCTCCGACGGACGATGAGCAATCTCTTCAGACGGCCCAAGGTCGATCTCCAGGAGGCGCAACCGGAGTTCGTCGGCTGCGCGTCGGTCGAACGGGTTGAGAAAAATGTACCGGGTGAATTCTGATGCAAAATGCAGCTGCGACGGTTCGAAGATCATCACAGTCTCCTGCTGCCAAACGGCAATGTTTGCCAACTTCTGACGGCGTTATGCCGCATATTGACATCCATCATAGCACGCCAGCGTATTGAATGTGCTGGAAGTGCTGAATTTGCTTGCGTTTATGGAATCCTCGATGCAGAGGCACGATTTCTGCTTTTCAGACCGCTATTGGAACCGTCGCCTCCTCTGAATGCTCGGCCGGGTGCATTTCGTTGGTGTCCGCAGGAGTCGCCCCGCGACCGATTGGCGTTTCCACAACCCTCAACTTCAGAAGGAAAGAACCATGCACGGGCTACTCAATTTGTATCGCGAACGAAGCGGCAACCCGGAGTTCTGGGCCGAACCAATCAATGCCCTCACGAATGCCTCGTTTGTGCTCGCAGCATTCGCGGCGTGGAATCTCGCCAGCCGTCGCGCGGTGGTGACTGAAGGTTCCTGGTTACTCATCGTCCTGGCCGCAACAATCGGGGTGGGCAGCTTTCTATTCCATACGTGTGCCACAAGTTCCACGATGTGGTTGGACATCATTCCGATCGCTCTGTTTCAAATCGCATTTTTCTGGCTCGCGGGGCGGTACATGCTCAACTTGCCGGTTTGGCTATCCACCAGCCTGGTCGTGGCAGTGGTAAGTCTCTCATTCGCCGCGATGCCGCTCTACAAGCCGCTCAACGGGTCTCTGTTCTATCTTCCGGCGTTGCTGACCATCACCGGATTTGGACTAGCGACATATCTCAAAGGTGGACCGGAACCTCTTCTTTTACTTGCGGCCGCAGGGGTGTTCGCGACCGCAATTTGCGCGCGATCACTCGACTGGAGCGTTCCGCTGCCGATCGGCACGCATTTTCTCTGGCACCTGCTGAATGGCGTCGTCCTCTACCTCGCCATGCGTGCCTGGATCATTCATCTGGCCGTTGAGAAAGTTGCTGCTGGCATTCGACTTTGAAATGGACAGTTTACGCTTGGCTCTTCCTCGGCGGATATGGGGCATTTCTCAGCGGGCAAGACCATATCCTTTGGATGCTGTCTTAACTCGTTAATCGCTTACCAGCACTTGGATTCGTCACAAAAAAGTTGTCCTTGTCGCATTTTCTGGACTCGTCGCGTGATATCGAGTGCAGGTATCCGCCTTGAGAGATAGATCAATCACTCCTACGTCTTGCGTGATATTACGAGCAACCTCAATTCGATTCGTTTTCAAGTGAACCGTGGCCCAGTCCCACTGTCGTCACACCATTTGGGTAGTCGATCTCCAGTCGATCGGCCTTCACCGTGATGTGTACAACCCGCATCCACTGGCAATTCATCTAAAAAGCCCCGCATTTCCACTCACCAAGGTGTCGAACCGTGAATCATCCACCATCAAATCGTATCGGATTTCTCAGTCTGAATGTCACTCAGGCGTGTGGCGCCGCAAACGATAACATCCTGAAGCAAGTGGTCGTTTTCGGGCTCGCATCCGGTGGGATTTGGGCCGACCAGCTGGGAAGTGGGGGGCAGGCGATCGGTTCGCTCTGCCTGGCAGTGCCATTCGTGCTGTTTTCGGGATTTGCAGGGCAGTTCTCGGACCGCTACAGCAAGCGCGACGTGAGCGTCATTGTCAAACTTTCAGAGATCGTAATTGCACTCGTGGCCATGGCGGGTCTCTGGCTGGTGGACCTGTGGACCGTGCTGGCCTCGCTGATCCTCATCTCCGCCCAAAGTGCATTCTTCGGGCCCGCGAAGTACGGAATTCTGCCGGAGATCGTCGACGCGAAGCATCTCAGCCGCGCAAACGGTACGATCAATATGTTTACTTACCTCGCTGTAATTCTGGGCTGCGCCCTCGGCGGGCCGCTCTACGACGCGTATGCTCCGGACCGGATAAAGTTCCCTGAAGCGACGCCGAACCTCTGGCTACCGGGCCTGGTTATCCTGGTGGTGGGAATCGCGGGCACGGCAGCTTCATACGGGATTCCGCGACTGACGGCGCAGAATCCAACCCTCAAGATCCGTCCGGTGCTGTTTCGAACGTACTTCGAAACTTGGCGTGAAATCGCAGGAACGGCGTTGGCTGACGTAATCATCGCGTGGTCGTGCTTCTATTTCATTGTGGGGGGAGTCGCGCTCCTGATCCTGCCCGATTACACAACCCTGCTCGATATCAGCGCGACGGAAACAGCGGGGCTGATGGCAATTCTGGGTGTTTCCATTGGTGTTGGTGATTTCGTGGCAGGACGTGTTTCCGGACACTCGGTCCGTCCCGGTCTGATTCCCATCGGTGCCATTGGCACAACCGTGATGTATTTCGTCCTGGGGCTGATCCCTCAGAGCTTCCCGCTGGTGGCCAGCTGCCTTGCCCTGACGGGATTTCTCGCCGGGTTCTTCATGGTTCCGCTGCAAACCATGACTCAGATCCTGTCCACAGAAGAACAACGCGGGCGTGTATTGGGCCTTTGGACTTGCCTCTCCTTCGTAGCCATCATCTTGGGGAACGTCCTCTTCGTGGTCGTCAGGCGGATCGGTGTGCCGTCGCAACGTGTGTTCCTGATTTGCGGCGTGCTCGGACTGATATGTACCGGAATGTATTACCTGAAGTGGCGAGCAATCTTCGAACAAGCGCTCCAGAAGCAGCGCCGTGCGGAGCCCGTTAGCGAACTGGAATCTGCACCCCCAACTGCCGTGGTGATGTAGGTTCAGGTCTCAGATTACGGAACCTGCCCTCAATGTCAGTTTGTTGTTCTCTGTGACATTCATCTCGGAAAGTTCGAGTTCAAGGAATTGGGAGGCAATCATGTCGAAGTTACCGCTGTGCGGTCTTGTTTGCTGGGGGATCATTTGGTCGGCTGTTCTGACGCAGGTAAATGCCCAGGACGCATCCGAAGAATCCAAGGTCATTGAGAAGATTGAACTGTTGCAAGGCAAGATCTACAGAGATGCCAAACTACCTGGACGTCCGGTTGTTAACGTTTCGATCTTCGAAAATGGCAGGCTGGGCGATGGAGACTTGGGCTTTCTCCAGGAACTCAAACACCTCAGAACGCTAAGGCTCATTGGAACCCAGTTCAAAGGACGTCAGATCTCGGACGCAAGCCTGAAAGTATTGGAGGAACTTAAGCACCTCACGACGCTGCACATCCAATTCATCCCGATCACAGATGCAGGTCTGCTGGAATTAAAAGGACTCAAGAGCCTCTCGACGCTCAACCTCACTGGTACACAGATCACGGATATCGGTTTGAAGGAGTTAAGCGAACTGGAGGGCATAACGACACTCTCACTCTCCAACACTCAGATCACGGACACGGGCTTGAAGGAGTTAGCGGACCTGACGCAACTCACTACGCTTAATCTCAACGGTACCCAGATCACGGGTGTGGGGCTAAAGGAATTGAAGGAACTAAAGCACCTGAAGACGCTCCAAATCCAATCCACCGAGATCACGGATGTCGGTTTGAAGGAATTAAGCGAACTGAAAAGCATTACGACACTTCATCTCGGCGGCATGAAGTTTCCGAAGGAGGGCCTGAAGGAATTGAAGGAGCTCCCAAATCTCACGACGCTTGGCCTCTGGGGCCAGACTTTCACGGATGCCAGCCTGAAGGAGTTGAAGGGGCTCAAGAGCTTGGCATCACTCGAACTCCTCGGCACCCCGATCACGGATACGGGCCTTAAGGAATTGAGCGAACTCAAAAGCATTACGACGCTGGTGTTCTGGGGCTCGAACGTCACGGATTCAAGTTTGAAGGGTCTAGGCGAACTCAAGCACCTCTCGACGCTCAGGCTCTCAAGCACCCAGATCACGGATGCAGCTCTGAAGGAAGTAAGAGACCTGAGGAACCTCACGACACTCGACCTACGTTATACCCAGTTTACGGATGTGGGTTTGACTGAATTAAGCGAGCTTGACGGCATGACAACACTCGAACTCGGAGGTACCAAGATTACGGACGCGGGACTGAAGCAATTAAGGAATTTGAAGAATCTCACGTCGCTCAATCTCTTCAACACGAAGATCACAGATGCGGGCTTAAAGGATTTGACCGAACTCAAGAACCTCGCGACGCTTATCCTTCCTTCAGTCACCACGATTACCGATGCAGGTGTTGGGGCAATCAAGGAATCGATTCCCAATGTGAAGATCATTAGATGAACATTAGGGATGTCTAGCCAACTCCGAGCAACAGAGTGACGCCAAATGCAAATTGACGATTACGATTCCGGATCCGGAATCGTAATCAGGCGAGGCTCGTGGTGGCGGCGGCGCCCAGGGATCTCATTCGTCTTCGGGAATTCCTGAAACATGGTTCCTAGGTTCCTATTTGCCGGACCCCTTCAGCCTGCCGAGAACTCCCTACGTTTTCCGGCGGTCGTTGGCAAGATGCCGCCGCGACGGAATTGCGGTGGATGCCAGATCAGACAATACAACGACTCAAATAATGAATCGAATTCAGTCATGAAATCATGGAACTTGGAGGCAATCATGTCGCGGTTGATTCTGTACGGTATTACGTCGTGGGTGATCCTGTGTTCGTCCGTTCTAGTTCGGGCAGATGACACCGAGGACAGGGCCGTCGAGTTTGTGGAGAAACTGGGCGGGCGGGTCACCCGCGACGAAAAGGCACCCGGAAAACCTGTCATTAGTCTCTCCCTGTACAACACGCAAGTGACGGACGCCGGGCTGAAAGAACTCGCCGGACTCAAGAATCTTACCGACCTCGGCTTGGGCGGCAAGCAGGAGACGGACGCGGGGTTGAAGGAACTGGCCGCACTCACGAACCTCACCACGCTCAGCCTGAGCGGCACGCAGGTGACGGGCTCGGGGCTGAAGGAACTCGCTGGACTCAAGAAACTCACCACACTCAGCCTGCACGGCATGAACGTGACGGACGCGGGGTTGAAGGAGCTGGCCGCACTCACGAGCCTCACCGCGCTCAGCCTGAACGGCAAGCAGGTGACGGACGCGGGGCTGCAGGAACTCGCTGGACTCAAAAACCTCACCATGCTCGGCCTGCACGGCATGAACGTGACGGACGCGGGGATGAAGGAGCTGGCCGCACTCACGAACCTCATGTCACTCAACCTGAACGGCACGCAAGTGACTGAAGCGGGGCTGAAGGAACTGGCCGCACTCACGAAGCTCACCACACTCTATTTGTTCGAGATACCGGTGACGGACGCGGTACTAAAGGAACTCGCCGCTCTCACGAATCTCACCACACTCTTCCTGTATCGCCCGCGGGTGACGGACGTGGGACTGAAGGAACTCGCCGCATTCAAGAACCTCACCAAACTCACTTTACACGAAGCGCATGTGACGGACGCAGGGATGAAGGAACTGGCTGGACTCAAGAACCTTACCGCACTCCACATCCACAGCCCGCAGTTGACGGACGCTGGGCTGAAGGAACTCACCGCACTCAAGAAGCTCACCCAACTCCACCTGATGCACACGCAGGTGACGGACGCGGGGCTGAAGGAACTCGCCGGACTCCAGAATCTTACCTACCTCGAACTGTACAGCGAGTCGGTAACGGACGCGGGGCTGAAGGAATTCGCCGCACTCAAGAACCTCACCAGACTTTACCTGTACCGCACGAAGGTGACGGACGCGGGGCTGAAGGAACTCCGAAAGGCGTTGCCGAAGTGTATGATCGGCGGCTAGAGGCTGTGAAGCGTTCTCGCCTTCTGCATCGGCCACGCGTGAATATGCAGTGAACTTCTACCGTTCTTCGCCCGTCAAGTACGCTATTCCGACTGGGGTTACCATGCGATTTACAGCTAAACTTTTGTTTGGAATGCTAGCCATAGCAGCACTGCTCGGTGGTGCGTGGGTAACAACCATGTTGCTGGGATTCAATCTACTAGTGTATTTACCTGTTGTAATCTGCGCCGTCATTTCGTGGCTGTTTACTTTGCACGATAGAACGAATTCCACCATACGGTCATTCATCATAGGGGCGTTTTCAGGACTTGTCGGAACCCTGATTTGGCCCAGCGGCTGGATGATTTGGGTGTTTACTTGGTATGCACTTGATAATATGAATCATTGCGAAATGTGCGGATTAGTAGTAATGCGCATCGGAACTTTGATCGCACTCTCAATGGCCTTTGGCGCTGCAATCACCACAATTTTAGCGGCGATGTTTTTACAGACGATCGTGGAAACTTCTGAGAGTGATCGTTAAGCAAACGGCAACGCCCCGGCGTGAACCAGGGCGATTGCGTGCCGAGCAGGCGATAAGACGACCTTGTTCCCGCTCTCACAGCCCGCAGGTCGTCAGCAGTTCTTCCCCGGCAGGGCGTCTCGCCAGAACTGCGGTTGACCCTCGAAGACGACCGAGTTCTGCGCCTATGCCGCCTTTCGCTCAAACGATTTTACAAGCCCCCCCCCACACATGCGACCGGATGATGACCTGGTCCACCGACAGGGAAGCAACATCCCTGGGAATATTGGATCATTATACCATGCCTGCACCGTTGATTGAATTCACTCAGTTTGCCAATTCGCAGTGGTGGTGGCTGTGGCGCGGACCGCCGCCGTGGTTGGAGGATTCGCCGTGGTGGGTCCGGGCACTTCGCTTGTCACTGGTGCTGGGATTTACAGGGGCAGTGGCCGCGGGGCTGACGGCGGTGATGCTGAATACGACTGAGCTGTACTCGGCGCTTACCGGTCTCGATCCCGATACGATCATTTTCTTTGGACCGGGGCTTTGGTTTGGGCTGGGGACACTGGTACCTTTGTCACGCTGGCTGGGGCGAGGCTGGATCATGACGTTGCTGTCGGTGCCGGTGGCGATGTTATCGCACTGTTGCGCCATCATAGCCGTTATGGTGGTACTCGTCCCACGGGGACCCCACTTACCGCAATATCCTGAGCTGGGGTGCTTCTGCCCGGGGTTCGTGGCCGCCCTGATCGTGGCTTTGTGGATGGGACATCCGCTACGCAGAACAGCCTGGTTGGCAGCAGCGCTCGCTATAGTGCTGGGGAGCATCGGTAGCGGGATTGTATTGCTCGCGGAAACACAGCGGCTACCCGGGCTGGCCTCGCCGGGAATCGCCGAGAATGTGTTCGCGGCATTCTGCTTATACGCCTCGTTCCAGAGCCTGGCTGCCATCGGGTTGGGGGCGCGGTTGTGGTGGCCAGGAGGGCGGTGCGACGGATGATCACGCCAAGAAGGTGACTAAATCATGCCTGTAGCCATCGGCTGTTGGGTGATCTCCCTCGGGTTTCTTACGGGAGCTTTGACCTGCTGGCCCTGGATGAAGATCCGGAATCGTAATGGACGGAGGGGAGTGGACAGTTACTTTATCAAAGTTCCAAGGTTTCCTAATCGAGAACGATACCGCCATGAGAATCTCTATCGCTGCTGCAGCTCTTTTAATTCTGCCCTTGATTTGCCAGCCAGCCGCCGGTGAGGGCCTCCTTTACCAATTGCCTAAAGACGGGGCATGGGCAAGGTATGAGTACGTGAACAATGTGGGTGAGAATGAAACGAGGATGGGAACTCTCTGGATGGCTTCCGTCGGTCAAGCCACGGTCAAAGGTGAAGTCTGCCGCTGGATTGAGATCCGGATGGAAGAGCAGACTTTCAATCGTCCCATCAAAAAGACACGCAAGGTTCTCGTGCCGGAACAACACTTGGGCAGGGGTAAGAGTCCTCTGAAGCACGTCGTTCAAGCTTGGTATCAAAGCGGGGACCATAAACCAAAAGAACTGGATTCCCAAAACTTTGGCCCGCTCCAGGTCTGGCTCACTTCCCCCTTGGAAGGCGTCCAACAGATGCCAGAAGAGATTGTTTCAAGCAAGCTCGGCGACCTGGCTTGCCCGGGTATCAAACAGACGGGCAAGCTCTTTGAGAAGGAGGCCGAGCTCACGACCCGCCTCCATCCCAAGGCGCCATTCGGAGTTGTAACCCATGAATTCAGACTGAAGACTGAAGCTGACTTCGTAACCATAACGACTATGAAACTCAGTGATTTCGGTGATGGTGCGAAAAGTGATGTGCCGGAGCAAGTGATAAAGGAGGATGTTGAAATTCCAGGGGCGTCAACTGCCGAGTCCCAAACCGCCCTCCAGTCGACGTCCGAGAAGGATGACTCTGCAAAACGAGGTCAGAATGGCAATGAGACGCTGACAGCCGTCGGTCCACCAGACCAGAAGCTGATAGAAGAGCTGAACTATGCCACTCGAAAAGACTTGAAAGAGAGACTGACCCTCGTCAAATCCGCCCGAATCGCTGCATTGAAGTTCTGTGTGGAGGCGACTCAGACTGAGTACGAAGCGGAGATCGCCGGGACGATGCTGACTAAAGTCTTGCTGGCGCAGGCCGACTTGGCTCAAGCCGAACTGGAATTTGACGATTCGCCCGCGTCCCGGATAGCGGCACTCAGAGCATGGGTGGCGGCGGCTGCGAAATTGGAAAACATCATCCGTGACCAGCACGAAGTTCGAACTCTAGGCGAAAAGGACTCAAATTATCATGCAGCGATCGCGGCTCGTTTACGTGCCGAGGAGCGGCTGGTGCGAGAAATCCTAGCCCAAAGAGATTGCGCTCCCGGAGTGATTTGCCCGGAGAAAACTCGAGTGGGCGCACTCGTGGTTTTTCAGATTGTCGCTATTGATCCGAAGGGAGCCCCCCTCCGGTACGAGCTGCGTGTCCGCAAACAGGGCGAACGCGAGTGGAGTTTCAAGATCGGTGAGAACATCGCATCTGGAGAGACATGCCGTTACCGGAACAATTTCACGGTGTGGGGGCCCGGTGAATTTGTGGTGCAGGCACGGTCGTTCAACGGAGCTGATTGGTCAGGCTGGTCTGACCCGCAAGCCATCGTGTGCAATGAATAATCCCCACGGATTATTTCTCCGTCATTTAGCTTACATGTCGATCGAGTCTAGGAATTGACATGCCGCCGTCTTTCCACAGTGCAGGATACACCGCCTCCTTGAGACGGTACGACAAGCATTCCGGCAGTTTTGCCCGCCACCACCGGCAATGAATGATGGGACGGGACTGTACTGCGGAGAGAAGGATCTATGCTTCTTTACTTATCCAGTAGGCTGACGGATCTTTGCAACGGTCATCGCGCGTCGGTCCGACACACCGGATTCAGAGACAGTTCATCGACTGCCCACACACCAATCCGGACTGCCCACGATCTATTACGCATAATAGACCGGAATACGTTGAGGTCGGTCGATGTGACCGGAGTTCGGGCTTAGTTCGCCCCCTACGATGGTAACTACGAGATCGTCCGACTCCTCGGTGACGTGCATGTCGGATGTACGGTGATTCGCGTTTTTCCGACCGTCCCTCCGGCTTGTGGTTGCTGCTGGGAGCCTCCGAGATCTCCCGGTTTCCGCTAAGAGAGTTTCCGTCCATGCACAGGGTCTCTGACTCCGAGGCGTCAAAACGGAACTCGCGTTGCACGTACCGCTTCATGTGGTCTTCCCCTTGACAGGACAAGGTCGACACGCCTGAATGATGATTTCGGAGCTCAATGGCTGGCCTGAACGCTCTTCTGTCAACGCTTCACCCACCCTCTGCGAGAGCCGGCGCATGACTCGAAGCCGAACTGGTTCGCTACACCTTCGTTCGTACGGAACTTGCATCCGCTACTCTCCTCCGGCTTTTACCGGCGCTTTCCCTGTCCCCTTTTCTCAATCCTAGTTCGGCTGCCGTGACTGCACTCTTTAGAGGTCATACCCACTCGTTTTTCTTAAGGCCTTGAACTACGTCCTTCCTGAATCGACCAGTATCGAAGTCGCCCAACTTCAATCCCTCAGACAGGTCAATGGACCGCAGCATTGCCACAGCCAAGAGCTTCCGATGCGCGAGTGAGTTGGATTCCTTGAACGCATGATGATCCACCTTGAGTCGCAACTCCACGACACCAGTGTGGTTGTTGTAGCGTCGAACTTCCGGATAAGCCGGATCGTCTTTGTCCATAACAATGTAGATGACCGCCCACTTAGAGACGCCCGAACCATAATCTTCGCAACCAACTGAAACATTTAACTCCCGTTCTACGTCCTTGCGGGCGGAATTCAGTGGATCGTCTATATCGAGCATCGCATCGCTTGAGGTCCAGATTTGCATGGCGGCCTCCTCAGTAGTTGCTCTTGTTCAGCAGCGGTCGCTGACCAATCTGCTCGACATGGTCCAGAATTTGCTGGTTCTGCCAAGCGTGGGACAAACAAAGGGGTCCGGACTCTTTGATTCAAAGAGTCCGGCCCCCTTTTCCTCCCCTTTGAGGGACGATCCATTCTCAAATACAGAGCTGCGTCTAACTTGCTTCTCCTAGGTTTTCTTCCACTTGGGGAGATTTGGTTGATAACCTTCCACTTGCTCCGCTGTCGGCCACAGGCCCATTTCAACTGGCAATCCATCAAGAGGTGAGTCTAGAATTGGAACTTCATTGAATGTCAGGGCTTCCGCCCAGCGATCCCCAATTCGCTCTCGAATTGTTTCATTAACGAGAAGCCGCATTGACTCGATTTCGTAAACAGGTCGGCACGATTTTACTTCGAACGTAGTTACATAAGGGGACTCACGTGGCGTATATACGTATATACACGCTCCGCACGAACTGCAAATCCAGTGCTCCGACTTCAGATTGCCACGCAGAAGAATCCGTTCGACACCGACGAACGTCCGAAACTCCTTAATAATTTGCCCGTTTGCATCGGCAAGGTTTCCTAATCTCAGGCACGATGCTGCTTCGTTCCCTAAAACATCCAAGAATTCGGCTGCAATCACGCCGAAACCCCAACTTGTAGATGAGACGACTCCGCCTGGTAACGGGGTTTTAACTCTTAAAACTTCAGGTGGTCCGCAATCCTTCGGGATAGTTGAGCACTCCAGGCACCCGCCTGGCCTTCGGAGATTTGTTCCTCTAGGAACAGCGGGACTCAAGTTGTCGCCTAGCTGACTCTCAATTTTAAAATATTGCATGAATCACCAATTAATCATGTCGAAGTTGAATCGACGGATATTATGTTTCACAAACTGAAGGAATTGAGTTCCGTTCGCAGCATCGAATTCTCTCGCGGTCCGAATTAGAACATCGAATGCATAGCGCTGCGACCCTTTGTTGGCAAAAAAATACGCTCTGAATGCATCAGCCGAATTTCCGGGACCTCCAAGAGGATTCAGAGGAAAACCAGTAGCCTTTAGATTAGCAGCGAAATCAATGTGAAAAGGCACATGTTCCGCAGATCGATCTACGGTATACATGAACTGCTTTTTGAAACCACCAATTACTTTGGGAATTGAATGGTGATTGTTGCAGCTATTGTGAGCCCACGCACTGAAACCCCAACTGGAGTCTCCGACGAAGTAGGTATGCCAGTCTGCTACTCGGAAATTATAGACGGTGTCGAATCGTCCTGTCGACTCGATTGATTCGACTTCCAGCCATTCTCCGCTCTCCAGTGTCGCCGTACTCGTTTGGACGTCGTGACTAGCGTCGAAACCAGTCTCGTGGGCCGTCAACTCGACGGCGGCCTGATTCCCTGCTTCGATATTCCTGGGAAAACTCAGGATGGACAGCAGATCGCCAGGCTGCACCTCACCGGCCGGCGTCCAACCTTTGTCCGCAACGTAGACCGGATGCTCCGGAGTGATCTGAATGATCTGCCCTCCGATGGACAGTTCCAAGATTTCTCCCTGTCGAACAAAGGTCTCTTCGATGACTTTGGCGGCGACGGGGCCGTTCACATCGTGTTCGTCGCGCGACAGGACTAAGTCACCAGCTCGCAGTTGTTCGATTGGCTTGGAACCGTCTGGAGTCAGAATCGGTGTTCCAGCCGGGAAGCACGGTACCAGTCGCGCCAGCAGCGAGCCCGGCAGAGTTGCCAAACTCCCCCACGTGATGGCGGACTCGACGCTGCCAGTAGATAGATAGGCTCCGTAACCCACGCCACCGGCCACACCCAAGGTGACTCCCGAGCGGCCTAGAGCATGATAAAGGGGAGCACCATTGCGTGCGATGTCGTCCCAACCGCTACCGAAAATCCCGCCCACCGTGGAACCAATCTGGTAACCGACACCGGCATTGCGATAATTGCCATATAAGAGACCCGGTGCCGCCCCAATCAGACCTCCTCCCAGCGAGGCGAATGCATCCAGCGGATTGGCTGCTCCGAATAGGGCACCAATGCCGCCATTGGCCACATAGTCAGCGAACGAAGCGCCTTCTGAAGAT
This sequence comes from Planctomycetaceae bacterium, assembly GCA_021732415.1. GTDB lineage: Bacteria > Planctomycetota > Planctomycetia > Planctomycetales > Planctomycetaceae > JAKFVC01. The sequence goes on from JAKFVC010000042.1 coordinate 17,066, forward strand.
GCGGCCGTTGAGAACACGCCGTGGGCGAATCCAGACGCCGCCCCCCAAGCGCCCACGGTCGTGGCAAGTCCGGTTGTGAAATAGCCCAACGCCGAAGCGGGAAGAACCGCTAATCCACCCGCGGTGATTCCTACCGACGCTACGAAGACTCCGCCAAATAAAGCGGCATCAGAGACGTTGGCCAAATTGTCACCAGCGGCTGCATAGACCGCACGGCCAACGGTATTCCCGACCAGCCCCGAGAACGGCCCCGCGCCCTCCATCGACGACCAATTGGGGTTTGAATTAGCGGACGTGCCCGATTGGTTGTTGAGCGACTGCTGGTCGGCACGGAAGGCGTAGCCGTTTTCGCCGCCAGCGTCGTTCAGGTAGCGTCCTGACTTGGGGTCATACCAGCGACCATCCTGGTAATAGAGCTGCGAGGTCTCGTCGCGGAGATAGCCGTCGTAGACGGTGGGAGCGAGATTGAGATAAGAGTTGGTGCTATTGTTGTCGAAGAACTCGTCGCCGAGAATCGATACATAGCGATTCCCATAGCTGTCAAACTGGCGATGCTGCACGGCTGGCGGGGTGCTATCCCCATTGTCAATCACATAGCTACGAACAGAGCCGACGGTGTCAGCGTACATCCACACCGTTTGCCGAACTTGGGGCGCGAGGGAGGCCGGCACCACGTCGGCCGCGAGGACTTCGTTGCCATTGGGCCCATTCAAATAGCTTTGAACGATCTTGCCCGTCTGTGCCTGCTCTGCGCTCAGGCCGTTGGAATCCAATTGAATTCGCAGAATGGGATCTCCATCGTCCCAGACCGTCGCGGTGACTGTTCTCACGGGAGAACTGGTGACCGTCGGAAACTCCAGCGTCTCTGTCGCCGCAAGTCGCCCCAGCAGATCGTAGCGATAGCGGACCGTCTCAATGGGTCCGTTGGTCTCGGTCGTTCGGCGAACTTCGACCAGCTGGCCTCCCCGATTCCAGTCATACTGTTCTCGCTCCACTTCACCAGGCGCACTTGCTATCAGGTCCCGTTGGATTAAATGCCCCTCTGGATCGTACGTATAGCGATATTCATCATCCTGGGCCAGACGGTCCCCCATCCTGATGATATTTACCTCGGGCGACCCGGAACTCGAACTATCCTTCAGGCGATTTCCATTCGCATCATACTCGTAATTCTCATTTGGCGTTACGGAAAGCAGCGGGCTAATCTGGGACACCAAGGTTGAAGTCAGCAAGCGGCCTTGAGTGTCGTTCGTATAAGTCCGTTGTTCCGACCTGATTGCCGTTGCACCCACAACTCCGTTAAAGAACTGATTGGTTGTTCCCGAAGTTCTGCCATTGCTGAGGTTGTAGGAAGTCGTATAGTTTGCAAATGCCTTTCCGGAACCCTGCTCGGCGCTATGCGTGAGTTGAAACAGCCGACCATCGGTGCCATAAGCGTAAGAACTGAATCCGACAACATGGTCCACCAGGCTTCCAGGACTTCCAGTTTTGTTGTCGTATCTGTCATAGTCCAGCCGGACGAGATCCTTACGAGATCCATCCGCCTGATAGGCGATCTTAATCGACCGATCCGCGCTAACGCTGCCCAGGCTACTATTCGATACATCCGTTCCAGACCACAGAGCAGCGGAAGCGGCATCGTGTTCGAAGGTCTGTACAATCCCTTGCACTCGCCCCAACTCGTCTCGATCGTAGACGGTGAATGAAATCGGAACATCGTTCGAGGAATCGCTGTCCGGCGTAAAATCGAGAAAGACTTGAGACGATCCTCGCAATCCGAGCGAATTATAGCCGGTGGCGATCCGTTGCGTCGGTGCCGTATAGGTACCGGACGCCGTTCCAAACACATAGTCAAGGGTTTGGTCCACCGCCTGGCCTAACCCATTATATTTAATCGCCAGTGTCTGGAGGAGCGAAGAAGTTGAACTGTATTCCTTGGAAGAGGTGAGTTGACCAGCCGCATTGAAGAGTGAGATAAACGTCTCATCCAACACTCCAGGATCGCCCCCGACAGGCAGCGTCTCATACCACTTCACCGTGACTTGTCTGTTGGCTGGATCCGTTTCGGTGACGATCGACTGGCCATTACGGTCCGTATAAGTCGTGGCCAGCTGCACCGGGTTCCAAGTGCGTGATTTGGCGACCGTTGTCAGTATCCCTCCAACGATTTCGCTGATATCAATCGTCTCGGACAACATGCGATTCAGACCATCGAAGGTCCAGCGGGTCTGATTGTTGTCCGGGTCGGTGAGTCGCGTCTGATTACCCGCCGAATCGTACTCCATCTTTGTAGGAACAACTCCGGGAGACCCCGTGGACGCCAAAAATCGTAACATCTCAGAAGGTTGCCCTGTGGCCGCATCGTAAGTCGTTCGAACTCGATTGTTGTCCTTGTCGAATTGTTCATAAACGCGGCCTGCCGTGTCATAAACATAGTCCGCCTGCAGCACCCCCTCGGCGGCGGGAATGGCCGGGTTCACCTGAATCGGATTGAGACTTCGCAGGACCCAGCCCAAACTGTTCACCACAGAGCGAGTTCTTCTCGATAGCAATGAGCTATCTGCTGGCTGCTCGACGGGCGGGCCAACCTGGCTGACTTGTACCGCACCTGCCGCCTTGCCGTCCGGCAACTTGAGGTAGTCGTAGTCCCAAGTGGTAACCGCCGCTGCATGATTGGGCTCACCATCCGCCAGAAGTCCGGGATCGGGTTGCTGAACGCGGATGATATTCCCGATGGAATCATACTCGGTCACGGTCTGGGCACCGTTCGCAGCCGTTTGAATGACTTTGCGGCCCGCCGAACTCGCAGCATTCGCGGGATACTCTACGGCGATAGACTGAAAGATCGTCGTCAAGTCAGTCGAGCTATTGGGACTGACAAAAAACTCCGTGCCTGATGGTCGGCCCAACGCGTCATAATTCTGCCGAGTCTTGCGAATCAAGTGGAGCGCGGGAGACGGATCATCATCTAAACTGGTCAGCGTCAGGTGGCCTGCCAGATCATACTCCATGGAAGTGACAGCACCTCCGGCATCAACCACTCGGCGTACCTGTCCCGCGGAATCCAGATACTGGTAGGTCGTTGTACCGTTGCGGTCGACGGTCTTCACATCTTCGAGCCCCAGGGTCGCGTCGAAGGAATAATCCCAAGTTGCCAATGCACCATCGGATCCAGCGTCTTGCTGTGTCTTAAGACGTCCCCATTGGTCGAATGTCTGGCTTGAGACGTACCGAGAACGCTGGTAAACCAGCTGATTTGCAGAATTCCGCGACGGAGTCAATCTCGATTCAATCGATTGCAATTGATTGCCAGCGGCATCGTAGACGAAGCTAAATACGCCGCCACCTTTTGCGACGACCTCGGTCCGGGTGATGCGGCTCAGGGCATCGTAATCGGCGACCGTGGCAGCCAAGCCCGGTAACCGCTGCTGCAGGACGTTCCCCAGTGCATCGTAAGTCCAGGTCGCCGTCAGATCGGTCTGCTGGTGACCAGTGGTGGCGAAATCCAGCCAGACCGAGTGTTGGGTTTGCGACGTCATTTGGTCATAGACGTCATAGGTGAAGGTCGTTTTCAGTCCCGTGAGTAGATTGTCGGTCGAGATCAGATTGCCAAATGCATCGGTCTGTGATTCGACAACCATCGTTCCGAAGCTGGATGTTCCATTTTGCACTTGCCAAACCCGGTCAGTGACAACCCACGTTGTACGAGCTTTGGGATCGTAATAAGACTTTTCGGTGTGAAAGTCGGGATAGGTAGTCTGACTGAGTGATCCATCGTCGATGTAGTCATAGGACGTTGCTTCTGCCAGTGGCGTGCCCAGCCCGACGATCTCCGTTGTCAGATTGCCGAGACGATTAAAAATCAGCTTAGTTTCTACTCCCAAGCCATCAGTCGAAGTGTCCGGCAGCCCATTGGAGTAATAGGTCTGGCTGGACTGGCCGAGGATATTGTCTGCCGGTCCCTTCAAGACAGAGCCGACAACGCGATCGAGCTGGTCGTACACGATCTCGGAACGACTCAGTTGGGCGCTGTTCACACGTGACACGGCGGTGACCATACCGGGAACGACGTAGATGTAGTCGGTCGTTCGCGTTTCTCCTGGGGCAACTTCTTCGACCGTCAACGGCCGCCGATTGGTATCGTAGGCCGTCACTGTCGATTCCATGCCGAGCGTGTCGGTATGCGACAGGAGGACGTCATCGTTACCGTCCAACGAACCATACTCGAAGTACTCGTCAGTGCCGGCCGGGCCATCGATGAAGAGCGTCAACCCGCGGGCATCGCGGAAATAACGCGTCCGGCTTCCGGCCACGTCGGTGCTCGACGTCATCAGGCCGTGTACGGGATCATATTCGTAGCGCGCTATGACTCGGTTTTGAAAGACTTGTGTGACGTTGCCAAACGCTTGCTTGGTGAACGTCGCGAAAACTTGCGGGGAGGCCAGGTTGTCGAATCCATTGCGAAACTCCGGCGTATCATAATCGGGACCGTTATCCAAGTAATCATAGCGATAGCTAGTGATTCGATTCTCGAACTGATACCCGCTGCCTTGACCGTCGGGCGGTGTGATGCCGACCTCGGTCGACGAGATGACGTTGTCGAAGGTATCCCACTCAAGTTTGCTCTCGCTCAAATGGCCATCGGAATCTTGGAGAACCGGTGGTGAGGCTGACGTCGTCAGAGTGTATGCGTCGGTCTGGATGAAGCGCCCTCTCTCATCGAATGAATAATAGGTGCCGATATCATAGTCGAGGCTTTGGTCGGTATTGGTCGCTGGCAAATAGCGTTTAACCGTATTCGATTTGCGGATGACCTGTGCAACGGGTATCGAGCCCTGCGCGTAAGTGACTGGCAACGAGGTATTGTCCCGTCTAAATTCGGCGACCGGCACGATGCCTAGCGTGATCGGTGTACTGCCGGGGACGTCTCCCAGAGAGACAGACGAGACCAATCCTGCCGTGCTGTATTGCACGGTCGTTTTAATCGCATCCCCACTCGTGCCGCTCGTCGCGGTGTCCATTGAACCACTCGCGTTGTAGGTAAACGAGCGCTGCAGATTGTCGATCGACAGGGATTCCAAGCCGCCCGCCGACACGGTCACTTCGAGAGTGCGACCTTGGGGCATCTCGATCCGGTCCAAGTCACCACTGCCCGTATAAACAAAAGTCGTGGTGGTTCCGTCCGCCGAGTGGATCGCTTGCAGTTGGCCGGTCGTCTGGTCATAGTCGAATGTCGTTGCCGGGCCGATCACGGGCGTGATGCTGATCAAGCGCGCGAAGTACGAACCCTGAGCCCCATAGGGTTGCTCGAAGATATATTGCGTCTGGTCCGCCGCCACGTAGGTGTATTCGTGATTCGTATTGTCAAAAGTCAGTTTGCCGAACTCGTTGGGCAGAGTCGTCCGAGTTCCGGGCCGAACCGCGATCCATGGTTGCGAGTACTGCTGATCGGTCACAAACAGACGGGACCCACCCTGTGAGTCGAAGAGAATGGCAGTATCATCGAGTATCGGCGCCGGATTGAAGAAGTCGGACACACGTCCATTGGTGTCGATCCACAGGGAGGGCAGGCCACCCAGCGACCAGCCTTGTCCCCAGCCGTTGAAGGGGCTGGTTGTCGAATAGTTGGCTTCCGACGCCGGATCGACGGCTCGATCCGTGACTTGGGGAGCGACGAGCAAAGCATCACCTGACAACGACGTGGTCTTGGTGCCGTTGATCGTAATATCCAGTCGCCAACGGTAGACGCCGTTTCCGTGGGCTTCAACCAGCGTCTGCCCCAGATCGTTGCGATCCGCTGCGAGCGTAATGACGGTATCAGTGAGTTCGGTTGTAAACTGCGCGAGCGTGGCACCATAGCCACCGTGATCCAGCAGTTCATCGATTGTCGAATGGCCGGCACTGTCCACTACGATGCGGAGCCAGGTCAGTTGCGCACTGATGGTCGTTCCCGTCTGGTCCGTTCCCTGGCGCGTGACGGTGGCTTGCACGACGGGATTGGAAACCGCGCCGGGCGAATTGTAGACGAGAGAATACTGGCCGTCGCTGGACGTCGTCTCACGAGCATCCACGTCCAGGCCCTGGGACGTGCGCACGGACCCGGTCAACAGATCAACTTCCACATCCCCGAGGGATGTCGTGACCCCTGTCTCCGACCAATCCTCCAGGCTGTGGCCGGATACGCTCCAGCCATTTTCCGGAAAATCGGGATTGTCAGGCAGGTACCGCGGCGGCACCGGGGCCAGCACCTCCCAGCCAGAGTTGTAGTCGCTGGGATACACCGTGATCTGGCTGCTGAAGATCGGACTGTAGGTGTGGCCGTCGAAGGCCGTCATGGTGTAGACGTGAGACTTGAGTGTATTCGAGGAACTCGGATGCACGGGCGTAAACAAGCCGAATCCGGTAGTAGCATAATTATCAAATCTCCAGGTGCCTGGTGCCTCACCAGCTGACGGGAGGCTCAGGAGCTTGATGGCCAATGGATCCCCGTCTGGGTCGTACGTGTCGTAAGAGATCGCGTAGGCGGTGTGGCTGGTCTCGCTGCTGTTGGGAGGAACGACCGTCTTTTCGCGATCGAATCCGAAGGGGGCGGCATTCGTCACTCGTAGCTGCACCAGTCCGGGCTCGGCGCTGAACTGATCGAGGCCAGCCCGTAGACCATAACGGATTTGTTCGGTATAAGGACCATGGGCCATAAAGAATACGGGGTCGGGTGTGTAGGTAAATTGACCATCAGTCGTCTTCGTGATGGCGCCGCGTTCCTGATGTATTACAGCCGCAGCATTGGTCGACTGTGCCACGACCTCGACCGGCGAGGCTGTGGAGTTGACGAACTTTACAGCGATCACTTTCTTCGTCCCCGGTCCATCGGGACCGATTTGCGGCGCGTCCCAGGCGACGACTGTGACACCTGACGGCAATACGTTCGCGGCGTTGATGGCATTCACCACGCCATCACCATTTAAGCCTGCAGCCATGGCAATCGTCTGAAAACCGCTACCAAAATTCAGCTTCAGGTTCCAAACCGCTTCGTCCGTCAATTCCACTGCAAATCTCAACGAATCCTGAATGTGGTAGAGCGACGAATCGGCGGTGATGAACCCGTCTGGCACCCCCTGGAAGAAGACCGCGAGTGGATCGCCCTGCGGGTCGAAATCATTGGAAGTGACGTCAAAATTCAGGCTCTTCCTGTGAGAGACTTCAAACTGATCGGGACGCGCCGTTGGCAAATTGCCGCGAAACACCAAGCTCACGGCAGTGTCAGCGGACGTCGTGATGGTGTGGCTGGCGTTCTGCAGATCATAGGTGAAATCCAGACGTGACATCGGTGCAAACGGATCGTCCGGGTAATAGGTCAGCGTCCCGTCAGGATTCAGATGCAGTACCCCGTCAGGCGTAGTCCACTCCGTGTCTGAAACTTGCGTAATTCCCGGGTCCAAGATATCCGTGACCGTCCAGACTTCGTCATACTCGCTCGGACCCAGCGTGGAGTCCGCAATCCTCGGATCAATACTCCCTTGGGGATCATTGTCCCGCACGTCAAACGTGTAAGACTCGCGTCCCGCCGGGAAGGTCAGCACATCTGACTCGGGATTGATCCGCTCGAGCCGGACGTTATCCGCATACACACGTGTGCCGGCGCTGGAGTCCGGGGCAAACAAACGGACGAAGAACGAACCCGACAGTTGATTCAGGAATTGCCCCATATCACTCCACCCCTGACCGTCAAGCTGCGAGTCACTCGCATCTTCGTTCTGGTTGGCAACAAAAGTTGACAATAACGTCGGACTGGTGTCATTCGGCGCCCCAGAGTAAATCCCGTACATCGCTGGGCCGACTACAAATCCGCTCTCGCCCAAAGACCGTCGCTCCAGTTGAGTCGGCCAAGTGCCGAGCACGCGGTACATCCCTGGAGAAACATTAGTAAAAGCCCAATCAGCGAAGGACGCACCGAACGTTTGCCCGAAGTTGGCGCCATGTTCGAGCACCGTACGCGGATTCGAGGAGTTGCCGGAATCAATTGAGGCTGAACTCCAACCGGGAATCGAACCTAAGGGCGGGCTGTCGATCACAGTGGTGTCTGGTTGGGACTGGGCGAATAACGTCAGGGAAAACGACGACTCGTCAAAGTCGTCCGTCTCCAAGGTGAACGTGCTCGCGTAATGCACGGCTGTTGATGGATCGAAACGGATTGTTACTAACTGCGAGCCCTCTGGAGGAATTACCAACGAAGTCCCGGTTGGATTACCTTCCAGTTCAATGATGAAGCCCGGCGCAGCCAGCGGGAGAGTCACTGACAAATCCGCGGTGCCCGTGTTGCGTAGGACAATCTGCTTGGTAATGTCTTGACCGGCAATCGTGCTCCCCAGATCGAGGATTCCGGAATCCTCGAAGTTGCCCCCTCCGAGGTATTCGACCGTCAACTCCGCGGTGGTCCGGACAGTGCCTGTCACCGAAAAATCAAAGGGGTTTTCGGTCGAGACACCGGAGTTGGTCGCGAAGGAAACGGTGCCTGGGAATGTGCCGACGGTCGTCGCGACCAAAGTCAGCGTGAAGGTCGCGGTCTGGCCGGCGGCAAGCGGGGAGGCAGGAGTGAGGGATCCGGCGATGAATCCTGTGGGAACGGTCATCGATCCAATGGTCAAGTCCGCATCGCCCGAGTTGGTAATCGTGAAGGTTCTGGTGACCGGACTGCCGAGCGGCACGTCGCCGAAATCCACCGGAGTCATGGAACCGTCCGGGACATTCGTCCCAGCCAACGCAACCGAGATTTTCGGGGGCTCGATGACATTGCTGATGTTGATCGTCAGATCTTCTTGATCATCGGGATTGCTTCCCACTGTCGAATCGTTGAGAGTCACGGTGATGTTCAGAACGGGATTCGTTTCGTAGTCGAGATGGACGTTCTGCTTCAGGTACAAAGTCGCCGTCAGCCCGGAAGACAGCGGCCCAATTTCAAACAGACTCGCGTCTGTACCGCTCAACGTGAGCAGGTCACCCGCATGTCCCAAGGCATCGTCATTGATCTGCAACTTCGCTACGGCGATTTTGTCCGCGGTGGTGTCCGTGTCCTCAGGCACATCCAGCACCGTCTGTGTCACCGTCAGTGTCGGCGCCTCATTCACGTCGGTGACCTCGATCGAAATCACCGCCTGATGTGATAACTCGGGCGAACCGTTATCGACCACGAGCACGGTGACCGTGTGCGAAGCGCTCGTCTCAAAATCCAGCGCCTTGCCGCTCGCCAGCGACAGGTGCCCCGTCGAGGTGTTAATGGTAAAGAGGTCGTCCGGGTCTTCAATGAGTGAATAGGTGAGTGCCTGGCCGACATCCGGATCGGTCGCGATCACATTGCCAATGTTGGTTTGAGTCTCACTGATGGCGAAGGTCTGAGCGCTGATCACCGGCTCTTCATTGACGTCGGTAATCGTGACTGCCAAGTCCTGATAATCGTCCGGAGTCGGTCCGAAGGCGGGATCATCGGCATTGACCCGCACGTCCAAGACGCCGTTGGTTTCATGATCGAGCGTGATGCCAGCCTTGAGACGCAGTTGCGTGACACCGCTGGTCGTGACAATTTCAAACAGACTGGAATCGCTGCCAGACAGCGACAGTTGGAAGACGCCCAACCCGTCGTCCACGACCGTGATGTCTCCCACCACACGGGACGATGCCGTGCTGGAGTCTTCAGGCAAGGAAGAGAGCGACTGCGTCACGGTCAACTCGGGATCGCGCACGATCGCCGCAACGTCGAACTCGAACGGGTCTTCGTTCGCGTCGGTATTGCTGATGGAGACGCTCCCGTCATAGGTCCCCCGCGCCGTGGCGCTGACCCGGATGTCGACATCAATGTGCGCTCCGGGCTCAACCGAAGTCCCCTCCAGATCTGCCGAGAACTCAAACCCCGCGGGTAACGTCAGAGTACCGAGATCTAAAACTTGAGTTCCCAGATTCGAAATACGCACAGTTTTTGTGGCAGCGACCCCAGACAGCACCATGCCGAAATCGACCCCCGAAGATCCGGAAGTCAGATCTGCAAACGAACCATTCGGTTGTTTGAGACCCACCGCAATTTCAGGACCCTCTGAGATCGCCGACAAAGTGATGTTGAATGGATTCTCATTGTTGTCGGTATTAACGAAGCTCAGCGAACTCTCAAAACTGCCCCCGTCGGCCGATTCGAAGCTGACGGTGAATGTCGCAAACTCGCCCGCGTGAATGACCTGGTTGGATGTCAGATCCGCGGTGATCTGGAACGCTCCCGTGATCGACACCGGCTGCACGGTCAGATCTTCCAGTCCGATATTATAGACTCTCAAGGTTCGTGCGAGAGCCGTGCCGGTCGCCGTCGTCCCCAGGGAGGTGGTGCCGCCATCTTGCAATTCGGTTCCTGTATCGGACCAGGTGACCTTGATTTCGGGGGCCTCCACGGTGGCCGCTAATGTGATGAGATACGGATTCTCGTCCGCGTCGTCGTTCGCGAGTTCGAGCTGCCCCGAAAAGGTGCCTCCGTTGGCTGCGATGAAGTCGACGGTGATGGTCGCGGATTGTCCCGGTGCCACCACGATGCTGCCACTGTAGGCCGACCCCAGAGTGAAGCCGGCCGGCAATTGCAGCGTCCCTAAGTGGAGATCGGCGAGTCCGCTATTGGAAATCTCAAACACGCGGGACACTGTCGTCCCCAGAGTTACCGCCCCCAAGTCCAGGGTCGAACCACTGGCGATCGTCTCCGGGCCCCCCGAGGCGTCATCCACGGTCAGGTTGATCTCGGGGAAACTTTGGGGCACGTTGATCGTCAACGTCTCCTGGTCATCGGGAGTTGCCCCGACCGTGGCGTCATTCAGATTCACCGTGACCGTCAGCACGGGATTCGAGGCGTGGTCCAGACTGGCGTTCTGCTTCAGATACAGCGTCGCGGTCAAACCGGCTGACAACGTGCCAATTTCGAACAGGCTGGAGTCCAGACCCGTCAACGTGAGCAGATCGTTGGCATGTCCCAGGGCATCGTCATTAATCTGCAGCGTCGCCACGGCGATTCTAGCCGCGGCCGTGTTGGTACCGTCCTCGATTTCCTCCACGGTCTGCGTCACCGTCAGCGTGGGAGCTTCGTTCACATCAGTCACCTGAATCGTGACCACGGCCGTATCCGACAGCGCGGACGAGTCGTTGTCGACTACGCTGATGGTGACGGTGTGCGAGGTGCTGGTTTCGAAATCCAGTGTCTTGCCGCTCGCCAGCGCGAGTTGGCCTGTGGAAGAGTTAATCGTAAACAGATCATCGGGGTCATCAATGAGTGAATAGGTCAACGTCTGGCCGACATCCTGGTCACTGGCGATGACATTTCCCACGATCGTCTGGTCCTCACCGACCGTCAACGTCTGATTGTTGATCACGGGCGCCTCATTGACGTCGGTAATCGTGACGGACAGATCTTGATAATCATCGGGAGTGGGTCCGAAGGCGGGATCATCGGCCTTCACTCGCACGTCCAATACGCCGTTGGTTTCGTGATCGAGCGTGATGCCGGACTTGAGACGCAGTTGGGTCACGCCGCTGGTCGTGACAATCTCAAACATTCCGGCGTCGGCGCCCGAAAGTGACAGTTGGAAGACACCGAATCCATCGTCGACCACCGTGATGTCACCGACCACTCGGGCCGACGCGGTGCTGGCATCTTCGGCCAGGGACAACAGGGATTGCGTGACCGTCAGCTCGGGATCGCGCACGATCGCCGCAACATTAAACTCGAACGGATCTTCGTTCGCGTCGGTGTTGCTGATGGACACGCTCCCGTCATAGCTCCCCCGCGCTGTGGCGCTGACCTGCACGTCGACATCGATGTGCTCTCCGGGATCAAGCGATGTCCCCTCCAGATCTGCCGAGAACTCAAACCCCGCGGGCAATGTCAGGGTACCAAGATCTAAAACTTGAGTTCCCAGATTCGAAATCCGCACGGTCTTGGTGGCAGCGACCCCCGACAGCACCATGCCGAAATCGACCCCCGAATATCCCGAAGTCAAATCGGCAAACGAACCATCCGGTTGTTTGAGGCCAATCGCAATTTCAGGACCATCCGAGATGGCGGTCAGTTGCAGGTTGAACGGGTTCTCATTGTCATCGGTATTGACGAAGCTGAGCCCACTGGCGTAGCTCCCTCCGTCCGCGGACTGAAACGTGACCGTGAAGGTCGCCGATTGACCGACGTGGATCACCTGGTTCGCCGTAAAATTGGAGGTGATCTGAAACGCCCCGGAAGTCGAGACTGCCTGCACGGTCAAGTCCTGCTCCCCGATATTGAAGACTCGTAAGGTTCGGGAGAGGGGACTTCCCGCGGCAACCGTTCCCAAGGACGCCGTCGCTCCATCGGCGATCAGGACCCCGGTATCATCCCAAGTGACTTTGATTTCGGGCGCGTCCACGGTCGTCGTCAAGGTCACTAGATAAGGGTTCTCGTTCCCGTCATTGCTGGCTAATTGCAACTGTCCCGAAAAGATGCCTCCGTTGACGGCAAGAAAATCGATCGTGACAGTGGTCGATTGTCCCGGTGACAGCACGAGGCTCCCGCTGTACGACGATCCCAACGAGAATCCTGTCGGCAGTTGCAACTGGCCCAAGTTCAAATCGGCCAATCCGCTGTTCGTGATCTGGAAGACCTCGGACGCGGTCTCTCCGGGCGCGACGGAACCGAAGTCCACAGTCGCTCCACTGGCGACCGCCGCCGGGTTACCCAAGAGATTCTCGACGCTCAGGCTGATCTCGGGGGCCTGAAAGACTCCTTCCAGATCGAGATCAAACGTGTTTTCGTTGAAGTCATTATTGGCAAAGGAAATCGATCCCGATTCATCGCCCCCATCGGCACCGGCATACTGGATCGTCAACGTCGTACTGTCGCCTGGCTCAACAATCTGCCCCACCGTGAAATTCGTAGTGACGGTAAATGGTCCCGATAGGGAAACCGGTTGCAGTACAAGGTCCTCTGTTCCCTTGTTAGTGATCACGAGTGTCCGGGTCACCGGTGTCGACGGCGTCGCGGTGCCCATACTGACGGTGCTGATACCGTCCCGTAAGTCGGTGAGACTTCCGCCGGCTCCCTGCAACGCGACCGCGATCTCGGGTCCCTGAACCATGGCTCGCACATGGATTCCGAAGATCCCTTCATCCAGCGTGTCGCCAGGATTCCCCGGGGTGCTCGAAGAATCCGGCAATCCCGCGCTGTCGCTTTGGCTGCCGTAGCTCAATTCGTAACCGCTCGACGTGTAATGCAATTGTCCCCAATAGCCAGGCCCCGTCGGTTCGTCAGGGTAAGTCGTCCAAGTTCCATCGGACTCGTTGGCGACCAGAGTCCCCTCGCGGACGGGTGGCCCAAAAGTGGTGTTCCAGATCCAATTGTCATTGTTTTCGAAGTACACCGTGCCTTCATACAAACCGGCATCTTGCGGCAGCAAAATGAGATCGAATAACTGCGAAGTGCTGTTATTGTTGTCCAAACCTGTCCCGCCGCTCGCCGTGGCTCCGTCCGGGATGACAAGCCTCTCCAGTGTGGAGTCTTCGTCCAGCGCATATTGCCAGGTGTCATACCAAGACGTCGGATTCTGAGGGGCGACGTATAAACCATCGGGGATCGTCCATTTCCCCAGCACTAACGCATCGGTCATCCCCGCCGGGGGATCTGACGACACGATGGAGAAGCCCTGGTTCCTGATCCGCAGGGTCGCGGATTGCTGGACGTTTAACGAAATCTCACCGAAGTCAATCGTAGGTTCCACGGCATCATCAAAGTCATCGACGGTAGACGCAACTCCTTCAGTGTCCACGACAGACACATCGATTTCAGCGAAACCCTCTTGAACGTCTCCATCGGTGAACTGATCATTAATCCAAATGACCTCAATTTGTTTCGTGTCGGTGAGGCCCCAACTATCTGTGACCGTAACCGTGACATAATAATGCTGTGTGGGCGAATTCAAGAAATCTACGGATGTGGCGGCAACGACGTCACCATTCGGATACACGGTAAACAGTGAGTTACCGCCTGAAAAGGTCAGCGTGTCCGTAATACCATCCGGATCGGTCGCAGTCACATGCCCCAACATCTGAGATGTGGTCATGGAAAACGCGACGCCAGACGGCGGCTGATTCCAAGTATAAATAGAGATCAATGGACCGGTCGTTGTAATTTCCGGAGGTGATATATCGTTATCTAGAACATAGACAGTTACACCTGTCCGATTCGCCGGATTGGCAAACCCGTCAGTCGAAAAATGGACTTCAAATGAGCTCGTCCCTTCAATCAGGTCGTCGTCAAATGTCGGAAGAGTCAAATATCCGGTTCCCAGCCCCGGTATTTCGTCGTACCAACCTCGTTCATAATCCGTACCGTCAAGACCCCGTTGATTATTGTCGGTGTACCATGACACCGTAGTGGTCGAGCCCGGATCATCTGACGTAATAGTAAAGGTAATCGAATCGCCCTCAGTGATCGTATAGATGTTACCGCTGCCCGGAGCGTCAGCAGAAATCGTAATGGAGGGTACGATTATGGCCTCAAGACATTCAATCGAACGCGCCATCGGAGAAGGACGGCGACGAATTGACCGAGGCCGAATTCGATGTTTTGAAAACAGCCCTTGAATCCAGTTTGTCAAAATCATCTTGATGCCTGTGGATCGAAAAGTGACGGATCGAATTAGCGCGCGGAGGCAGCGACTTGCCCAATGCACGCCTGTGGAAAAATGTCAGACGTAAGTTGTTTGCGATTAGAACTCGCCAACAACTTCGGAATTGGCTCGCGTGATTAAGCCGGCAAATGTCTTGATGTCAATCTGCTCATTCAAGAATCGAACAGCGCCGTCGCCGAGGAGAACGTTCACGCCACTAGGATGAAATCCAAACAGCCCCGAATTCACATAATTGTTGCAATTGATCACGCAAGGGTTGTTCGGATCATTTTGTGGAAAGCCATTTGCATCGATGGTTGTCCCTTGAACATTGCAGGAGTGCCCTTGATAAGTTCCCCATCCTGTGTACACCGCGGTATACCTTGGGACTTGGCCCTTAACGCAATACGGGAAGGAAACACGCTCGCCGAGCAGAACTGTGGATGAAAGTCCATCAGTGACCATTGCCATGCGAGAAACACCAGCTGGACGACTACCAGCATCGGGGATCCCGGCGGGCTGCAAAATTCCCGGGATGTGAAACGAAGGCGCTGTCGCCCCGAATGCGTACGCGACGACTGCTGATTCCACGGAAGTCGTGGCGCAATAATCTGCGCGGGCGGCGTCGTAAGAAAATGTCTGATTGAATAGGGCTGACATGCTCCAATTTGCTTTGTATGGCGAAATCGCGACAGCAGGCGTCGAAGGGCACATGAAGACGGAAAGTGGTGTCTTAATCACATCCATGTTCCGCTGCACGACGTCAGCCGGAAACCCCAGATTCACACTTTCGTAAACGGGAATGACGCGGCTGTCATAGTTGAGAGAGAGCGCCAACTGATCGAGCTGCGGAAGCAACATCGGCCCCCACGCCTGGCTGGAATAGACGTGCGGCAGGTATGTCAGCACCCAAGATGGGGGAAAAGCACTATGCGTCTCATGATAATTGTGGATCGCAATTCCCAGTTGCTTCAGGTTATTCTTGCATTGCGCCCGACGAGCCGCTTCGCGAGCCATTTGCACCGCCGGCAGCAGCAATGCCAGCAACACACCGATGATGGCAATCACCACCAAGACCTCGATTAAGGTAAATGCCTTAAATTGAGACGCGCGTTTCAAAATGTGATTTTCTCCCTGCAATGATTGGAACTCGTAGCGAACTTGCCCGGCATCCGACGTACAAGCTCACACTGATACTTCACCGTGCGACGAGCGCTGGCATCTCGAGTGACTGAGGCCTCTCGCGAACATCAAGTCGATCACTTGCCGAATTGAGCAGAGAGCCCCTATCACCATGCGGAAGTTCATATCACTCGCAAGACCGTCAGCAAAGTGCGGGAAGAATCGATAAAGAAACGAGCAAATCTAAGAGCGCACCGCGAGATCGAACCAACCAATTCAGAACGGATGGACGAGCACCGTTACCGGGGGGACAATAAAAAAACGGTCAGCTTCAATTGGACGTCCGAGATTCCAGAAAATCCACACATTTCCTTGAGAGGAGAATAGTATAACTATGATTCCTAGTATGGTATCTCACACCGTCCAGAATAGACCTGTCGTGTGTGGAGAAGATTATTGGCCACAGGTTGCTCGTGCAAGTCGCAGGTATATTTTTGTTATGCTTTTAACATTCAGCCGACTCTGAGGCAAAGGCCTCATTTTCTCGCTTCTAGCAGAATACAAGTTGCGCCGGAAGTAGGCTCACCTAAAGCGGAATCTGATTGAGGCGTAGACTGCGGACCAGGACCCCGTGTCAAGAGGCCGTCGATGATGCCGCGGCGACTCTTTCACTGCCAACCAGCCCTTATTGACCACAGGGTAACCGATCTCCATCCAAACTGTCGACGCGATCCGTACTTCTCTCAATTTCCAGATGGCGGAAGGACTCTTGGCGCATTGATGAGCAGATATCAAGCAATCGGTGGTGAGTCTTCACTCTCCGAATAAATATTCAGTTCGCTGAAGCACACAACCTTCTCTCCAAACGTTCGGAGATGGTAAGAACCGCGCTGGATATCATTCCGCGTGATCCGCACTCTCCGCTTACTGGGCGCAATCGAGCAATAGCATCCAGAGCACGTGCCGATAATCTGTCAGCGTAATATCTCAGCAACTGCCGCCGTCGATTGGGTGCATCGGTCCGACACGCCGATGTTACTTCTGTCGATGTGACCGACGCGCGCCAGATTGTCCGCCGTCACTCGGAGAAATCGGACGCAACTCGGCCCGTCCAAGAAGACTGGCGACTTGGTGAGACGTCACGAGGAGAACGATCAAGCTCACCTGCCGCGGCGGCCGATGAGGCGATGAACCCTAAAAACGCTAGCGGCCGCCGCGGTCAGGTGAAGCGTCTGGTTCAGCGCTGACCGCCCTGACCACACGGCCGCCGAGAAACGCGCGAACCTCCTCAATACTGTACGCGGGGATGCGGCGATGCAGCACTGCATGGCAATTCGCGCACACCGGGCGAAGGTCCGCCACGGGGTCTACCACATACTCTCCGTCGATCTCAGAAAGGGCGCGGAGGTGGTGGACGTGAATGTACCCCTCTGCAACCTCGCCGTACACGGCCCCGAAGATGAACGCACAAATGGCGCACGTGGTGCCGTGAGCCTGGATGCACCGACGGCGGGCTTCCGGGTTTCGCTCGTAGGCATTCACCGAAACCCGACAGACCGCGCCCTCAACCAGTGGCGTCGTAGTCGCTGCGATCTCTTCGGGCAACAGGATTGCAGTCCCCTCGACCCATCCGAGTTCGTCAAGCGCCTCGGCCACTTGAGGTCGCATCAACCAGTGCTTCACTCCCTGTCGCTTCTCGAACGTGACGAGCGTACCAAGGCAGTCTTTCATCGGGTTGTACTCAAGCTGATCCCCGACCAATCGCCCAAGGCCACCATACTGCGAATTGGCAATCGCGTGGTGGTTGTAGCCTGCGGCGTGCGCCATCTGGGTTGCGGTGATTGTCCGCTCCGGCGCATGGTAGTGCAGTCGGATCATCTGAACTTGGGTATCGGTGATCCCGCCGAGCTTCTGGAATGCCGCCATGTACTGCTCGGCGGATGGGGCAGCCGAGCCGGATTGTTCGCTGACTGGACCCCAAACTCGCTCCCACAGTGCCGCAAGAACCTCATAAGTTTCGTTGATGTACTCTGGTGTGGACTCGCCATACTCCTGGCCGAACCGATAACCGAGATTGTGCCAGGTCAGCCTCCTCAGTATAAACTCGTTGTAAACTTGGCCTCGGTTGATAACGTCCTCCCAACCGGCACGAAACTCGCCGCGCCACCGCTCGCCCGGGGCACGGCGGTCGTCACCGTCGTAGCGCATCCGGGCGAAAGTTTCCTCGATTCTCTCCGGTGACACCGAAGCACCTCCGCCTCTGCTGCCGAACAGATATTCGACCACCGAAATGCGGCAATACTTTACCGCACTTCGGTGATCGAGAATGGAGTTGTCAATTCCGATGCGTAATACTCGGCAAGGAGTTGCGACGGATCGCAGGTCAGATGGCCGTGCTACACCGCATCGGAGCCCATGCTGTGCCGCAGTTTGCACGACGGCGATCTTACCCCAGGCCATCCGGATCTACTACAGTCATGACAGGACAGTCAGGTCAAGACAGGACAAAACTAGGATCAGGCGCGTAGCTGGTGACGAAGACGACGGAGTCGGTTCCACCGGCCAGGTTAATACTCAAGGCCCCGGTCGAGCACCGACTATATCTCTTGGCGATGAGCAGCTTGCTCCGCCGCCGCGACTGCGTCTTGTTTCATTCGCTCGAACCGTTGACGAGCACGCGCGGCACGTGGTTCAAATTCCGCTCTTTCCAACAGGCCGTCTTCATAGGCGTCGATCAGTCGGCTGATGGTGCACTGCACCGGCGGATTTGTTTGGCGAGTTGATCGACGTCGACATCGGATTCGGGTTGATGCGACAACCGCTGTTCAAACTCCATCCGCAACGATTGCGGATTCTGAAGCACGGCTCACACATCGGTCCAAACGGCGCAATCCAAAGACCTATGTAGTGTTCCCAAAGTGACCTGAAGTCCAGTGACCTCTCGGCAAGCGCTCCGATCGGCCAGTACACGAATTCGACGGCGATACAGGCCCGCTCGTTGTCCTCAAGATCACGGAAGTCAAACAGCCAACCGACAGGACCGAGGCTCAGCGGATGGCAGACTCGCGCCGGGCGGATCTCGCTGATAGCTAAGATTTAGAAAACTATCCCCGTGGGCGGTGTTTTATTTGGTACTGGCCCCGCCAGCGTCCGCTCACAATCGGACGACAGGCAGGGCCAGTGTCAGCCTCTCTTCTGCCGACGTTTTCTCGGCGACCATGTTATTTCGACCGGTGCGCGCGAAGCAGTCGTGCCGACAAGCGTTGGATTTCTTTGACTGCCCGAGGCTCAGCTCCCGACATTTCGACTGACTTGAAATAGTGCCGCGCCGTGTCGTTTCCGCTGGGAGCAATCTCCTCGCTCCGGAACAACAACGCAGCGAGGACTGCCGCGAGTTCCCTCACATCGAACATGGATTGCCTCCGATTCTTTGATCGAATTATCGAGCTCATCGAGCCCCAACACATTTGCGAGTGACATCAGGTCAGACTGTGCCTGGCGAGGGAGACGTCTTGAGTCTCGGTGAGCGGAACCGAAATGTCGGGCGCCGCATGTTCGGCGGGAACGTGCCTTAGCCCCAGAAGGGGCGATCTTCGATTCGTGATCCGGGCTGGGGTCGCTCCTTCCGGGGCTAAAACATTGGCCCCCTTGGCCAGGCTTGCGAGCTATCAGCTCTTTCTGCGGCACCGGGCTTATCTGTCTGTATTTCATTTCTGGCTCTGTTCTGAATTGGCAGCGCCTGCGGTGAAAGATTTCACATTAATCTATTTGAATAGCATTTGGTCAATTGACATTGCCAAACGACAGTGATCGAATGAATAAATAGATGCATCTGTATACACCGAGCGTCTTGTGATGACAAAATGGCTGTAAGCCATTTGTGTCGTTACTGTCTTCGAATTATTCGCGTTACCTTTAGTTGCTCGCTCCTGGCTGCCCACTGAAAGGGCTTATCGTCAATGCTTCTTCGATCCTGGTTGGCAAAGTGGAATCTCCAATCCTTTGGTCTGTCAGGAAATCTTGGAAAGGGGCATCGGGGAAAGCGCGTGCGACGTCCGGAGCCGGCTGGGTCTCAAATCTGTCGGACTGAAGAACTCGAAGTGCGAGTCCTCCTGACTGGTTCGCCCGTGGTGACACCATCACCTCTGAATCAAGCGACATTGCCGGAAGAATACTCGTTCAGCCTGGGAGATTTCGTCGGCGGCGATGGACCGTGGACGGTCTCCGTCAACTGGGACGATAATTCGCCAGGGGATACGTTTTCAGTCGCTGTCACTGGGGCGATTCCGCTGGTGAATCACACTTACGTTACGGAAGGAATTTATACTCCGCAGGTGACCGTGACCGATTTCACCGGCAATTCCGGCGCCGCGACGTTTGATCTCGCGATCTATTCCCTGGCAGTGTATCTCGACGCGTCTCAGAATCTCGTGATCAGCAACGGTTTCGCCACTGCGACTCCTGATTCGTTAACGTTGAAAATGGATGCGTTACACTCGCAGTATATTCTTTCAGATCCGAACCACATTCTCAGTTCTCAATTCCAGATCGCCGAGCCGCTAGTCGGAGCGATCACCTCCGCTGACGGACATGTGGTGACAGTTCCGTTCGCCTCCGTCAGCGGCCCCCAAATTGAAATTCTCACAATGGCGGCGAGAGATCAACTTACGGTTGATTTCTCGCTCGGGTCCTTGAACAAGAAACTGATATTTGGCGGCGCGCCTGGGCAGAGTGACCTGTTGAATCTTGTGGGCGGCACTTTTACTTCCGTTGTTGACTTGCCACTTTTAACTCCCGACTTAAAACGTGTCGGCGAGATTGAATTGACGGACGCTACGGGCATCCAGACCATCGTTTATGCAAATGTTTCACCCGTTCGAGTCATGGATTCGGCGACGAATTTCACTTTCGAGGATTCGGCCGATGGCCAGTTCATCAACATTGTCATCGATCCGAATCGACACGAAAGCGGTGTCGCCGGCACTTATTCGCTCCTCAAATCAGATGGCCTCGCGAGCCTCAACATCAACGCTTCCTCCGGCGACGCAGACGCAGTGACTTTGAGTATTTTTACGATTCAACCGACGCTGATCGTACAGTGGCAGCGGAACGCCAATGGAGCGGGCTTTGAAGATATTGTCGGCGCCAATATGCCGTCATACGCCATCCCCGCCGATCAGGCTCAGGGAGGCTACCTGTTCCGCGCGGTGGTCAACAATGGTGTTTCCACTTTCAATTCTGCGTTCGTCACATTGTCGGTTCTGGCGAGCGTCACCGCGCAACCGCACGACTTGGTCGGCGTTGATGGTCAGACTGCGTATTTCATCGCCTCAGCACAAAGTACCCCCGCCCCGGCTGCGGCGTGGGAAACGAGTCCCGATTATGGACAGACCTGGCTCCCCTTTGTCGGCCAGACCACCTCCTGGTCCGATGCGACCGGCCAGACGACATCCACCTTGAGCTTCCCTATTGATCCCGTGGGGAATGGGAATGAATATCGTGCTGCGTTCACGAATGAAAACGGCACGGCTTATAGCGAACCAGCCACGCTGACACTGGGCACCGCGACCTTTTGGATTGGCGGCGGGCACTCGGTCGGACTTGAAACACAGGGCGATCCGGACGCCTGGAGTAACCCATTCAATTGGACCAATGGAGTTCCTAACAGTGATGTATTTGCCGTGCTGGACGAGAGTGCGACTAAAACCGTCTCCTATATCAACTCCGACGGTATCAACTCAGTCTTGACGATTCATCCCTCACGAAATCCCGTAGTCGATATCGCGACATCGGTCGCCGGAATCTACATCACCCCTGGTGCAGTGTCATTTTTACACCAGAGTCGAATTGTCGTGGCGGCGGCGCTGAACGTCACCGGACTCAGTGAGTGGGATAGCGCGGACATCTTTATGATGAACGACGCGGTCTTCAGCATTGATGTGGATGCCGTATTGGTTTTCAACAATGTCAATGTCGTGGGTCTCCGTGGCGGCGGTACATTGCTGAACGAAGGCCTGATCGTGCAGACCGGAATCGCGAATAATCTGATCATTGATGGTGGCAACCGGCTGACCAACGCACAAGGTGCTACGTTCGATATTGAAGGTGATGTGAGCATTACTGGCGGCACGAGTGGCACGGGCGAGTTCAAGAACCGTGGATTGCTGGTGAAGTCCCACGGCACTCCGGCTACTGGCGCCACCATCGCAGTCAAGTTCGTGGATGACGGTAGCGGCAATGATGGCAGCGACAATGGAGTCGGCACGATTCACGTTGCCCGTGGCAATCTGACAATCCTGCACGGCGAGGCGGATGATCGACCGGAATCCAATTACCGAGATACTTTTTTCATCGTCGATCAGTTCGCAACGCTCAATTTGACGGGTGTGTTTCTTTCAAAAGTAAGCGGTACGTTGCGTGGTAGCGGTGAAGGACATCTGAATTTCAACGGCGGCTACTTGAGATCCGATGCCGCCGGAGCTACGTTTGCATTTGCCGATCAATTCTTCCACTGGAACGGCGGAAATCTGCAGGGAACCTGGACAAACTCCAGCACCGGATTTGTGACCTTGTCCGGCCAGGGGGACAAGATCCTGGACGGTGTCTTGAACAACTTTGGTATGGTTCACCAGACCACGGATGGTCTGCGGATTAACCAGAACGCTCTGCTCAATAATAGGCCACTCGGAACCTTCGAACTGGACTCCAGCGGCGGAATCCGCAACGTGGACTTTACCGCCTCAGGCAGCTTTTTGAACGAAGGCGTGTTGCTCAAGGCAGATACCACTAGTTCCACCATTAATTCACGGTTCACCGCGAATGTCGGTCCCAATGGACAGGGTCGCATTCATGTCGTCCAAGGAAATCTGTTGATGTCGCTCCACGGGCCTGTGCCCGGTTCCGGAGTCGACTTTAATGGAGCCGATTTCGTCCTCGACTCGGACAACAGTGTCGTGACGCTCATAGACCCGAATAACGTCACGGTGGCCGGCACCATGAACTTCACCGGCGCTGGCCGGGTTGAAGTCCACCAGGGAGTCCTGACAGCCGTCACACCAGCCACCTTGCATGCAGTCGGTGCGAAGTTCATCTGGTCCGGCGGATTGCTACAAGGCGATTGGACCAACACCGGCACAATGTTTTTGTCAACTTTACCCGGTAGCGAGCCGAGGCAGATTCTCGGCGGCAGTGTTTTGCACAACAAATCTCTGATTGTGGAAACTTCCGAGCTCGGGGACAATCTTCAAATTCGTGAAGATGGATTGCTGGATAACCAGGCCGGCGCGACCATCCGCATGGAGTCATCTGGCGGCATTACAGATGCCGCTCAAAACGGAACGGGTGACTTCCTCAACAGGGGAACAATTCTCAAGTTCGGAATCAACAGCAGTTCGACGATCAGCACGCACTTCACCTCTATTTCCGATCACATCCATCTCTATGATATTGATGTGCAGCAAGGGCAACTGGAGATCAAGCCATCCAGCCCCGCAAAAGGTCAGGCCGTCAACTATGACGGTACTGAAATTTATGTGGGTTTAAACGCAGTATTGGACCCGACGGGTGGTGCCAATGTGATTGCGACAGGACTACTGGCAGGTATCGGACTGGGGCAGGTGATCCTCAGTCACGGCAGCCTTCAGGCGGGTAGCGGCGGTGCGACCTTGAGCTTCGAACGCGGAGTCCTGCAATGGACTGGTGGCGAGTTAGATGGTGGAAGCGACCCCAGCAGTTGGCATAATGCCGGGAGCATCACGCTCTCCGGTAGCGGTGCGGGCCCACTGACTTTCGCGCACGATCTGACCAATGATGGCACAATCGTCATCATGCCCTCTCGGACACTGCTGCTCAATGGAAACTTCACGCAAAGCCCAGCCGCAGTCCTCGAACTGCGGTTGGGTGGCGTCACCACGACTGGCCAGTTCGGTCAAGTTGCGCTGACCACCGGGCACACTGCTACCCTGGGAGGCACACTCAAGACAGTAGTCGTCAATGGCTACCTTCCAGTCGTCGGCGATACCTTTACGTTACTGAGCTATTCCGACAATCTAGCGACGACGTTCAACCATTTCAGCCTGGCGTCGCCGACTGTCCCGTTTAGTGCCGCGGTTGACAGCACCCACGTGACTGTAACAGTTCTCAATAATAGCCTTCCGGTATTCACGTCGCCGGCCGCGTTCAATGTCGTAGAGAATCTCACTGTGGTCGGTACATCGATTACGAGCGATGCCGATCTGCCCGTGCAAACGGTCACTTTTAGTATCACGGGGGGCACAGACAGTGCCAAGTTCTCCATGACGAACGCCGGAGTGCTGACGTTCATTGTGGCCCCAGATTTTGAAATTCCAACCGACAGCGATGCGAACAATATCTACAATTTGGAAGTCACGGCGAACGATGGAAATGGGGGACTGACCACCCAAAACATCGCAGTCACCGTGACCCCGTCCAACGACAATTCACCGGTTTTCACGTCACTCTCGGCGTTCAGTATTGCCGAGAATCAATCTGCGGTGAGTACAGTCGCAGCAACCGATGCTGACCGACCGATTCAAACGGTGACCTATAGCGTGACGGGTGGTGTGGACGCCGCGAGGTTCTCTATCACCAGTGCCGGCATACTGACGTTTATCACTGCTCCCGACTTTGAAGTTCCGACAGATACGGGTGGGAATCATGTCTATGAATTGCAAGTCACCGCCAACGACGGTGCGGGTCGAATGACCGTGCAGAACATCGCGGTGACGGTGACGAACATGACCGAAGGAGTTTCAATCTCACTCGCCCAGGCCCCACTCAGCTATCATGCCGATAAAAAGCCAGTCGCCGCCACAATTGATGCCGCAGCAACATTCAATGCCGGCGCTGCGACACCGAGTCTAGCAGGTGCCAAATTGATCGTCTCATTTTCAAGCGGTGGTCTCAAAGGAGATGTGTTGGGAATTCGTCCCAGCGGCTCAGATGGTTTCGTGGTAAAAAGCAAGAAGAGTCTCGTATTTGACGTGAAGAAGGGTCAAGTGTTCGCAACCATCAGTTTTGACGCGACGACTCCAAAATCAATGACAATCACTTTCACTAACCTGGCGACCAGTGCTCTGGTGCAGAAAGTCATGCGCGCGGTGACCTTTTCGACCAAGATCGTCGGCACGAGCCCTCGAATCGTTCAGATGAATCTGAATAACCTTGGAGGACTGAATTCTAATAGCGCGACTCGCCAAATTGCCGTTCACTAGAGCATACCCGCGTATCCCCGATTCTTGAAACAAGGGGGAGCGCAGCCGACTGAGAGGCCGCGGGGTGGCCCTTCCCTGAAAGAGTTTGAGTTGTCAAGAAGGTTTTCCTGATGTTTTTTCTGAGTTGAAGGGTCGTGGTGGCGTACCCTCAGCCCGGCTGTCTGGGACAGCCACTTCCCAAGTCCTCGGATTCCGAAGGCGAAACCCTGTCAGCCGCGCTGCGTGAGTGCGCCAACGCGGCACGGACTTCTGGGGAGCATGCCGACGCGTTTTAGTTCTAACGATGCCAATGACATTTTGCCGAATCGGACTTCCTTCAAAATACATCCCCAATCCTGTCAAACAGCGCTGGATGTCATTCCGGACCTGAGGTAACTGTGTCCCGCATTACAAGTCAATCGACGATGGGGCTGGCGGACGAAGGTCGCCCGCCAGCCACCGCCGACGATTCAAAACGGGAGCACGAACATGGCCAAGAAGACAACTACCAAGACCAAGCCCGCTACGGTCCAACAACAGGTGAAGTTCAAGAAAGGCGGGTTCTACCAGGACCTTGGCGGCGACCTCTGGTTTTGTACCAACGCCAAGCAGAAGATGGTCGGCGACGACAAGGTGGTGATGATGCAACGGACCGAAGATGGTCAACCGGTGGGCGATGCCACGGAAGAATTGGTTGGATCGTTCAACAAGCAACTCTCCGCGGCCGAGCTCAAGGAGTACCGAGCGGTCTGCCAGCGTGAGCGGGATGCAGAAGAGGAGACTGGAAGCAAGGCCGCACCGGCGACCGCCAAGCCTAAGGCCAAGAAGGTCAAGACTGCCACCGAACAGCCGAACAAGATGAGTGCCCTGGACGCCGCCGCAAAGTGCTCGGCGAGTCGGCCGAAGCGATGGCGGCGAAGGAAATGATCGACGCGATGTCGGCGAAGGGGTATTGGGCCAGCCCCGGCGGGCAGACACCGCACGCGACCCTCTACGCCGCGATCCTGCGCGAGATCAACACTAAGGGGGCCGACGCTCGGTTCGCCAAGACTGAACGCGGTCGGTTCGGATTGAACGCGGCCGTGAAGTAATGAAACATTACACTAGATTCGTCGGATGTCTCTCAACTCGGCACCAAACGCCCGCGATTGATTCGTGTGGCGTTTCGGTCGTTCATGTGGTGACCTCATCCCATCGCCGGTGCCGCGCTGCTGCAATTCCGACGCTCCAGTTCGCGTCGGGTACCGTTTCTCGAAATCACCAACCAAGACTTACCCGACCGTCCAAGGAACGCGATGTGGGCCAACGTGTACGGTCCAACGTCGGCATTTTGATGGTCTCCGGACGCGTCGGTCGAAATGAATGCTGCTACAGGCAAACGAATTACAGGTATCTCGCCCAATTTGTCCACTGCACCAAGGCAATTTCGGGCTTGATGATGTCTACTGTCGCAGTTGCAACGATAGCGTTTGGCCGAAGAAGCGTGCGGACTCGAAATTCTCGGCTGTGATGATGTGCCCATCCACGATCACGTCATCGGCGCGCGTTGTCGGATTGCCCAGCACGCCGCCACTACAGACCGTGGCACCATTCACTTCAGAGTGCCAGCGGAAGGTGGTCGCTGCGGCAATATTGCTGGGTGGCGAATTGAAGTTCCAGGTGGTGACCCGTCGGCCCTGCAGCGGACTTTGGCCGTTGACTCGAGCCCAGGCCAGAATGCTGACACCGTGGCAGATCGCCGTGACGTATTTGTTTTGCGCCACAAAGTCGTTGATGACTTGATTGACTCGCTGGCGAATTGCTGCGGTACCATTGTAGCTGGGATTCGTATAAGTTCCGGTGAAAGCGTACTGGTACTGACTCGCCCCCAGTCCACCGACAAACATGATCGCCGAATAGTTCGAAGCATTCACGTCGGCCAGGGCAATGTCAGGCATGACTGCACCGCTGCTGGTCCCTTGTCCCGAATTCGTGTGGGGTGTCGACAGCTCTCGTCGACCCGCGGCCACCACGACCGGAATTCCGGCGGCTTCCAACTGAGCTCTTGGCTCCGCATATTCAGCGTAATAGAACTCATTATTCGCGATAACGATGAGCACTGGTAATGGCGCCTGCGTGGGGGCGTCATTATCACTGATGTTGACCGTCGCGGCGACCGTGGTACCGAGTGAGTAAGCGGCGTTAGCAACCAGGGTGATCGTCACGGATTCTGTCGTTTCCACTTGAGTGTCGTCGATGGGTCTCAATGTGATGCTCGCAGATGTCTGGCCGGCCGGAATGACGACACTGCTAGTGAGTGTGTCGTAGTCCGTACCATTCGTCGCGGTACCGGTCAGCGTATAGTTCACAGTCAGTGCAGAAATGACTGACACGGCGGTCCGCGTCACGACAAACGTTCCCGGGCTCCGGTTCAATTCGGTCGCATTTGCGGTGGGAGCCGTAATCGTTACGGATGGCAGCGGAGTGTCGTTGTCGACAATGCTTGCCGTGGCCGTGCTCACGGCGCCGAGCGTGTATGCCGAATTGGCTGCGATCGTGATAGTGACGGTTTCCGTCGTCTCTGATTGCGTGTCATCGATGGGGCGGAGTGTGATGTTCGCAGACAGTTGGCCCGCAGGAATGATCACACTTCCACTGAGTGTGTCGTAGTCCGCACCATTCGTTGCGGTACCGGTCAGAGAATAGTTCACAGTGAGAGGTGTATTGATTGACACGGAGGTTCGTGTCACAACAAACGTGCCTGGACTACGGTTCAACTCGGTCGCATTTGCGGAGGGAGCGGTAATCGTTACGGATGGCAGCGGACCATCATTATCGACAATGTTGGCCGTTGCGGTGCGGTTGCCGAGAAAGTAGCCAATCGCGTCATCGTTGAGACTCACGATCACGGTTTCCCGGCTCTCACGGATTGTGTCGTCAACGGGGCGAATGGTGATCGTGGCCGCGGTTTGCCCGGCGACGAAGTCGACACGCTGCAGGATCGTCGAAAAATCGTTCAGCTGGGCCGTCTGAATTCCAAACTGAAAATAGACGGACAACGCCCGGCTGAGATCTCCGTTGGAGCGAGTCACCGTGAACACGGCGGGATCGGAGCCTTGCTCCGCCGCCGTCGAATCAGTGGCCGTAATGCTGATAGTGGGGGCGTTGGCCATACGGTCGTCGCTCGTAATGGTCACGCTGGCCGTGGCCGTGGTCCCACCGATCAACGAGTATCCTGTTCCGTTACCGAGTGTGAGAATGACCGTTTCGTTGGATTCCAGCAACGTATCATTGATCGGGCTAATCATGACATAAGCCGTGTTTTCATTGGCTGGAAAGGTGACTTGCCCAGAAAGGGGGGAATAATCCACACCATTGGCCGCTGTTCCACTGACGGTATAGTTGACGGTCAAGGGCTGCGACAGATTGCCGCCTCGCGTGACACGAAATCCGGCGGGTTCCCGGTTGGCTTCGCTCCCCAGCGTGTCACGAGCATTAATCGTGACCAGTGTCGGAGTGGTAGTAAACAACGTTCCTGAGTCCGCATCCATGAGCGAGCGATAGACGTGAGCCTCACTGAGGGGCTGGTCCTGGGCCAATAACACTCCAAACAATCCATACTGCGTGACGCGGTCGCGATCGGTCAGTTTGTAGTGTACGTAGGCGTCTAAACCCGCGGCATTCTGTTGACGGAGATACTCACGAGTGAGGTCAGCCATGCGCGGATCACGGGCTGCCTGATAGAACGCATTTTGATAGGGGCCGTTGTTCCCATCAAGATGCTGGCCTCCTTCGTAGGCCAGTAACTGAATGTCTCGTCCGGTGCGCAATGAGTATTCATCGGCCAGACGCTGATGATTCAAGGTGAACTGCGTCGAGCCGGCCATGTTGTTCCGCAGATCCGTGAAGATCTGATCAACTGTCGTCGAGGCCGTGTAACCTGCTCGCTGTTCCTGGGTCGGGCCGAAGTATGGCGCAATGGCAATCGCGTCGAAACTGCCCCCCATGTTTTCGACGATCCGCTCTGTCAACCAGGCGTTCGCTGCCTGCCCGCCTACTGTGCGGACAATGCGATTGGTCTGGCCGGCAAAAACGTTGGTCCAAATATTCATGTCGCGCGAGGCTTCGCGGCCAATGATCTGGAATTGCGACAGCCCGGCGTTTTCCGGTAACAATGTTTGCTGGGCGACCCAATAGGAGGCTTCGTACCCCGGCGCGAAATTCCACACCTCATTGGCCCATTCAACGTAGGCCGTTAAGCCGGGTTCGAGATGGTCACGGACGTAAGTCGCGAAGTTGCGGACGAACGTGTCGTCGGCCATGTAGGGCATGTTGAACCAGGGATCCGCATCGACCTCATTGGCGAGTTGCACCATATACTCGACTGACATCCCGTTGGCCATAGATGGATGCATGTCACTATTCTGGCGTGCGTCGTTGGCGTCACGGCGATCTGACCAGGTGACGATGTCCGACGTATTGGTTTCTTGAGTTTGCATGAAACGCAGGATGCCGAAGTTGTCGATCCGCTCCTTGTAGAGTGGGTGGAATGGCGAGAAGTTCGCTCCCGGCTGCCAACGCTGTCCGGCAAAACTTTGGCCGTTGTAATCCGGCATCCAGACATGGATATTTCGCACAGGGTCCGCCGGACTGAGCGAATTGATTCCGAGATAAATGCCTTGAGTGCCAGGCGTCACCTCCAACAGTGCGAAATGGTGTCCGTCAACAGTCATCCCGCGCGAGACTTCACGCGCATCAAAACCGAACACGACTTCCCCGGTACCGTCCCACTCCGCGCGATACGTTCCCGCAGGGTACTTACCGCTCAGTTCTCGAAACATCAGCGTCCCCAACTGCTGCTGCATCAGTTGGCCGCTGGAGTTGGTCCAGGTGGCCAGTTGAGTTGGCCAGCCATTCTGATCCACCTGGACGGGAATCGCGGACCCTCCGTTAAAATCCCGCTGCCGCGTGACCGTGTTGAACGAATGGCTGACCCAGGGGCGCGAGCTTTGAAAGACGTCCGTGAACATCCAGTTCGGGACATAGTCGACGACGCTGTCGAGATTGATGCCCACTTTCATCGGCGTTGCCGACATGACAACTCGGCACTCGAGGCACTCGACATTGGCGATCGCCATGCGGCGACGTGCGAAGCGTCGCGCCCGGGGTTCGTATCGAAAACAATTTCCCAGGCTTTTCAGCACCGATTGTAGGGATTTGACGGTTTTTGAGGTGATCGACATGGCATTCCCCTGTTGCTAGTTATGGCCCACCAAAGTGGTGACATAAGGAAATGGCAGATGTCGGAGAAACCTTTCACAGAATTTTTGGATTTTGTCTTCACCCCAGCAGGAGTGAAGACGGATGGCTGGTGTGATCCTACCGTCGCGCTTGACTGCGGGTCGTGCTGGAGGCCTGCACTTTTTCAGCAAATTCGCGGATGGATCTGATATTCCACGCCGTGACGAACTGGCCGTCGGGGCCGCTGGCCACGACACTTTGCGTGGTGTCCCACTTCACCGACGCGTAGTCTGCTTGTTCGGCTACCCAATCCGGCCCGGTGGCCTCGTGGCCGTCGAGGATCCGGTAACGTGCCAGCAGATTGACGGCATTTCCGAGTGCCGCGAGGCACACATCAGCCTCAACCAATTCCCTCAAGACTCGTGAGTAGTTGTTTTGAGACGCCTGATTTTCGGCAGGTGTCGCGGTGGGGTCGTGAATAAACTCCGTGTTGCTGGATGGAATAAAGACGACTGCATCAAAGTCGCCTGGCCGAATTTCTCCAAATGCGATTTCTGCCTGAACTTCCAGAATTTCCTGGTCGGGTTGAACCGTTGGCTCCGAAGTCACTGGCCCGACCCGCGACGAGACCACGGTCACTGACGTTCCCTGACGTTGAAACGCGTCTTTCAAATAGACGTAGTCGGGACTCCAAAAGCTCTGGCGAGTCAGAACAAGTGCCACTCGAGGCCGTTGCTTCTTCACTGGAATTTCGAGCGGGGGAGCCACGACCGCTGGTCTTTTGATGGCGACAACCGGGTTATGGGGTATCACGTCAGCGGGTTTGACTTCGTCGGGCTGGCTGCGATTGGCGATCCCCAACACCCCCAGATACATGCACAGCGCGATGCCCACTGCGGCCGCGATCTGATACGGCCGCATCTGCAAGCGTTGCCAGCACTGGTGCGCGATTCGGCGACAAGCCGCCTGCCAACTGCCGCGCACGATCAGTTGTAAGGTGGAAGCGGGGCCTTCTCGTTCAGGGGAACCGTCCAGAACCGTAACCGCCGGGGCGGGAGTGGCAGGCATCGCTGCCGCGATATCGGAGGTACTGGCCGCGGCCAGTCCGCCGGTCGCCAGCTTCGTTAACAAATTGGCGACTTCGCCGGGGGTTTGAATTCGCTTGGACGTGTCTTTCGCCATCATGAGTTGAATGATTCGCACCAGTTCGGGCGGAAGATCGTGGCGCAGCTTGTTCAACTCGGGTGGTTGCAGCGCCGCATGCGAATGGAGCGTGCCGGCCACGGAGTTTCCAGAGAACGGGGGTTGTCCCGTCAACAGGAAAAAGAACGTGCAGCCTAAGCTGTAAATATCCGAGCGAATGTCCGCCTGGGTGGAGTCGACCCCCTGCTCAGGAGCCATGTAGTCCGGCGTTCCCACAATCGTTCCCGCCTGAGTGAGCGCAATCCCCGCGTCCAGGCCGTCGAAAGTCGGCTGCAGGCCACTCAATGCGGCCTCCTCACTGGCGAACCGCGCTAATCCGAAGTCGAGGATCTTGATCTGCCCCTTACGGGTCAGCATCAAGTTCTGGGGCTTGATGTCACGATGGACCATTCCCTGACGGTCAGCGTGTTGCAGCCCGAGGGCCGCTTGCCGAATAAAAAAGCAGGCGGTCGCCACGGGCAACGGCCCTTTGCGCTCGACGTACTGCGCCAGACTCACCCCGTCGACATACTCCATGACCAGGAAGTGCAGTCCGCCAGCTTCCTCCGCATCATGAGCGACGACAATGTTGGGATGCGTCAGCCGTGCCGCCGCCTTGAATTCCCGCCGGAATCGCTCGACAGCCAGCGGATTGGAAAGCAATCGGCGATTAATCACCTTCAAGGCCACCATCCGCGCCATCAGCCGATGCTCGGCCTTGTAGACCACACCCATCCCGCCATCACCGAGCACCTTGATGACGCGGTAGCGCGCATGTTCCTGCAGCGCCAGCGGAACTTGACCTCGAGCCGTATCCTCGTCACCCGGCGGGATGCCGCCAGCGTCCATACTACGAAGGGCGTCTGCCTGTTTGAGCATCTTCAAGACGTCATCGTCGGGCACCTCGTTTAACACAAGGCAACAGTCTACGCAAGTTGCGACGTGACGCTCGACCAAACTCGACTCACCCGGGTTGAGTTGGCCCAACGCGAACGCTCGAAGTTGTTCAGTCGTGGGATGAGAAGCCGTCATCGGTTTATTCTGCAGGTTGGCAGCAAATTCCATGGTCACACCCCAATCAATACCATATCTAACCCGGGCGATGAAGTTTAGGTTCGATATGCAGCGACGGCGGGCGCTTCCAAACTTACTCCGGATGATCGCGCCCCTACGACCGATTCGCCCGTCGTATCACGACTTATCACCTCTCTCCCCGACCTGTTCACTTTTCTCAACGAGACAAAGAGTATCGAGATTTCGGTCGACAGCCCTGTGATGCAGAATCGCCAGGAACTGGATCAGGCTCAGTTTGTGAGCGGAATGGCGCTAGCCACCAGTGCTGTGTGTTATTTCGATGGAAGAACTGGCGGCTCGCGCCGTGCCGCTCACGAGTCGGGGGACAAAGTATTAAAGGAGGCCAGCACCTTCGCGTCGTAGTGCGGACAAGACTCGCGACTTGGCAATGAAGACCGCATTGACTGTCATGCCCAGTTCGGCGGCGACGGATTCCGCCGGTTCATCGGCCAGGGCGAACCGTTCAAATGCGCTCCAGGTCTTTTCGCTGAACTCGCCACGAATCAAGTTGAGCAGCTGTTGCGTGACAAACCGGTCATGCTCCTGGTCCCAGATATGACTCAGGCCACTCATCGGATCTGCGAGTTGTTGTAGGAACTCAGCAATCCGGCTGTCGGCAGCCGGCTGGACACGCCGCCGCGCTTTCCAAGCGTCCCGGAAACAATTGATCGTGATCATCCGCATCCAGGCCCGAAATGCCCCCACACGAGGCTCACGCTGAAATTCGGGGATGCGGCGAACGACCACGGCCAGCACATCTTGAATGATGTCGTCGGCATCATCGTCCAGCTGGGCGTGACGTCGTAACCAGCCACGAATCAGGGGGGTGTAGATTTCGACGAGAGTCCCCCACGCCGCGTCATCGCGACGTTCTCGTACGCGGTCCAACAAACTGGTTGAGGTCTCTGAGGACATCCGATGGAACCGCTTTTCGTCGAATCAACGTCTCTTCCCCCTTGGCGAAGGAGGTCGAAGAACAGGACAACCAGACCGCGATGAAGTGATTCTCGACGCCGCAAGAAATGATCTGTTCGGAACAGACAAACACGAGATGTTAAGACGCTCAATCCTTCCGATATGAACACGATTCTATCCAAGGCCCGGAAATGCGACAAGCGGGGTTCAATGCAGTCTGAACAACCACGAAAGGCGCTGCGTGTGTACAATCTTATTCCCAAAGACTCAGCACACGAACACAGAAATTTACGTCGCGCGGCCGTCCGGCATGCCCAATCGCAGCGGCATCTGTTACCGACACGTGTGTTCGATGTTTCCCGTGATTTATCTTACTCACCGCAATGTATCAGTTCCTCGTGTACCGGGGGGCGGAATTCTAACCGGATGCAGTTCCACGCATCCTCAGAAACTCAGGCCTCCTTTGCCGAACGCGCGTCGGTCCGACACACCGAAGCAAGTTGGGAAAGTCGGTCTTGCGTTAACTCATTTTGGCATGAGACGAGATACCGAACAGATTTCCCACCTGTTCTTCATCATCGACCAGAACGTGGAGATAAGTCGACGTGATCGACACATTCGCATGCCCGGCGGCATCGCGGACTTCCGCCAGATTGCGACTTCCGGCGAGCGCATGGCTGATGAAGGTGTGACGCCCGTGGTGAATCGTCAGAGTCTCCAACCGAGCCAAGCCCAGTACCTTGCACGCCGTCCGGAACCGCTTCCTTAATG
Source organism: Planctomycetaceae bacterium (assembly GCA_021732415.1). Lineage (GTDB taxonomy): Bacteria > Planctomycetota > Planctomycetia > Planctomycetales > Planctomycetaceae > JAKFVC01. Next base: position 51,219 of record JAKFVC010000042.1, read on the forward strand.
TATGCCGCGACATCCGGATTCCCATTCGTCCGTCACGTAACGATGCCACAAACGGCAATTCGGCATTCGGGTTAATCGCCAGATTATCCTTCTTCCAGGTCACCAGGTCGGCCAGCGACCCGGCGTCCCACCAGAGCGGGACGTTCCGCGGACGACCGCCCTTGGCGGCCCCACGGCGTATCCTGACGTGCGGACGGGCGGCTTCCACTCGAACGTCAGACACGTGGAGACTCGCAATCTCCGACGCACGTAGGCCACAACACGTCGCCAGGCGGAAGATAATCAGGTTCAGCCGGGTATTGGGCGAACGCTCGGCCTTCCGCCTCAGATCGGCCAGCACCGTGGCGAGTTCTTTTCGCATCAGGATCTTCGTGGCATCGGCTCCCGGGGAACAGTAGGGCTGCATGTTTGCCTTCTGGTGGTTTGGGTAATCTGACGCTCCCGGAGACGCTCTCCGGCGACGACCAGTCAGTACCTCAATCCGCCAGAACAAGGAAGCGAGTTCGGACCCACTCCGCCCATGATGGGTCCATGTTGACCAACACTCGTCGACTCCTGAGCACAACACGAGACGGTCACGTGTAAACGATCTCGTAACAGTCGTCGTCATTGACCGGTTGGTTGATGCCCTGGAGTAGGTCGCCGGCCATCCGCAGGGCCATTTCCAACGCGTCTGGACCATCGTCATGATCGGCCAAGGGGAAATCACGGAGTTGCTCCACGAGCAGGCGGGCGCCCGGGGAATCTCCCTTAAACCGTAGCTTGCCCATCGCGAGGTACTGGGTGAGTCCGCGGATCCGGACCAGCTTATTGGTGACGTTGTTGATGCCGAAGATGGGCATGTAGATGTTCGCCTCGTTGGCTCGACGCCACATTTCGGCCGCGAGCATCGACTGAAACTGGTTGATCTCGACTGCGAAGCCATTGGGCTGGAACCGCCGTTGGATCATCAGAGCGTCTTCGACAATCACGCTCGTGTACCTGAAGGAAGAGAACCGTATCTTACGTGCGCGGCTGCCGGCGCAGATCTCCGTGACGGTGAAAGAGCGGCAGCGACTGATCAGGGTAGGGCGGAAGCTGGGGGCTCAGCTAAAGGAATTGATCTCGATTGTGATCTAAGATGGTTACTAAGGTGGATCCGAAACGCGACCACCGATGTAGCGTCGAAGAAAGTCTCAAATAAGACGCCAGCTTGACCACGGACATCTGACGACATCCGGCCTCTTCCGGTGAATATTGCACAAAGGCACACGTTGTGGCATCCGCGACTACTACACTACATTTTCATCGGGATGCTCTACCCCGGTTTCTGTTTCCGCGTTTTTCGCTGTGCGAATCAGATTTCAAAATGGTTTCTAGTTTCGCGCCGCTTTAATGAGATCGTCATCAACTCCCGAAATGCTGAAGGCCGCCCAATAAAATGGATGCGCCGCCGCTCTCATTTTCCTTCTCTGAAGGATGAGCGAAAGTTGTGCTTGCCGCAATGCCGACGCCAGCGGCACGCCGTCCCCCGAATGGCGAAGGAACTCTTGAGTCAAGGGAATGGTTTCCTGAGTCGGGATCTGCCAAAGTGTGGAAACCACAGATTCCGCGCCAGCGAGGCGAAACGCCATCGAGAGGCTCGCCAGCCCTTCACCCGTGTGAACGACTCCCACCGCAGTATCGCAGGCGCTCAGCAGGACGAGTTTCGTGCCCCGCAGGTCTAAACCGAGGATCTCAAGTCCGCTCAGAATTCCATCATCCGCACCGTTCTTCAGGCCATCGTTCGCACCCGCCAGGACGAGACCACATTTGAGCAGCGGACTCGATGGCCGGAACGAACGGTTCCCTGCCTTGCGGCGATCCTGCGCCACGTTCCAGCCCTTCATCAAGAACAGCGAGCTGTTGGCTATTGATGTCGGTGGAGCCTCTTCGAAAGCGAACCCATGCGTGTCCACGATCACCGCCCACGGTCGTTCAAGTACTTCGAAACTTCGCTCGGATGCTTCTGTCCCCGTTTTCAAAACAGGTTCCAGCCCGCCAGAAAACGCCTTCAGGGCCGGTACGATTTCTTTCATGCCTCCATCAGGGAGGTCGCGCCAGCTATGCAGCGGGTTGATGTCGCCACTTTGCACCTTCGAAGTCCCATACTGAGGCGTCGTGACGATCAACGGTGCACCTTTCGCCTTCATGCCGAAGGCCGGACGGACCAACTCGCATCCACTTTCAATGTGCGCAATCGTGTGACGTTCAATGACATAGGAACCATCCTGTGTCGGCAGCGCCGACCAAGGTATCAGCCAGGTCATGCTATCAGGGCTGACGATCCACACCCGCGACTGTTCCAATTTCGCTTCGATCGGCCGCAGGATCTGTTTCGCCAGTACTGCCAAGTTAGCCTTGATGCGTTGCTCACTCTTTTGCTCCTCCGCGGGAGTAATACCCTCACCTTGGCGATCGTTCAATAACTGGGCAAAACTCGTCATCGTTTGTCGCATCTCCATAACCGCCTGGTCGATCTCTGCGACGCTACCAAGATCTTCGATCGTGATTTCTCCAGCTTTCTGACTCGGAACGACAATCGCCGCGTAGTGTTCCCCGTCCCATTCCGGAAACCCTCCCTTGAACCTGCCGCTCCACTTCTTAAATCGTGCGATCTCAATCAGGACTGATTCCGCCGGAATTCGGGCCCGCACTTCCCCGAGTGAAGCCCTCCCCCGCATTCGTCGATTCTTCGCCTGTCCTCGCGCATATTCGACGGCAATCGAATTCTCTCGACCGAGTAATCGGAGAAGTTGCTTGTCGTCACTCTTGTCATCGAGGGCCACGCCCGCAATCTGGTGCCGTAACTGCACCAGTTCGGACCACAATGTCCCCCCTTGATCGACGGGTTCCGTATCACGTCCAACAGCGTTCTGCTCAGCCAAGGCGCGGGCGGCTAAGAATTTGCCATTCAGCACGACAGAAGCTGCCAGCTCTTTGGACTCCGCTCCCAGTGGCTCGCGTGCAGCGATCGACAATGCGAGATCAAAAATCAATGGTCGAAACAGTGCCAGGAAGTCATGATGCTCCGAGGCTGCCATCCGGAATAAATTGTCAGAGGCGTACTCAGTCCAAGCCTCTTCCCCGTCGTGGAAAGCAGATAATGACTCCGTTGCACGATGACGCGCCGCTCGCATCGCGCCGAGCACAAGGGCCGAATTGAACCGCACAAGCGCCGAATTGCCTCCCTGATTCAAGGCCGCACAGGCACGCTCAATATATTTTTCGGCAGCAGCTTCGTGATCCAACTGCCAGAGGATGACGCCACAGTTCATCATCTGCACCGCGACGTCTGATGCCAGCGGTCCGGTAAGTCCTTCCAACGCGCGAACTACTGCGTCCGACTGTATCTTCGCTTCACGCGAATTGGACTGTGCGAGTGCGGACACAGCTAATAAGTTCCGTATCTGCATTGTCATTGTCGGGTCGCTGCGGTCACTCGCCAGGCTGCCGTTGAGCGCGGAATTCATGAGTTGATCCGCTGTCTGAAAGTCCCCGGTGATAGATCGCAAGTAGCCTTCAAAGGCCGCAATTTCAAATTCTGCGATCTCCGTCGGCAGAGGAGCAGGACGCTTCGTTTTCCGTGCTTTTTCCAGTAGCTTGACGGCCTCCGCGACATCGCCCATCAAACATTTGGCCATTGCCAGCTGCATGGCCCACTGTAATTGCCAGTGCTCTGGGCGAACGGCAACTTTACCGATCGTTTCCGACACCGCCATCAAATCCTGTTCCACGTGAATCGGTTGGCCCTTACTCAAAAACAGCGTGGCCCGTTTAACACGAAGGAGTGCGGCGATATCGGTAAATTTAGGCTCCGGGTGTTGCTCCACAACAGCAATCCCCCGGTCCAGGTAAAACTCTGCCTCCGCGAATCGTCCCAGACTCGTGTAAAATTCTCCTAGGATCCTCAGCGTATTAGCAGTCTCCTCCGCGGTCTCGTCCGCACGACTGTAAATACGATATGCCCGCAACAGTAGTGCCTCTGCCCGGTCCAGATTGCTTTCTTGTTTAATATAAATTCCAGCTAGCACACTGAGGCACCCGGCCAACGTCTCGCTGTTTACTTCCGAGGTCTTGTCGAAAATGGAAAAGGCACGCTCCCATTCCACAATCGCTGACCGGGGATCGTTCAGCTGCGCGTGCCATGTCCCGAGTAGCAAGCGGGATTGGGCGACAGTATGAGACTCCGCTCCGCGTGTCTCTTCGAAAAGTGAGAGCGATTCTTTGAGGGTGGTCAATGCCCGGGCACGCTGACCAGCGTCCCATTCCTTGATCGCGCGTTGACTCCAGGCGACAGCCTTGGGCGAATCTGCCTGATACCTGGCTTCCCAACCAGGTTCAATCGACGACAACTTCTTCGCCAGCCAGAAGCAGCCCTCAGAAAGTTCATGATCTTTCTCAGCCAGTGCTCGATCATTTTTAGCGAGATCTTGTTCGCTTTGCGACGACCATATTTGTCCCTGGAGCCGGGCGGCTCTGACTTGCAGAGGGATCAACTTGGGATCCTCGGGTGCACCTTCAGGTCCTTGCATGGCTGTCGATAATAGCTTAATCGCTTGACCTGCCATTCCCGCCCGACGGCATGCCAGGGCATAATCGATATGGAATCGCGTTCTTTCCACTGGTGGTGCGGCGTTAAAGTAACTTTGTCCCAGTGCTGTCAGCAGCGCGACTTCTACTTGTTCTGGTTTGCTGGCGGCAAGGTTCCATCCAAAGTACGGTCGACTGAGCGATTTCCAGATGAGGGGGTCTTTGTTGCGCGCCAGGGCAAACGCGGAATCCAATTGATCCAGCGTCAGGATTCGCTCGCCAATCCGCCAATGATTTTCGGCGGCTTCCACCAACCCCTCCAAGGTGGTCTCGCCGCGCGGAGGCAACACCATCTTGCGGATCTGTTCGTCCAGAATCTTTTTGACATTCTCGCCGCGTGGCGCCCGTAGTATGACCTGTGTGGCCATTGCCGCGATTCTCAACTCAGCGTCTTTGTCGGCGGCTGCCAACTGGATTGCAGACCACAGTTCTGGCGTAATAGGATCCTGGAGGGCACTCAATCGTGCCGCGTTCCGTCGAACTACTAGACTGCGGTGACCGAGTGCAGTAACCAGAGCATCGGTACCCTGCTTCCCCAGCTCCCCGAAGACAATGCCATCATGGGCCCCCAATGAATCCTGATCTAACGCTTCAATCAGCGACGGTAGGTGTCGAATTACCGCCGATGGCTCCTTTTGCTTCAGCAGCCGTTCAAGCATCACGAGAATGCCTGCAGATTTGAGACGTATCGACAGGTCGTCGCTCTCGAGAGCACCCTCTAGACCTGGCAGCGCTTTGGCTCCCATCATGTGCAGCGTAATTGTGCAGCCTGATTCGGTCTCTTCTCGCGAAGTGGCCGCGATCAATGCTGGAACGGCAATTGCACCAATTTTCAACAAAGCCCCGGATGCATGCGCCTGGACGTCTTTTGACTTGTTACCCAATAACTCAATTAGCACGGGAACCGACTGCTGACCGTCCGCGACCAGTTGATCTGTCGCTGCCTTAATCTCTGCTGGAGTACTTGATTCCCGTTCCAGGACCTGCGTGAGCAGCTCCGTTGCACTTAGGCTTTCTGACGGTGCCGATTGCTTTTCCTGTGGCTGCCCTGCGACGGGCTTGGTAACCCGTGGTGCTTCGCGGGCATTCGGTTGGCACCCACAGGTGGTAGAAATCGACCAGACAAACACCGCTACCCAGCATCCAGCATGGATTGCGAAGCCGCCGTCATTTGGGTCCGCGAGTGTGGACACTCTGGATTGTCGTGAGAGCATCGGCAGACTCCTCGCAGCATCTTTGTGCCATGTCATCTGATCAATCCAAGCGCCGGCCGGCATTGATGCCATCTGGCGGAGGCTCATGTTTGAAGCGGATGCGTGTCGTGACAACGTCGTTGCCCTGGACTGCTTCCCACCCTGCAACAGGCTTCCTGTTAGTCGGGTTGCGCCGGTCAGATTCGCGACGCAGCCCCTTCAGCACCGCCGGCACACTCTGTGGTTTACTCGCGTATGAGGTCTGTGAACTCGGAAGGCTGGTTTCCAACTCCGCTTTGGACAAAGGGCGATGGTCGCGCGCGGCCTTCTCAAGTAGCTCATTTCGTCTGCGGCTCGCGATCAGCCACAGTTCCTCGGCCCCCGTGACGTTATCGAGTGCGAACGTCTGCCCTGGTTCCGGGTACAAGATCGTCTCATGTTTAGGACGCGCACCTGATTCACTATTGTACGGATACAAGACTTCTATGGTCTTCGCGACCGACACAATGTAGATATAGGCCTCATCTGATGGTGCGATGGCAACATTCAACTGGTCCCCAGAGTAGAGTGTCTGCTCATTTCTCAAATCGAGCTCGCTCCACCCCACCTTACTCTCACGGTTAAGAGTCCCTTCCCAGTAGATCACTAGTGGATCGCGATAGTATAGAAGTTGGTAAGACGCAAGCAGGACTACGACTGTGAGAACTCCCCAAATCACCCGCCAACGCCATCGAGACGACCACCAATTCAGATCTTTGGCAAGTGCTGCACAGTTGGCATAGCGCTTTTGGGGATCCTTCTCAAGGCACTTCAGACAGATGCGTTTCAGTTCGCCATCGCGGTGCCCCTCCCAGAGATTGTCACGGGTCAGATCGACACCTTGCACAAATTCACGGAAATGAGCCAGCCCATCTGGTTGATCCCTCTTCGGAAGAGCGGACTGCTCGATAGGCAAACGCCCCCGCAACAGCTGAAAGAGGATGACACCTAATGCCCAAACGTCTGTGCGCTGACTGTACGCCGGAGTCGATTGGAGTTGCTCCGGCGCCATGTACAGCAAGGTCCCGCAAATCGACTTGGACGATTGACATTCCGCCGCTTTGACTGCCAGCCCGAAGTCCGCGATATGCGGGCGGCCATCCGGATCGAGCAGGATATTTGCGGGCTTGAGATCACGATGGACCAAATCCGTTTTCTTGTAGACGGCATCAAGGGCTCTCGCGACCGTAGCGACCAGAGTTACCGCTTCCCGGGCAGGCAACTTCGATGCTGGCTGGCGCCCCAGATATTCAGCGAGAGTATCACCTGCGATATATTCGAAGACAATTGCCTGACCACATGTAGGAATTGAAACGACATCGAGTACCTTGACCACATTTTGATGTTGGAAAGTACTCAACTTCATCGCCTCTTCCCACGCAGCCTTCGGATGTCCCCTATACGGGACCTTGATCGCAACGTCCAGAGCACGCAGAGGATCGCGGGCCAGCCACACCCTTCCAAAGCCACCGCTCCCTAGTAAGTGTAAAATCTCGTACCTTTCGCCCAGGCATTTGAGGTCCCCACGCTTATCGAGTTCAAGTTCTTCGAAGACTTCGGTCAATTGACTTGCGCAGCCCTCGAATGGGCCGACAAGTTTTAAGAATTCCCGAGGCTTGACATCCTTCGGCCGCATCCTGACCAGCGCGGAAAGGCAATCACGCACGATCTCGGGACGTTGCTCTTCCGATGAGTCCGCGAGCAAATCCGACAGCGCATCCAATGGATTTTTGTCCGCTTTGCTCAGTTCACCTTCAAATGCCTCGATGAATGCCGAAATATCCTGACGCGGAGTGGCTCTGGTGGTATCACTCATCGGGACTCCTCGTCCAGATTGCTCGAATCTCGCTCAAATATCTGTCCACAGTTTTCGTGCTGCGTCCAATCTCCCTCGCAATTTCCGCCGTCGAATGACCTTTCCACGCGAGGATCGCAACAAGCAGCAATTTCTCGGGAAGTTGAGTGATCATTTCGGAAATCTCAGCGGCTTGATCGGGGGTCGCCCCATAAGACATCATGCCGACAACATCCCGATCGAACGAGTCAGAGGTCGACAAGCCAGTAGCATCAAGATTCCGTCGATACTTGCCTTTTTGAATCTCCTGGGGCTTCACCGCCTCCACAGCCTGATCGACGAGATCAATCTCCGCGGAGTCGAATGGCGACTGCCGTGAGATGATTTCTCGACCCTGCTTCCGCTTCAGAGCGCTGTGGAACTGCGCCATTGTCCGCGTCCGGTTAAGTACCAATGTCACCAGCACAACTCGCAATGAGTCGCGATCTACGACATCGAATGTGCCTCGAAAGAAGCTGAAGAAGGCGTCCTGCAAAATATCACTAATGCCGACGCGACTTTGTAGCCGGTCACTCAGGTGTACGGCGACGAGGCCTCTGAGATCGTCGATGTACCAGCTCACGATATTTCTCGCCGCCTCATCACGATGCGACGCCGACTCCGACTCCAACTGCTGAATCCACTCGGTGACCTCCCCGCGTGAGGCCGGGGTGAACTGGCCGGACATGATCCCCCCTCTACAAGTCATTTCAGAGGCATTGGTTACAAAAACCAGAAAACCAATGTCCAAGTCTCAGGACGTTTCAGGATTGGTGGTCATGACCTGTTCTGACCACAAACCGCTTCGGTATTGAACTGAACAGCTCGCTCTCCAACCCGAATAGAGGTCGATCATGAGCTGGAATCAATTGTCTATTTCGAACACTGAGTGTTTGGAGTGGCCGCGGGTGATTCGCAAGACACCACGGTCTAATTCGAAGGGCCGCATTTTCGTCGTAGGGAACCTCGTCACCGACGTGCGCGTTCACCTCAAGTCTACTATGATGGCATTCTGGGAAGCCAAGCGTCAAGGGCATGAGAAATTCCGCGCCGATTGGCAATTTGAAAAACCTGTATTAGGCGGCTTCGTCGGGCAGGTTGCCCCGCTTGCCGCGAACCTCGACTTTGACGTCGCAGTGGCCTGCACTGTGGCCTTACCGAGTTCGAAACTCATCCGCGACCTCCTGGAATCAGGTCTGTTCGATACACAGTATGTCGTGTCTTACCCGGGCGCTGCATCAGCCTCGCTCGATCTGCAATTCACCGATGGACACATGCTGATTCCGCGACCAGGGGTCGATGCACTCCAGAAGACGCCAATTCCGCGCAACCTGAGTCAGAATTTCGATGCGGCGCTCGCCAATCTGGGATCGAGGGATGGTCGTGTAAGGCGACTCCAGGACTTGATCTCCAGTTGCAGTTCGGCGGGTCACAAGATCCCAATGGCCATTGTCGCACGGGGCGATTGGACCGCAGAAGAACTGGCGTTGTTGAACGGCACTCCCTCTTGGATTCTGCTTAACGAGGCCGAAGCCTGCGAAGTCGCCATGCGTATCGGCCAAAACGGATCGCTCGGCAATGTGCGAATGGCGGTGTCACAGATAAAACACCATCTGGGGCCGCTGCCACGGCTGATTGTGACGGCTGGTGAAGCAGGAGCCTATTTGCAGAACGGCACGCCGGAGCCGCGCCTGATTCCAACCACACCCGTGATCCATGGAAACCTGACCGGCCCCGGCGATACTCTCGCAGTCTATGTTCTGATGAGTTCACTGCTGGGACTTTCGGATGATGCAGCGGTCCGGACTGGAGTCGAAGCCGCAACGGCTCGAGTGGCTGGTCGGAGGCTCCCAGCGATCTCTAGTTCGGATGCTCGGTGAGTAGATTTGGGTCGGAACTGCAACGCACTGGTTTGCAAAGGAAGCTCGTCGCGAATGAGTGGCCAAGTCGAAAGTTGGACGGATCAACCAGCCTGCTATTCTCTGATCAGATCATGCCAATTCCTTCCCCTGGCACGCCCCTCCGCGTGACAATACTCTTCGTTTCAGAGACGGAGTTTCAACAATTGATGAATGAGCTCGGTTTGAGGCAATTCATAGACGCACCGAATTGATGGGATAATATCATCACTGTGTTGCCAAGGGATCTAAGTTTCGGCGTACTGTTAACATCCGGGTTAAAGATCCGAGACTGAAATGGTGAGCCTTTTATTGAGTAGCGGAATAACGCTACCCAGTGGTTGACGCGAAACGCCGAGAGAGCAATCTCCCGGCGTTTTGCTTGCGCTGGTGACAATCCCTGATATTGCGGGCTTTTCTATACTCTTTCCAAAGCTTTCGCCTCGTTCGAAAAGTCTCTGATTCGGATTGTTTCCAGCGGCAGCCGTTACCAACTCTGACATTTGGCAATGGTACCCGTAAACAACCGACCAACACTCTCCAACTCTCTGGTTAATCGCTCGGTCTAGGTTAACACCAGATTGTGCACGGTGCCCTTGATGGCATATAGCTTGATTTTAATCGGCGGCTGCCTTGCTTCGTCGGGAGGTTCACGTCGTGGTCCATCCACAAACGACCGAGTTTCAATCGGGGCCAATAGTTACTAAGTAGGTGCGCAGAAAAAACTAAGCAGCGTTGTGTTGGAGCTTGTTAGCAAACTGCCTGGTGTAATTGTCGTGGTTGAACATAAATCCCATCGCATCACGTTTGCCGTTGAGGCTCTGGATTCC
>JAKFVC010000020.1 GCA_021732415.1 Planctomycetaceae bacterium
GACGCTGCCCATAAATCCTTAACAACTTACTTAACGTAGACACTTGTCAGCGCTAAACCCGAAAATATTTGAATTAAACCCTTGACTCCAATCACAGTCGCTCTCCCCGGAGTACCAGGGCGAGGGGAGCCAAAATTAATCTCTTTTCAAGTCGCAACTCTACGACCAACGATTCTTCGAACATACCCCTAGTCTACTCCACACTGGCCACCGATTCAGCCTCACATGAGTTCCGAGTTGATAAAGCTCAACAAAAATGGTCCCAGAATGACCAGAACCGTCGAGGCCATGATCAAAATGGCCGGCAACAGCATGTTGACGCCCGCTTCGCCCGCCATCGTTTCGGCTCGTTGAGTGCGTTTCATCCGCAAGACTTCCGCCTGCGTCCGGAAAATTTTGGCCAGCGGCGTGCCTAATTGCTCGCCCTGGATGATCGAACCGATAATACCGGTGATCTCGTCATCACTGAGGCGGTCGCGCATCGCTTCGAGGGCATTGGTGCGGCTCTTGCCCATGTTCATCTCGGACATGACGCGGCCGAATTCCATCCCGACGGGGTGAAACCGAAACTCCTGAACCCCCTGTTTCATCGCCTGCATGAATGTCGCCCCGGCTTCCATTAACAGGGTCAACAAGTCCAGCATGAACGGCATTCGGCGTTTGATCATCAGCAAGCGATACCGGGCCCGATTGGCCAACTGCCGCCGCAGGATATAGACCGTCAATGCAGTGAAAACCGATGCCAGCACGATCCCGGGCATCTCCATGACATTCAAGCTGAAGTAGAAGATCGCCGGCGAAATCAACATGGCCTGGACTTCCAATTTGGCGAGGTACTCGGCTGCGGTCCAGTATCGCGGCAGGCCGGCCGCCTGGATTTCACGGTGCATCTCGAACAGCGTGGACTTGAATGCCCCGCGATTGAACTGGGCGAGGAAATGAATCAACGGCTGAAACAAACGATACACGATGTCGATCTTGCGGAGCTCGTTGATCCGATTTACGTCATACCGCCACTCGAGGTCCTGCTCGGCGTCATCGGAATGCAGCGTATTGGTAACCGTCCGCGACAAGACAAAGAACGCCGCCGCCAGGCAAGCACTCGCGAGAATCGCCGGTAGGAGGTTTGGTGACATGATTTACGATCAGAACTCCGCGGTGTTAATCGAGTCCGAATTCCGTGCGAAACAACTCCGCCGAACTGCGTTATCTGTATCCGTTTTTTCGATTATTACAGGTCACCAAACATCCCATTGATCACGAACGTGTGGACCACGAATCACACAACTAACACGAATGGAAATCCTGAAAAGGCATGCAAGGGAACAGCGTCCCCCTTCCACATTCGTGTTATTCGAATTATTCGTGGTCAAAAATCCTTGATCATTTATGACTGAAAAATGTGACGACAGAAAAATCCTGATATATCGATTTGACCGAACGTCTCGCGCTCCGTATCTATTTTTCTGTCGTCATCTCATTCTGTCAGCAAATCTTCTACGAAAATTCTGATTTCGCTTTTGGATCGTCGAACAGCTTCCATCAAATATCTGGGCTCAAAATCTGTCGAGCCCACAGATAGGCGACGACATTAAAAATAATCGCGGCACTGAGAATCAGTTGCCCGGGCAACGTCGTAAAGAGCTTTTCGGTATTCACTGGATCGACCACAAAGTAATACAGCAACAGAATGAACACTGGCGCCAATGCCATGTAAACGGCCGACGTCCGGGCCTGGGCCGTCTCGGAACGTACCTTGCGTTCGACGCGCTGCATTTCGAGCACGGAATGGGCGATGCGTTCCACCGTTTCGTTCAACCGCCCACCGCTTTCACGACTGGCCAGCATGGCTGCCGAGAACAGCGCGAAATTCTCGCTGTTCAATCGATCGCGGGTTTCGACCAGACATTGTTCGAGCGGCTTGCCCATCGTGAATTCGCCCACGATCTGGCGAAACTCCTGGCAGATGGGATGCGGACATTGATCGGCGAGGATCTTCAGCGATTGCCCCAATGACAGCCCGGCCCGGATCGCACTGGACAGGGCCACCATCGAGTCTGCCAGTTGATCTTCAATCCGTTCGCGACGACTTTCGGCCATTCTGCCTACGATATACCACGGGCCACCGACCAGCAGACCGGCCGACAACAGACCGAATATCGGCATGTCAAGAATCAACCAGAAGGCCAGGAAGGTGGAGAGCACCAGGATCGACCAGGCAACCAGCCATTTGCGCAAGTGGCGACTGGAAACTCTCATCCGGCGCAACTTGGCCCGAAAGTCGGCCTCCATCGAGGACAACGCGCGGTCGTACCACGTGTCCCCCGCATAGGCGAACAAGGCCACGGCACTCCCCATCAGACCGCAGCCCGCAAATATCCATGCCATGCGTTTGATCCTGGTCTTCTTCGTGGCCGTCTTTTGTCGCTATTATTCAGGGATTTGCCACCAGCAACAGTACGAGGGTGTGAGAGTGCCAGGGTACGAGGGTGAAGACCGACTGCGCTGCTACTCCGTGACTCTCACACGCTCATACTCTCACACCAAGTTGATCTCGCAAACAGAGAGCTTTTACGATCGACCGTTTGCATATCAGTGCCGCCTCGCTACTTCACCGCATGCCGTCCCACCTTGTTGATCCGGCCATGAATATCATTCAAAATCCAGTGAAAAGCCACCAGATGGATCGATTCCACCATCCCCATGTCATCCAGCGGCACGTGCAGATTCTTCTTGCCGAGCGACTTCAGCTTGCCACCCTCATAGCCGGTGATCCCCCAAGTCTTCAACCCATGCGTATTCGCCCATTCGACCGCACTCAGGATGTTCGGACTGTTACCACTGCCACTGATGGCGATCAGCAAATCACCCTTCGAGCCGAAATTCTTCAATTGCTCAACAAACACGCGGTCGAATCCCTCGTCATTTCCCCACGCGAGGATATACGGGGTGTTATCGGTCAGGCTCATCACCTTCAGTCGCTTGATGCCCTCTTTGGTGAAATCTTCGCGGCGCAGCGTGCTCTTACCCAGATCTTCGCAAAAATGGGACGAGTTCGAACCGCTCCCCCCGTTACCGCAGATGAACACGAACTTCCCGTGTTCGTAAGCTTCAAAAATGTCGTCGGCGAGGCCTTCAATCTGCGACAGGTCCAAACGATCGAACTCGGCAGCGCAACGCTTCAAATAATCGCGGGGATTCAATTCCGTACCCAACATGAGGGCGATCCTTCTCTAAAACTGATAGCTCGTGGTGGTGTCTCAGGGTCTGAGAAATGGCAGCAGCCTGCATGGTAACAAACTGGCGGGAGGAGCGGCAAATCGAATAGGGAAGATTGAAGGGTGAGGGGGGAAGGATGAAGGGTGAAGGGTGAGAGGTGAAAAAATGCGCGACTACCAGTCTGGGGAGAACTCTGGCGAGTTCTGCTACATGCTCAGTACAATTCGTCACGGTCGAGCCGCTACTGGCTACACCCACGTTTGACTTCTTGTCTGTCGAGGCTTCATGTCCACATCGGTTGAAATTGACGGCGTGCGTTTGTTCCTGGGGCATCCCGACACATCGGACGGAGAATGGATTGGTCAACGGGAGGTTCTGAAGCAACTGTTGGCCTGCTGGCTGGTGGTGGATGACCGCGACCTGCCCCTCGCCCCGCGCCTGGTCGGTCCGCCCGGTATCGGCAAGACAACCCTGGCCATGGCCGGCGCCAAGCTGCGCAAGCAGGAACTCTACATCTTCCAATGCACGGCCGACACACGTCCCGAGGATCTGCTGGTCACCCCGGTCCTGGCCGAAAGCGGTAAGATTGTCTATCACGCCTCATCGATGGTGACCGCCATGATTCGTGGGGGCATCTGCCTGCTGGACGAAGGCAACCGCATGAACGAGAAGTCGTGGGCGAGTCTCGCCCCCCTGCTCGACCATCGCCGCTATGTCGAATCGATCGTCGCCGGCATCACCATTCCGGCCCATCGCGACTTCCGCTGTGCCGTGACGATGAACATCGATGAATCCACCTTTGAAATCCCCGACTACATCCTCAGCCGCCTGCAGCCGACCTTGCAATTGGGATTCCCCAGCAAGCAGGAAGAGTTCGCGATCCTCAAGTACCACCTGCCGTTTGTGGAAGCCGACTTAATCAACTTGACGGTCGAGTTCCTCCAGCGAGCCCACGGCTTGAAGCTCGACTTCTCAACCCGTGACGGCATCAACCTCTTGCGGTACGCGGTCAAGCGGATGTTGCAGGACAAAGAGCACCCGATCTCTAAGGACAAAGTCTGGCAGGAAGCCCTGTTCCGCTGCCTGGGCGAGGAGGCCCTGGACCTCGACCATCTCGCCCGCCGACGCAACCAGTCACTGGGCGGCAGCGCGATCCCCATGGGCCTGGGCGATTTCTTCTTCGATCCGAACGACCCGTTGCATCCTGATTTTGATGACGACGAAGATGAAGATGAGGACGATTGATTCGGCCGACCCACGGCACGCGAGATCAACCCATTAGAATGTCGACGTCCTGTATTTTTCGCGGCGAAGGAGAATTCGACGTCTTGCGAGGGTGAGGCATCAGTCGGACCTGTAGCCTGACTCTCTGAGTCGGGTGCAGGCAGGCGAAGACAACCCGACTCGGACAGTCAGGCTACAGTATCTCTATCGAGATTCTCTGGTGATCTCCGCCTCCCACTGTCGCAATGACCGCATCCAACATCCCGGTCGCTTCACGAAGACTAGATGACTTATCTGAATGCTTTGGGGAGGTGTGTGCCTCAAACTTTGACGTCATGTCATTTGCACGCATTCCGTGCGATTAGTATCACCCGACACGTTCTGCTAAATGTGTACTCTAAACGAACTTGCTGTGAGTAATCCATTAAAGTCGGCTTGAGACTTGAGGGGATACATTGTTAGGATCACCGGCGTCGATGCCGAGTTCTCCGGCGTTTTATTTTCTTGGTTCGGGCGTTTCTTTTCTCTTCCCGAATTCTTGTATCCCAGCAGGAGAAGCAGAGTGCCAAAGCACACCTGGTCGCGTCCGCGCGGATTTACGCTGATTGAATTGCTGGTGGTGATCGCCATCATTGCGGTGCTGATTGCTCTGCTGCTGCCGGCCGTGCAGCAGGCTCGGGAAGCAGCCCGGCGGTCTCAGTGCCGGAGCAACCTGAAGCAAATCGGCCTGGCACTTCACAACTATCACGATACCTTCCGCACGTTTCCGGGCGGTTTGACCAAGCAAGTTGGCACCAACTGGAGTGCCTATGCCAGTCACTTTACGATGTTGCTGCCGTATGTTGATCAGGCAAACCTGTACAATATCTACAACAGCAACGTGCCCTGGAGTCA
Source organism: Planctomycetaceae bacterium (assembly GCA_021732415.1). Classification (GTDB taxonomy): domain Bacteria; phylum Planctomycetota; class Planctomycetia; order Planctomycetales; family Planctomycetaceae; genus JAKFVC01. Next base: position 5,338 of record JAKFVC010000020.1, read on the forward strand.
GCAACCGGGTGCCACGGTGAGTTCGAAGTCGATCCCGGTCTATCTCTGTCCCTCGGCTGCACATAGCAATCCGCTCGATTGCTCGGCGATTAACACGGCATTTGGTGGCGCCTTACCGGTCTTCGCGGCTGGTAGCCTGGGGGCGACCGACTATATCCTCTCGAAGGGGCCGAATGATTCCTGGTGCCTGTATAACTCACCCACGCCCGTACCCAGCAGCCAGTTGGGGATGTTCGACCTGGTTCATCACACGCGGCTGAGTGACGTGACCGATGGGGCCAGCAACACGATGGCGGTCGGTGAAGGGACGGGCGGCTCGAAGTGGACGGTTTGCACGGGGATTGGCTGTACGACGCCCGCCACGCCCGGCGTCGCGTATCAGGGCTGGATCCAGGCGAACTTCAACACGAAATACGTGGCCAACGCCTTCGGGGCGGCCATGCCCAGATCCACCAGCATTTTTGGATCGACGATTGAACGTCAAAACAAGAATCCGGTGACCGAAAGCCTCTACGGTGACCTCAATTCCGCCGATGACAATAATTGCAATGACAGTCTGAACGGTGGCGTCAGCACGACCAGCAATTTTCGCAGCGATCATGTCGGCGGCGGCAATTTCCTGTTCGGCGACGGAGCCGTCCGATTCCTCAGCGAGAACATCGATCAGACGCAGTACAAGCAGCTCTCGACGATCCGCGGCGGTGAAGTTGTGGGGATGCCGTAAGCTTGGAATTCTTGAGCGGAATGTCCTCCGATGTCCGCGTTACACGGGCAAGAATTCACACGAGTTCGTCCACAATACGTCAAGAATTCTCGCGAATTCTTCTACACTTCGATTACATGGCGCCTCTCGCCTTATCGGAAACACTGGTCATGCTGCGTCTGGTCCTCGTTGGTTGTCTCACGGCAGTTTTGTGTTTTTCAAGTTTGGCGTGTCGCCGTTCGGACGCACCCGTGGTGTCGCCTGAAGCCATAGAAAAACTCAGGGTCGAAATGCTGGTGAAGCTGAAAGATCCCGATCCCCGCGCGAGAATTCTCGCCGCGCGGTTTCTCGGTGGCCAGGGCGAGAAGGGCAAAGAGGCGATTCCGCAATTGCGAGAATTGACCACGGATAAGGATCCGGAAGTCAGGGCGGTAGCGAAGGTGGCGCTGGAGAGGCTCGAGGGGACGGGGCAGTCGAAGTAGGAATCCGCTGCAAGCCAACAAAAAAGGCAGGTGAGCCCCATCAATTAAGAACTCACCTGCCACATGGTCGTTGCGGTTTGCTCAATTCACTTCTTCATCGGGCGGATCAATCTGATAAGTCTCGTTACCCAGATTGACGAGTACCGGTTCGGTGAAGGCCAGATACTTCGACATGTGCTGTCCGTGCTTGGTCGCCAGTTCGAAGTATTCCTTGCTGAACTGTTTGACGCGCTGGGCCTTCTTTTCCTGTTCCGGCGTCACGCTGGAATCACGCCATTGATTCTCGCGGCGATAGAACGTCTTCTGACCGATGTTCTGGACGCCTGCCGCAACCTGAGTATTTCCATCCGCGTCCTCGTAGAGCGCCGCCTTGCTGGACGAGTTCACGCCGCCGTAGGCACCACGTCGGGCTAGGTCATCTTTGGCTTTCCCCGATGTCGGCTCGGCGGCCGCCGCTGCGGGTGTTGCTGCGGCTTGCAGACGGCCTTTAGCAGCCCGTTGAGAGAAGCCAGACTGGCCTCCCACATTCTGCCGCAGTTGCTTTTCAACCTTGTCCAGCGCCACCCCGGCATTGGCAGCCTGTGCAGTCAAATTGGTTCGTTCATCTGCCAGGAACGAGGTGTAAGGAGTCAGGATTCCATGCTTCAGCGAGAGCTGCACCAACTCGTCAATCAGTTCCTTGTTGTGACCACGCAGATCGAGCTCATCAATGATCTCACCGATCCGTCGTGTCGCCCAGAGTTTTTCGACATAGCCGTGAGTCTCATTCGAAGATTGCGAGACGAGCGTCGCAGGGAAAGCGAAGCTACGTTTCTCGCCCCCAATGGAGCCAGTCAGCGTCACTTTGGCCGTGCCGTTCGCCTTGTAGCGGCCGACCATCACGATTTGCTCGCCCTGGAACAAGTCGGTCAATTGCTTCGGATAGGCTCGCGAAATCGCCGCGCCGGATTCAGCCCCCAGAGGCTGGTCGAACTCCCACGCCAGCGCCAGATCGGTCAGCAGGGGCGAGCCGATCTTGTTGTAGAGGATCGCCACTTGCGACTCGATATTCTCGTTCGGTTTCACATACACCGATTGCCCACGCAGATCACGCGACACGCGGTCGAGCAACCGGCTGTTGACGTCATAACCGACACCAAAGCTGAAGACTCGTGCCCCCACGGTATTGGCCAGGCCCGCGTTCTTGGCGATGTTCATCTCGTTGGTCTCACCAATCGTCGGCAAGCCGTCGGTGAGGAACAGCACATAGTTCGGCCGCGACTTGTCTGCGAGCATTTTCAGAGCCGTTTGCAGGGCTCCGTCGATATTGGTCCCGCCGCCGGCGAACAGTCCCTCGGCATACCCGACCGCCGCCTTGACTGTCGCTTCATCCGCACGCTGCAGTTCCGGACGGAAGGCTTCGACCCCCGAGTCATACGCCACAATATTGAACGTATCGCTGGGCCGCAGTTGCCGCACGACAAACTTCAGGGCTTCGCGAGCCTGTTCGATCTTCGCACCGCTCATGCTGCCTGATTTGTCCACGACCACAACAACGGTCTTGTCGACCTTGTTCTCCATCGCCGATTTCACTTCGGGACTGGCGAGGAGCAGGAAGTAACCATCCTCGGTCGGGCTGGGGCGGTAGCTGACGACATTCATCCCGACGAGACCGTTCTGCGTGCCATACAACAGCCGAAAGTCATCCGGAGCATACACGTTGGTCAGTGACAACTTGCAGACAGCTCGGTTGGAATCGGGACGTTCGATATCAATGCGGTGGCTGGGGCTGTGTATCGTCTTGATGGCGTCACCCGCCTCAATTCGCACGGTGACCTCGAGCTTGTCGATCGGTCGGGTAGAAAACTTGTTCGTCCCCAATGGCAGGCTGAGATCGATGAGTCCGCTATCTTTCACCAGGAGTTGTGAGTAACGGATCTCAACTTTACGAGTTGCCTTGGCGGGAATGGGGAAGACGCTCGTTTGATAGAGCCCCTGGCCCATGTATTCCAGCAACGCGGGGTCTCGCTGGCGGCGGACGGTTTCTTCGTAGATCCGCCGGGCTTCATCCTTGGGGAGCAATTTTCCGGGAAGTTCCTTGCCATCGACCAGCAGGGTCAATCCCGAGATCGTGGCAGAATCAGGCAGCGGAAAGAACAGCGAAGCTTCAATCGTCTGGCTGCCGACATTCTCAAAGACCTGCGAGATCTGCACCTGTGCGGCTTGATCGCGGACTTGCGCCTGCATTTCGACCGATTGAATGCGGTATTCGGTCACGCGTGGTGCGGGCACTGTGGGCCGCGGAATCGGTCGTGGCGGGTGAGGCGGATTGATAATGATGACCTGTGCCGAGACTGGCGTCGCCAGCAGGCAGAGGGCCATAGCCAACCCGGTCAAAAAAGCAGAAATGCGGCGCATGATGAGCCTCTCGTTGGCGGACAGAAATCAATTCACTCCACGGGGCGAATGCCTCTCTCTAGTAGTTTCCACGAAGTCCGGGTCATGTGTCGAATTATTTTCAAATTCTCCACGCCACGCTCCGCCTCCCCCTCAGTAGCGATCTTCGATAAGCTGAGAACCAGCATTCAGAGATTCCTACCGCAGCAGAATGGTTAAGGCCGGTAAATGGCGATAGTTGAGTTGCAGCAAGTGGTGGCCACGGAGAGCTCAGGCCGGCTGGATCAAGTCGTCCGGGATCTCACGGGCCGTTCGCGCTCCGAGATTCGAGGGATGTTCCATCACCAATGCGTTCGTCTGAATGGTGAGGTTTGCAGCGAACCAGGCACCCAGGTGAAGCTGGGGGACGCGATCGTCGTCCGCCACGATCCCCATACCCGCTATCACGAACCGCCCCCCGATCGAGCCAACTCGGCATTTCGCACGGTGTTCGAAGACGAGCATTTGATCGTGGTCGACAAGGCCGCGGCGATCCTCACCGTGCCAACCGATCACGGGGAAAAGAACACCCTGCTGGGTGCGTTGAATGTCTACCTGGCGCGACGTCGCGGCCGGGCCACGGTCGTGCATCGCCTGGATCGAGGGACCTCAGGACTGTTGGTATTCGCCAAAAATCCGCGGATTGCCAATGAACTCATTTCGCAATTTCGCGTTCACAAGGCAGAGCGCGAATACGCCGCAATCGTCGCGGGCGTCCTGCAAGAGCCGACCGGAACGTTTTCCACCCGCATGGGGACAACCAAAAGCTTGCAGCGATATTCCACCGAGGACGAAGACGAGGGGGAAATCGCCATCACGCACTACAGGGTCGAACGTTTGCTGACATCAGCGACCTACGTCCGAGTCCGCCTGGAAACCGGCCGCCGCAACCAGATTCGCGTCCATTTTGCGGATGCGGATCACCCCGTGCTGGGAGACGAACGGTATCGGACCGACCTGTCCTATCATCCCGGCTGGCGAGCAAATCGGCTGGCTCTCCACGCGGCGATCCTGGGTTTCGACCATCCGCGGACGAAGGAGTCGTTGCGATTTGAATCGCCGCTGCCGGATGAGTTCGAGCGGTTTTTATCGAAGCAGCGGTAACGGCAATTGGAGCGAAGTCGTGTCGCTTAAATACGCTTGCATCATGGTGATCGCGGCCGCGCTGTACGGCATTCTTGCAGTGTCTATGTTGGAAACTCTATTTCCGATGTTAAGTCCGGTGCTGCTGTATGCCGCCCTCTCGTTCTTGTGGATGGCGGCGCTCTACACGGGTATAGGATCGCCCCGGCTGCTGAAGAACAGTTCCGGCAGGCGAGGAATTGGAAGTTGGATGATTTTTTGCCCTTATTTCCTGCTCAACGAATATCTGCTTTGGATTCATCGCAACATCGGTCGCGAATTGGCATTTGTCGAAATCTGTCCGAACCTGTTTTTGGGACGAAAGCTCACGGCTCAGGAGGCAACCTACGGAATTGACAATTTCGATTGGGTGGCAGATCTCGATCTGGCGGCTGAACTGAGTGAAGTCTTACCCCTGAGAAACCTTCCGGGGTATCGTTCTCTTCCCCTGCTGGATGCGACCGCCCCCACCCCCCAACAAATGGACGACGCAATTAACTGGCTAAAGCAGGCAACTGCGGATGGAGCGGTTTACGTTCATTGCGCTTTAGGACACGGACGCAGTGCTTGTATTGTCGTCGCATATCTGATTGCTACAGAATTAGTTAGCACTCCAGAAGGGGGCGTGCAGCGACTGCAAGAGTTGCGTTGTGGGGTGCGCCTGAATTCCGATCAACTGAAGGCTGTGAGGCGCTTTCAAGAAGGATGTAAATCTGCCGCCTGAATTGGTTTGGGTCGCCATGTGTAATTCGCAATCTGATCCGCAGAAATCAGCGTGAATGCGGATTTTTCGCAAACCGATCCTTTTCAGACGTCGGCTAAGCCGATAGACTACGGGTTGAAGAGGTCCTGATTGAGGACTTCCAAATTGTTTGTGCAGGAAGCTTTGAGGACGAAATGGCTAAGCCACACCGAGTGATCAAGAAAGCAAATAAGGGACAACGTCCCGCGAATTCCAAGGCTCGGAAGGCCAAAGCCCACAAGGTCAAGACCTGATCTGCTGAGCTTGTAACGAGTTACGGCGAATTAATGCTGAATTTAAAACCGCGTGCTCTGCTGTTGGCAGGGCGCGCGGTTTTATGCTGCGCCTCGTCATTTATCTGGTACAGTAGGGTGGCACTGGCTGTGCCAGTGCTTCGCCAGATAGGGCATCGACCCAAAATCTAAGTTTGACAAAGTTCTAGGACCTCACCATGTCTGTGCCGGAACTCCTGCAGCTTGAGTTGCTGGCGCAGGTCGATGACCTTCTGGAGCGGCTCAACTCCTGGTTGGAGATTGACTCCAACTGGGAGCCGTTGCAGGCTAGCCGGGCGTTGCTGCGGCGTGTCGTCTTTCGCGTTGAATCATTGCGCGTGCGCCTGGAAGCCCCGCTGGTTGTCGCCACATTCGGCGGCACCGGAACTGGCAAGAGTGCCCTGATCAATGCGCTGGTCGGTCGCGAATGCACGGCCAGCGGACGACAGCGGCCGACGACGACTCGTCCGATTCTCGTCGCCCATCCGTTGACGGAGCTGGAACCGCTGGGATTGCCACTGGAAGCGTTTGAAATCACGCTGGTCGATGCGCCTGCCTTGCGCGATATCGTCATCGTTGACTGTCCCGATCCCGATACCAACGAGGCCGAAACGGCGGGCAGCAATCTCGAACGACTGCGTCAGATGCTGCCGCATTGCGATGTTCTGCTCTACACATCGACACAACAAAAATACCGCTCGGCACGGGTTGTTCAAGAGTTGTCTCAGGCCGCGGCGGGATGCCGGTTGATCTTCGTGCAGACTCATGCGGATCTGGATGAAGATATCCGCGACGACTGGCGAAGTCTGCTGGCCGACCACTACGAAGTCCCCGATGTCTTCTTCGTGGACTCGTTGCGAGCCTTGCGGGAACAAGCGGCAGGACAGCGGCCCAGCGGCGATTTTTCGCGGCTGCTTGATCTGCTGTCTCGTGAATTGGGAACGGCGCAGCGCACGCAGGTGCGTCGGGCCAATCTGCTGGATCTCGTGCAGGCGGCGCTCGATCACTGCCGGAAATCGCTGGCCGATCATGAACTACGACTGGTGGAACTCGAAGATGAACTCGAACGGCAGCGGCAGCGCATGCTGGCCACGATGACCGTGCGGCTGCGAGACGAACTCCTGGCAAGTCGCAATCTGTGGGAGCGCCGGCTGCTCGGTGAGGTGGCTCAGATCTGGGGCTTCAGCCCGTTCTCGTCGGTCTTGCGGCTGTATAACAGCCTGGGGACCTTGCTGGCATCGGCCACCTTAGTCCGAGCCCGCAGTTCAGCCCAGTTGGCGATTCTCGGCGCCATGCAGGGCGTGCAGTGGCTGAATTCGCGCCGGGTTGAGCAAGAGAGCGAAGACCGGATGCAGCAACTGGCAACCTTGGGGCTCGACGACCACGTGTTGCGAGAAGCTCAGTTGGTCTTGTCGGGATACGTCCATTCGGCCCGGTTTGATTCGCGGATCCTGCAAGTCTCCGATCTGAAACATCTGCGACACGAGGCGGCTCGCGTGGAAAGTCAATTCCTGGGTGATGCCGGTCGCTCGGTCGAAGAGATTATCTCGACTCTCGCCCGCCGCCAGTCAGGCTGGTTCCGCCGTGCCTGTTACGAAGTCCTGTGGCTCGCGTTTGTGAGTTACCTCATCTTCCGCATCGGCAAGAATTTCTTCTGGGATTCGGTCTTCTTGAAGACGCCGATTCTGACGATGGAATTCTACATCGCGGCCGGGGTCTTCCTCGTCCTCTGGTCGGGTCTCTTGCTGATGATGTTTACGCGGGGCTTGCGGCGAGGATTGAACCAAAAGATCAATGAACTCGCGGTCGAACTGGCCCAGAGCCGGCTCGGATCGGGCCTGTTCCCGCAGTTGGAAACAGCATGCCGCGACGCCCATCATGTCTGCCGGCAACTCGAACACCTGGCCCTCACCACCAACGAGATTCGCCGCCACATCGCCGTCAGCCCGGGATTAGGTGCTGCTCGCGGAGTTGATCCGGAGAAGGCCTTGGCCGTTGCAACGGGGAGATAGCGATCCCCGACTCTTCATAAGCACTTCCGACGAGCCCCCGATCGCATTAGAATCTGTTGATTGGTTATTGCCGTTGGAAACTTGGTTGAGGGCGTGTGATGCTGCGGACTGATCATCGTGCGAGCTGGATGTTGGTCGTCGGAGTTGTCCTCGGGGAAATTGCGCTGCCCGCGTGGTCTCAAGCCGAGACGACTCTACCGCCGGCTGCCACGCGGCCGGTCGACTTTGTGAAGGACATCCAGCCGCTGTTTGCCCAGCATTGCTACAAGTGCCACGGGCCTGACAAGCAGCTCAGCGGCTTGCGGCTCGATCTGAAGAAGTCGGCTCTGGAAGGGGGCGACTCGGGGAAAGTGGTCGAGGTCAAACAGAGTGCCACCAGTCCCTTGATCGAGTACATCGCAGGCGTTGATCCCGATCGAATTATGCCTCCCAAAGGCGAACGGCTGACTGCGGAACAAGTGGGCCTGGTCCGAGCCTGGATCGATCAAGGAACCGTCTGGCCCGATGACGCGCCTGGTAATTTGCTCAAGAAGTCTGAGCATTGGGCCTTTCAACCGGTGAAACGCTCGTCCCCACCGACGACGACCAATCCAGCGTGGATCAAGAATCCGATTGATGGGTTTGTTCTCGCGAAGCTGGAACATGAAGGAATCGCGCCGGCTCCGGAAGCCGATCGGTCGACGCTCATTCGACGGCTGTATCTGGATTTATTGGGATTGATTCCCTCGCCCGCCGAGATTGACGATTTCATCCAGGATCAGGATCCGCAGGCTTACGAACATCTGGTCGACCGGATTCTCAAGTCACCTCATTTCGGTGAGCGTTGGGGACGGCATTGGCTTGATCTGGCGCGCTATGCGGACAGTGACGGCTATGAGAAAGACACCCCGCGGCCATTCGCGTATCGGTATCGCGACTGGGTCATCGATGCCATCAATCGCGACCTACCATTCGATGAATTTACCGTCGAGCAGCTCGCGGGGGACTTGCTGCCGAATGCAACGATGGACCAGCGGATGGCGGCTGGCTTCCATCGCAATACGCTGACCAACAAAGAGGGCGGAGCCGACCAGGAAGAGTTCCGCGTGGCGGCGACCGTGGATCGGGTCAATACGCTCGGCTCGGTCTGGCTGGGGCTGACTGTGGGCTGTGCCCAGTGTCATACCCACAAGTACGATCAGATCACGCAGCGGGAGTATTTCCAATTGTTTGCCTACCTGAATTCGATTCAGGAAGTCGAGATGCCCGCTCCGACGCCTGATGAAGCGGCAACGGTGGCGACCGCCAAGGCGAAATTTGATCTCGAGCACGCTCCGTTTGCAGCCGCCCTCGCCAAGTTTGAGCAAGAACAACTACCGGGCCGGCAAGCGGCGTGGGAGCAATCGCTGGCAGGGAACTCTGCCGTTGATTGGACGGTGCTCGTGCCGGTCAGCGTGGTGTCCCAGCAGGGAGCGAAATTCACGCAACTTCCCGACGGATCATCGCTGGTATCCGGAGCGAATCCAGAAACGGACCTCTACACCATTACGGCGAAGACTCCGGCCGCGGCCATCACGGGATTCCGGCTGGAAGTCCTGCCCGATGACAAGCTGCCCGCCAAGGGCCCCGGTCGCACGCCGCATGGGAATTTCGTACTGTCCGAATTCAGCGTCACGGCATCCACGAGTTCCACTGAACCGGGCAAGCCGGTCGCTCTGAAGAACGCTCAAGCTGACTTCGAGCAGGGCAACGACGGTAAGAAAGTTGCCTTCCCGATTTCGGCCGTATTGGATGGAAAGACGGATACCGGTTGGGCAGTCGCGGATAAGTATGGAGTGCCGCACATTGCAGTGTTTGAATGCGAAACGCCACTCACCGGTGAGCAGACACTCGTGGTTAAACTGGACCAGCAACACGGTCTCAAGCACACGATCGGCAAGTTTCGACTGTCAGTGACACCACAGGCACCGCCGTTGAAGTTGACCCCCATGCCTGACACGGTGATCGCCGCCTTGAAACGGCCCTCGGCTGAGCGGAGCGACGCGCAGAAGGTGGACATCACCAACTATTTTAAGACGATCGATCCCGACTATTCCAAGCTTCAAAACGAGGCTGTCGCGCATCTCAAGAGCGCACCGCTCGATCCGGCCACGAAGGCTCAAACAGTCAATGAACTGGCGACTCCGCGGGCCACGACAATTCTCGTGCGTGGTGACTTCCTGCGGAAAGGAGACCCGGTCCAGCCTGGGACTCTGCTGGTGCTGCATGCTCTTCCTTCGTCTGCAGCAACAACACGCCTGGACCTCGCGAAATGGATCGTCGATCCCGCCAATCCGCTGACCAGTCGAGTCACCGTCAACCTGTGGTGGCAATATCTGTTTGGTCGCGGACTCGTCGCGACCGTTGAGGATTTCGGCGTGCGAGGCGAGTTGCCGTCCCATCCGGAGTTGCTCGACTGGCTGGCTGCGGAATTGCTAGCTCGGAAATGGAGTCGCAAGGAACTCGTCAAGCTGATCGTGAGTTCGGCCACCTACCGCCAGTCGTCGCGGAATCGTCCTGAATTGCACGAACGCGACCCCAAGAACATCTGGTTGTCGCATCAAAACCGCTTCCGCCTGGAGGCCGAAGCCGTCCGCGATCTGAACCTCACCGCGAGCGGCCTGTTGAACCGTCGTGTCGGTGGACCAAGCGTCCGTCCACCGCTGCCGCCGGGGGTTGCAGAACTGGGTTACGCGGGCAGCGTCCGCTGGCCCGAAAGCATCGGTGCCGACAAGTACCGCCGCGGTCTCTACATCTTCTTTCAGCGGACCGTTCCCTATCCGATGTTGATGTCGTTCGATGCTCCGGACTCGAACAGCGCCTGCGTGCGCCGCGAACGGTCCAACACGCCGTTACAGGCGCTGACTTTGTTGAACGATCCGGTCTTTTTCGAGTGTGCCCAAGCGTTGGGTCGGCGTGCCGTCACCGAGCAAAAGTCGGGGGGCCAGGACCGTGTCAACTACCTGTTCCGACTCTGCCTCGGCCGAATTCCCACCTCGGCCGAGACCGCGCGATTGTGGCAATTGCACGAGGAGCTCAAGGGGCAGATCGCCGCAGAGACTGGTGCTGCCGAGAAACTCGCGGGCGCGAAGCCGTTACCTGGCGACGAACTCGAAACGGCAACCAGCGTGACCCTCAGCCGGATCTTGCTCAATCTCGACGAGTTCGTGGTGCGCGAGTGACGGCACCGAGTTTAAGAAGTCTGATCCATTTCGAGATTCGAGTCGATGGGAGGGTGAGGCTCCTGCCGAACCGCATAGTCTGGCGAGGGCCGATAAACGCTTGCGGTTCGGCAGGAGCCTCACCCTCCCGTGACGTCGAAGTATCCTTCACGGCATTGCCCGGAGGGACGCCCCTCGATTGTCCGACTCTACAACCACCGATTAGGCCTTCGGCGTCGTATTCCGCGAGATCTGTTCCAGCAGTCCGTACATCCGATCGTCCTTGGGAGGCTGTGAATCCTGCCCCGAGTGAATCGGATAGGTCGGCTGCACTTTGGCCTCGCCGCAAATGACGGTCAGCAGATTGGAAACCAGCCGCGCACGTTCCCCTTCGCCCAGCCCCAGTCCTTTGGCTTCCAGTTGATGAATGGCTTCGTAAACGATTTCTACGGCCCCTTCCACCACAATTTTCCGGGCATCCACCAGGGCCTGAGCCTGCTGGCGTACCAGCATCGATTGGGCGATTTCCGGAGCGTAGCTCAGGTCGGACAGCTCAAACGCCAGGACCTCGGTACCCGCTGCATCCACCTTGGTCTGCAGCAAGGCCACCATTTCCGCACCAATCGCTTGGGCTTCGGCCTTTAAGCTGTGTCCGTCAGGCGATTCGTAGGGATACTTCGAAGCCACCTGCTTCAGCACGGCCATCGACTGCGTCTTCACGAAACCATGTGCATCCTGGATCTCCAGGGCAACCTTCTTGGAGTTGACGTAACGGTAGGTGACCACCGCCGCAATCACGATGGGATTGCCGTTACCATCGGCGACGGTGGTCCGAGCCAGTTCCAGCGTCTGCCGTTTCAGGGTAACCGTATGCAACTGTCGGCCCCAGATCATGCGAAAATACACTCCCGGATCGACCAGCAATTCCGAGAATTTGCCCCAATAGAGAATGACCTTCTCTTCCTGAGGGTGCACAATCACAAAACTAGTGATTGCCGTGATGAATGCGACAAAGCCAAACAACAGCGTGCCTAGAAATACGATGACGCCAATTGCTTCTGCCATGTTTCGTCTCTCCAGATTGAAGGGAGCAGAACCCGCCAAGAGTTCTGGCCGCGTCGGTAACAATCCCCGAAGTCTTGGCGACTTCGGCTGCCTTGGAAACGGAAGCGGAAGCAACTTGGATCAACGGAATTGAGCAAAACGGAATAGCCGGCCCCCTTACGATCCAAACGGCCGCGGTGGCTGTTGCCCCGGTTTCGGCGGCAAGGGCTTCGCAATGGGCGCTGGCTTGGCAATGGGTGCTGACGGCGGGGTCGACTTGCCCGAGGATTCAGGGATTGTCTTTCGCACGCGCCGAAGTTTGACGATCTCGTCCGGGGCGATCAGAAATTTCCCCTTCCGGAAGACCGCTCGAATTTTTCCCAAGTCGATCAGCGCGCGAATTTCTGCTTCCGGAATCCCGAACTCGGCCGAGACTTCACTGAGCGTCTTGGTGGGGAGCGGCATATCTATCGATCCTTTGCAGAATGAAATGTTTTAACATCCGCGAGCCGATTTGCTTGGCACCCGACGGAGAGTTGCTATTTCTGACAGAAAAATGAAGACGAGGTCGAAGGCTGGATCGCTGATTCCTATTTTTCTGTCCCAACATTTTTCTGTCAGAACAGAATCTGAATACTCAGCAGAAATTTGGTCGACCACCTGATCCTCACCCTATGTTACGACAGAGCTCGCGGCATTCAAATCTGGAATTCCTATTTTGGTGCTCTAAGGGAGCGCGCTCGTGTCATTGGGAATCGGGAGACAGATGTTTCCAGCATTTCCCGGGGCGATGATTGCTCCCCTTCGCCGTTCAAACTATAGTGACGAATCGCATCCATTCGAGGATGCTGTGGTGTTGATATTACCCTCTCCTGCGGAGAAAGATCCCAAAATGTCGCTGCCGGCCTGGTTCGAGGAACTGAAGAAGTTTGATACGCCAACGATTTGCAATGCCATCGAGCTATTCGATGTGCGTCCGCGCAATGTCGGCTTTATGAATGACACGATCAAAGCCAGCTTTCCCAAGATGCCCCCGATGGTCGGCTATGCGGTGACCTCGACCTTCCGCAGCATGGCTCCCCCGCGCGGTGGCGATGTGTATGCCAGCATGAGCGACCAGGTCGCTTCGTACGCCAAGCTGCCCGGCCCCGCGGTCATGGTCTATCAGGACCTCGATGTCCCCATCGTGTCGGCCACCTTCGGCGAAGTCATGTGCTCCACCTACAAGGCGTTTGGTGCCGCCGGCTTGATTACCTCGGGCGGCGGTCGCGATCTAGATCAGGTCGAGGCGCTGGGCTTCCCGACTTTCACCACGGGCGCGATTTGCTCGCACGGTTATTGCCACACCCTGGCAGTCAACATCCCGGTGGTCGTGGGTGGAATCTGCATTTACCCCGGCGACTTGATTCATGGGGACCTGAATGGTGTCTCCACGATCCCCGCGGAAATCGCATCGGAAGTCCCCGGCGTCTGCCGCGAATTGATGACCGCGGAACAGATCATTCTGGACTACTTGAAGTCGCCGAACATCACCCCCGAAGGATTTGGTGAAGCTCGTAAAGCGTGCGGCGCAATGATGGCCGCAACCGGCAAGCGATTGACGAAGAAGTAATTCTTGCACAGCGGTCAACGACACAAAACAAACAGCCTGGCGTCGCAAGCAATCGCGACGCCAGGCTGTTCTTATTTGATCGCTCTCGAAAGGAATCAGGCCGATCGAGAGTTCAGCATCCGCAGACTTTTCAGAATGAATTCGTATTCAAACAGCAAAACGTATCCTGCGTTACGCGAGCTGCGTTCAATCTGAGCCGCTTTCTTCTCTTCGGGCTTCTTTTCTTCTGACTTCTTCTCTTCGGGCTTCTGGTCGGGAGCTTTTTCCTCACCCTTACCGCTCAATTGAGCATCGATATACTCCAGGGCCTTTTGCATCTGGCGATCGACGAAGTCACTCTCCGGCGGCCCCTTGTCGCTCAGCACATCGCGTGCGTGACGATAGTCATCGTACTTCTTGAGCTCTTCAAACGGCAGAACGATGCGGTAGCCTTCGTCCGGCATGACGCCCCAGTCATCCGTGTCTTTCGCACCCGGAAAACGATGGATGTTTTTGCCATTCGGGCGATGGTAGCTGGCTGTCGTCAGCTTTAAGGCCGACTTCCCCTGTTCCATCTCAATGACATTTTGCACGCTTCCCTTACCGAAAGTACGGTCACCAACAATGACCGCGCGTTTGTTATCCTGCAGACAGGCACTGACGATCTCGCTGGCGGATGCACTGTGGCCATTCACCAGGACGACCATTGGGAAGCCCGAGAACGTATCGGGCTTCTGGGCCTTCCATTCTCGCTCTTCCGTATTACGACCCTTCGTGCTGACGATCTTGCCTTCTTCGACAAACAGATCAGACACTTCAGTCGCCGCCGACAGCAGGCCGCCCGGATTGAATCGCAGGTCGAGGATCAGCGCCTTCATCCCCGCGGTCTTCAGCGAGGTCAGCGCCTCTTTCAATTCCTTGACGGTATCGCGACCGAACGATGAGACCCGGACGTAGCCGATTTTCTTCTCGGCATTCAGCATGTATTCCCAAGTGCCATCGGGCTTGTAGCGATCACCCAAAACACTGGTCACGTGAATCACTTCACGCATCACCGTCAGTTCTTCAATCGCGGTCCCACCGACATGCAGGATCCCCAGCTTGACCGCCACGCCGGCCTTCCCCTTCAAGCGTTTGACGGCCATCGGAAGGTCGTAGCCCTGCGTCGATTCACCTTCAATTTGCATGATGAGATCGCCGGCACGGATCCCTGCCTTATAGGCCGGACCGCCGGGGAAAGGCGTCTGCACGAGCAGTCGATTTTGCGGATCGAGGCCCACCTGGATCCCGACTCCGCTGAATTCCTGCTCGACCTGAGAATTGAAGCGTGACAGATCATCCGGACTGATGTAATTCGAATACGGATCGAGTCGTTCCAGCATCCCGCGCAACGCCGCTTCGACAAGCTCGCGCTTGCTGACGTCTTTTACGTAGAAGCGATCAATCTGATCGAACGAATCGATCAGTAATCGCATCGACTCGTAGAGTTCTTCCTCTTGCGAAGCTGCCCGCACGGGGGAAGTGGTCCAGCCCAGACACACGGACGCAGCCAATATGGCCACGATGAATCTCGCACGCAGCATCGTTTGCTCCCTGGAGGTACGCCGATTTCAAGAATCCTAACCTGTTTGATTCTAGGAGTTATCGGCAAACCGAGCAAGCTGTTTTGGGACTAACCTCCATTGACCGGACCAAGCAAGAGCGAGGCGACAGCCGAGCCTGTAGCCTGACTCTCTGAGTCGGGAGCATTCAACGAGGAGTACCCGACTCGGAGAGTCAGGCTACAGATTCCCTACTTCTTCGCCTCCACGAGCTTCAAGAACCGGTTCACTCGGCTTTCGACAACATCGAGACTCTTGTTCCAGAAATCGGCGGTTGTCAGATCATAACCGAGGGTCGACTGCACAGCCTCTTCGGCATCTCGACACCCGGTCGCCACCAACAATTGACGGTATTTCTCGGGGAAATTGTCTGATTTACCGCCGGCCTCTTTCGCCAGGGCATAGGCACCCAACGACAGCAGATACCCAAACGTGTACGGGAAGTTGTAGAAGGGCAGACCACTGATATAGAAGTGCAGCTTCGAAACCCAGAAGCGGCCGTTGTAGCCGTCATCGGCCAGGGCACCGCAATAGGCTTCACGCTGCGCGGCGACCATCAATTCCGACAACCGGCTGGCACTGACTTCACCGTTCGCCCGTTCCGCATGAAAATTGTTTTCGAAGATGAATCGGCAATGGATATTCATCAAGAAGGCCATCGCATCCGACAGCATATTATCCAGCAACCCGATTTGCTCATCGGCCGATTCGCACTGTGCCAGGCGTTCTTCCGCCAGGACGCATTCGGCAAACGTCGACGCCGTTTCGGCGAGGTTCATGGGATAATCCTGCAGGACCAGCGGCTGATCACGCAGGACCCATGAATGATACGCGTGACCGAGTTCGTGCGCCAGCGTGGACATGCTGTCCTCGCTGTTGGTGTAGGTCATGAAGATGCGCGACTCGCCCTTGCCCGGGAAGCCGGTGCAGAAACCGCCCTGGCGTTTTCCCGAACGATTCTCGCCCTCGACCCAGCGTTGCTCGGCGGCCATCTTGGCGAAGTCGC
Organism: Planctomycetaceae bacterium; assembly: GCA_021732415.1. Lineage (GTDB taxonomy): Bacteria > Planctomycetota > Planctomycetia > Planctomycetales > Planctomycetaceae > JAKFVC01. The sequence goes on from JAKFVC010000020.1 coordinate 21,507, forward strand.
CGAAGTCGGGGCTGAATCCAGTAAACGTGCGGACGATGTGCGAGATTGCTTCGTCGTACGGAATCTCTTCGCTCTTGCCTGGGGCCTTGGCCACCGGATACGGGGCACTCTGGTCGAACCACGATAGTTGCTTCACCCCCAGAGCTTCAGCCTTCTTTTCGCAATATTTTTGTAACATTCCCTTGCGCTTGGAGATCGCATCCCACATCGCGTTGAGGGTCTCGCGGGTCATGCGATTGTGCCGCAACGGCAAATCAAGATGATCCTTGACGCCCAGCCGGCGATAGATTGCCAAACGGGTTCCTGACAGATGATTCAACGCGTCGGCACACGAATCTTCAATCTTTCCCCACGCTTTATCCGCCGCATAGAAGTTGTTTTCTCGAGCAAAGCGGTCGGGCATATCGAATCGCACTTGCCCGACCGATTTTTCGACGAGATCACCCTTCTCCATCACAGTGATCCGCAATTCGCCCGACAGCCGGTCATAGAGCCGGCCCCAGGCGTGAATGCCGTCCACGGCAAGGTCTGCCGCGAGCAGTTCCTGCTCCTTTGGCAATCGAAATGCCGCATTTTTGCGGTGCGATTTCAGAAAATATTCGACCTTCAGCAGTGCCGGATGTGCCGCCACGAACTGCGCGAAATCAGCATCGCTGGCCGCCTTCAAAGCAAAGTCGATGTTAGTCGAAACACGCTCCCGCTGCGGGTCGAGGGCTGACAAGGTTGCCTCTAACTGCTGGTACGATTTGTTGTTGGCATCCTCCGCCGCATAGCAGCCGATGAGTGCCCGCAGATCGATCGAACGAGTCTCGACGCGTTCGTATTCTGTGAGAAACTCCACCCAGAACGAAACCGAGGCGCTCGCACCGCCGACAGCCGGCAACTGGTCCGATTGCTTCGCCAGCCGATCCAGATCTTCCCGGTACTTGCCAAACAGGGTCTGGAATTCGGGGGTACTCGGATGCGGCAGTAACGAGATCAGATCCCACTTTTGCGAATAGCTGGCGGACATATTGGACTACCTTGTGGCCATTGCCTGCACCGCAGGCGTTCCTCAATTTGGACTGCGGTGATTCATCACCGCTTTCAAATTCCGGCTGAAGTGCCGGACCAACTGACGAGCCCCCTGGAGAAATTGCTCGCCAGAATATATTTCGTCTCTAAAATTGGAAAGCGGTGATGAATCACCGCAGTCCGAATTAGATCGCTTACTTCGGAGCTTCCACAACCTGCGCCGGAATCTCTCGCAACCAGATATTGCGGTAACGAATCGGATTGCCGTGGAATTGCAGTTGAATTGGCAACCGGTCTGCGTGCTTGCCGTAAGCCGGTGCCTTATCGTAGAACGTGCCGCCGAGCAACTCGGAATGGTTCTGCACGAGCACGCCGTTCTGCAGCACGGTCAGATAGGCCGGCTTGGTGACTTTGCCTTCCTCATCGAACTTCGGTGCCGAGAACACAATATCGTACGTCTGCCATTCACCAGGCTTGCGGCAGGCATTCACCAGCGGCGGAAACTGCTTGTAAATCGCGCCACATTGGCCGTCGAAATAGGTCTTGTTGTCGAAGGAATCGAGGATCTGCACTTCATAGGTCCCCATGAAGTAGATACCGCTGTTCCCACGCCCTTGCCCATCGCCCTTCACTTCCGACGGCGTGGCAAATTCCAGATGCAACTGGCAGCTAGAAAAATTTTCCTTGGTGGTGATACTGCCGCCATCGGCGATCGCCTGGCTCTCTTCAATTTTCCACTTATCGCCACCATTCCATTGCGACAAGTCCTTGCCGTCGAACAACACGATGGCATCAGACGGAGGGCCACCTGCTTGCCCCGGATCAATGACCTTGGGCTCAGCCCACATGATGCCGCTGACATACTCAGTCACAAAGGCCCCCTCGACGGTATAAGCGGAACAGAGTCCCAACAAAATACAGAGCACCCCGGCTCGCCCACTTTTTCCCAAGCTGATACGCATCGCATGATCTCCGAATGGCAACCCGATAGACGCAGGGGTTTTCAATGCTTCCTGCGTGAGACGCAAATATAGCAGGCTGTCGGCAACCCGGCCACACAACGACCGTAGGATGGGCACTGCCACTCGTGTTACAGGACGGAATTGCCTAGAATCTGCACCGAGACCTTAACCCAGCTCCATCCTTCGACGATTCACGAATTCACGTCATGACCTTTTTCCGTTTGCTACTGCGGACAGTTCAATATCACCGTCAATCCAGCATTGCAGTGTTGCTGGGTGTGGTCATTGCGACGGCCGTGATCTGCGGCGCGCTGATCGTGGGTGACTCAGTCCGCGAGAGCCTCCGCCTGATGACCCTCGCGCGGCTCGGGCAGATTGATCACGCATTGCAGAGCCCCCGCTTCTTTCGTGAAGACCTCGCGACCGACTTAAGCAAGCTGCCGCAGTTTCAACAGGATTTCGCCGAGGCCGCGCCGGCCATCTCGCTGGTCTGCGGATTGCAGCATGCCGCGGGTGCGAAGGGTGGAGTCACTCCCGGTACCGGCGCGGACGTGACACGAGCCGGCAAAATCAATCTGTTTGGGATTGATGATCGCTTCTGGAAGCTCACCGACCATGCCGAATATGTTCCACCCGTCGGCACCGAGGTCGTTCTCTCGCACCGTGTCGCCGAACAATTGGCAGTGCAAGTGGGGGATGATGTCTCGCTGTGGCTGGAGATTCCCAACTCGGTGCCACGAGAATCGCTGCTCGGCAAACGCGAAGCGGGAACTCTGCAACTGACACTCACCGTGAAGGCCATCCTGCCGGAAGCACTCGGGCTGGGAAGACTGGGACTGCGACCGAATCAGCAATTGCCGGCGAATGCATTCGTCGCGTTGAAGACGTTGCAGGATGCTCTCAAACTGAACGAAGTCAAACCCTCGTTCCGAGATCGCACGGGTGGTCCGGCCCGCGTCAATACGTTGTTTGTCGCCGGGCGAACCGATAAAGGCCACGCAGCAACAGGCTCCGAACATCTCACGACGATGCTCTCCTCGACACTGCAAATGCGAGATCTCGACTTGCGCATTGTGGATCATGAACAGCGCGGCTATTTCGCGTTGGAGAGCTTCCGCATGATCATTGAGGATCAGATCGCCAACCGGGCTCTGGAGATGGCTGAAGAACAGAACATCGCCACCTCGCCCGCTTATGCCTATGTCGCCAACGAAATGAGTACGGCAAAGTCCGACAAGACATTTTCCATGTACTCGGTCATTGCGGGGCTGGATTTTCAGGACAAGCCACCGTTCGGCCCTTATGAGTACCTCGGTCCCGCCCCTAAGATCCCGCTAGCCGAAGACGAGATCGTTATCAACGAATGGCTAGCCGAAGATCTGCAGGCAAAACTGGGTGATACCGTGAAGGTGAAGTACCATCTGGTCGGCTCGCGCGGTGAGATCCCCGAAGTCACCAAGGACTTCAAGCTGGTCGGCATCCTGAAGTTTGAGGAACACTCGCTGGCCCGCGATCGTGGGGTGACCCCCGAGGTCAAAGGCATCACCGATGTGAAGACGCTCGACAAATGGGACGCGCCCTTCCCCATGGATAGCGCGCGAATCACGGACCGCGACCATGCTTACTGGAATCAGTATAAAGCGACCCCGAAGGCCTTCGTGAGTCTCGCCACCGCCCAGAAGTTGTGGCGTAGCCGCTACGGCAAGCTGACGTCGGTGCGCATCGCGCGTCTTCCCGGCCAGAAGGGGGCAATGGTCGAACGTATCGCCAGCAGTTTTTTACTGGAAAGCCTGCCCCTCGATCAACTCGGCTTGGCCTTCGTTCCCGTCAAAGCACTTGGATTACAGGCGGCTGGCGGGACGACCGATTTCGGTGGACTGTTCATCGGGTTTAGTCTCTTCCTGATCGCATCGGCTGCCATTCTGGTCCGATTACTGTTCAAGCTGGGCATCGAGCGCCGTGCGTCCGAGGTGGGCTTGCTGCAAGCGGTTGGCTTCGCTCCGCAGCGCGTCGCGCGCCTGCTGTTCCTGGAAGGGCTATTAATCGTTGTGGTCGGCTCACTATTTGGGTTGGCGGCAGGCATCGGATATGCCTCGTTGATGATTTACGGCTTGAAAACGTGGTGGGTGAAGGCCATCGGCACGAAGTTCCTTGTGGTCTCGGTGCAGCCGTTGAGTCTCGTACTGGGCTTTGTCATCTCGTTCGCCGTGGCTGCCTTTTCGGTCTGGCGCGCGTTTGGACAGTTGCAGGCCGTCTCGGTTCGTGGCTTGCTCGGCGGACAGGCTCATCCTGAAGTCTCATTAAATACGGCGACGCAAGCCAGTCGGCGTTCCGCCCGACGATTCTTGATCAGCAGCGTCCTCTCCGTGCTGTTGATCGTGGGGAGTGTGCTGGGATTAGTTCCGGATACCCAGGGCCTGGGACCGTTGTCATGGCGGACAGTCGCCTTCTTCCTCGGCGGCATGAGTAGCCTTGTCGCCGGTCTATCGGCGCTGGCCTGGTGGTTGGATCGAGATCACGGACAGGCCGTACGCGGGAGCGGTCTGTACGGGTTGGCTCGCCTCAGCTTAAGGAATGCCAGCCGCAATCGCTCGCGCAGTGTGTTGACAGTCTGGTTGATCGCTTCGGCCACATTCCTGATCGTCGCAGTCGCCGCCGGGCAACGCAACCCGGCGAAGGAAACACCAGAGAAATTCTCCGGCAATGGCGGCTTTACGTTGGTCGCCGAAAGTTCGCAGCCGATCATGTTTGATCTCAATACGGCCGCTGGACGTGCCAAACTCAATCTCACCGATCCGGCTGCAGAAGCCATCTGGAAAGAGGCTCAACCGAAAATCTATCCCTTCCGAGTGAAGCCCGGTGACGAAGCCAGTTGCCTCAACGTGTTCCAATCGCAGTTACCCACGGTACTCGGTGCACCGCGCGACTTGATTGAACGCGGCGGTTTCCGTTTCGTTGGGATGAGCCAGTCGAACCCGTGGACCGCCCTCGACGAAAAGTTGGAGTCGGGTGCAGTACCGGTACTGGGTGACATGAATACGTTGATGTATAGCCTGCATAAGGGCGTCGGGGTAAAGCTGGGTGTGCCCAACGACCAGGAAGCTCAACATCATCTGCAGATTGCCGGCATGTTCGATGGGGCCGTGTTCCAGGGAGTCCTCGTCGCCTCCGAAGAGCGCTTCCTGGAAATCTTCCCCGAGCAGGCTGGCTTCCAGTACTTCTTAATCGAAGTCGCCCCGGAACACGCGGCAAAACTTTCCACATTGCTGGAGACTCGACTGGAACCCTTTGGCTTTGATGCCGAACGTGTTGCCGATCGCCTGGCCGACTTCTTGTCCGTTCAAAACACCTACTTGTCGACGTTCCAAACACTGGGTGGCCTGGGCCTGTTACTGGGAACCTTAGGTCTTGGAGCGGTCATGCTGCGTAACGTTCTGGAACGGCGTTCCGAGATCGCACTCTTGAAATCGATTGGCTTCACCGCCAGGCAAACTGCTATTCTCGTACTCAGCGAGAATACCGTGTTGCTGCTGTGGGGCTTGGTGGTGGGGACGGTTTCGGCCCTGCTGGCGATGTTGCCCCATCTCCTCAGCATCGGGACCGACTTCCCGTGGGGCAACGCCACACTGATGTTGATTGCCGTCGCCGTTGTTGGGACTTTGGCGGCCTCGGTTGCGGTTCGTTCTGCAGTCAGATTGCCGACGTTAGAAACGTTGCGGCGCGAGATCTAATGGCCGTTCAACGTCCCGCCCCGTAATTATTTAACGGCGCCGGAAGCTCGCCTACGAAGACACTTTGAAACGCTAACGCGGCCGATCAATCTGGTACTCATTCCAGCGCAATGAAACCAGATCGTGAACCGCTTGCGTCATCAGTGTCGGTGCGGGCCAAGTTCGGGAAAAACCTTCGCTTGGCAACTTGCGTGTTGCATCCAGTCCCAACTTCGAGCCAATGCCGGGAATGGGTGTCGCATGGTCTGCGGGGGAACTTGGGCCCTCGCCGAGGATCACGTCGCGGCTAGGATGCAAGCTGCTGGCCACGTTGAACCAGACGTCGTTCCAGTTGTCGAGGGCTACGTCGGCATCCACGATCACGATCAGCTTGCTGAACATTGTCAGTTGATGTCCCCACAAGGCGTGCAGAACTTTCCGCACTTGTTGGGCGTAGGTTTTATGAATGCTCACCAGGCAGATCTGGTCGTTGGCCGTTTCCTGCAGCAGCCGGAAATCGACCAGCTCGGGGATCGTCAGCCTCAATAACGGCAACGACAACTTGGAATACATCCGCAGCAGTGCCGAGTCCTCCATCGGCGGCCGGCCCGGTACGTTCTGTGCGAGGACCGGATTGCCGCGGTGGGTCAGCGTCGTGATATGGAACACGGGGACATCCATCGGAGCACTGTAGCTCCCCGTGTGCTGACCATACGAGCCGCCTCGAGACGGTCCTTCCTGCGCATCGATATAACCTTCCAGGACGATCTCAGCCCCGGCGGGGATCTCCAAGTCCACTTGGCGACCGCGGACCACTTCTAACGCCTTACCCCGTAGACAGCCACCGAATGCCAGAGGATCGGTCTGGGGTGGTAGCGGGGCCTTCGTCAAGAACTGCCATGTGGGATCGCCGCCGAATGCCACGGCTAACGGCAGATGCGAGCCCAATTGACGATGCTCGTGCAACAATTGAAAGGCGGCATGATGCGGGTGCCAGTGGACTCCCAGGCTGCTGCGATCGAGGATCTGAAACGGGATCGACTCGACAGACCGATCGCCACTTTGCGGATGCTTGCTGAGAACCACGCCTCCGTGCAGAAAGCGGCCCGCGTCGTCCGGCCACGCCTGCAGCGCGGGCAGTTCACGCAGGTCGATGTCGCGACCGACTTTGACCACTTGCTGACACAGCCCCGTCTTCACCGGCACCGGCTTCCACGGTGAGTTCCCCGCGGCATTGCCCACGATCTTCAGCTTCTGAAACCACGACTCGGGAGCCTCCGGCCGTTGCGAGCCCATCAGGCGTTCGTGAAGCTCATCCCAGGACTTCACCCCCAGCGCCCGATAGATGCGGCGCTCTTGTCCCAACAGATTCACAACCAGCGGCAAGGGGCAACCGCGAATCCGCTCGAACATCAGCGCGGGACCACCGCCGGGTTGCTTGCAGACGCGATCCACGATCTCGGTCACTTCCAGATGCGGATCCACTTCGGCGGAGACCCGGCGCAGCTCACCATCATCTTGCAGATGCGAGATAAAGTCCGGCAGATTATCGTACGGCATAAAGCAAGCTCCGGGCGACTCAATGAGGACCCATCTTCCTCTGTCATCCAATTTCAGAGAAGACTCACGAGTCACCGGAGGGCATGGTATCGGGACCAGTCGTTACACAACAAGCGAGGATTGAGAGACGTGGGGAAATGACGAATGACGAAGCCAGAATGACGATGAATGACCAAACCCCAATGACCAATCCGAGCAGTGCATGTCGAAGGTTCCCACGTTCCAACGATGTGCTACGATCATCACTCGATCTGCTACGATCATCACTGCGAACTCAATGACTTCCAGCTTGGTCATTCGACATTGGTCATTCATTCGTCATTCTGGTTTCGTCATTCGTCATTCCCACCTTGCTTGCGGCAGATCCCTTCACCCACACTTCAACTCTCTTCGTGACACTCAACGCCCTCCCCAGCTTGCGTGGATTGAAGCGGTCTCCAAAAACTGTCTGAACGATCTTGAAAATCTATCCATTTACCGCTTGCACATGCATCATGATCGGCGCACAATGAGCGACCATCTGCGACTGCTCTTCGGGCCGATTGAGCACTCACACTGACTACGACTTGTGGGATCACATGATGATCAGCGCGTGAGCTGCTGATCGTGGGCAAGGTCTGAATTGTGCGACTTCCACAGGATCGGATTCAAGGCTCTTTCAAGGGATTCAATTGATGCGAATCTACACGCGTGGCGAGAACCAAAGTCTGGTCATTGATCATGAGATCGTTGTCACAGTCTTGGCCATTTATCCCGATCACGTCAGGGTCAGGATTCACTCTCCTCGCAATGAACCGGCCACTTGGGATGCAGATCTCTTCCTGCCGGAAGATGTCTCGCTCGAGTCGGCTGAGCTGGAACTGACAATCAACTGATTGAAGTTCGCAAACCGAAGTTCCCGCTATGGCCACATCTCCCTACGCGGTGCATGAGCACCACGAATTCGTGGCCGCCAGCCGCGAAGCGCTGAACTCGCCCAATTTGCAGACGGCCCTCAATCGTCTGGGTGAGACCCTCGCGGCAGGCAACCGGGCTGCCTTCGAGAAACTGCCTGGGTCCTCGTTGCTGCGCGACAAAGCGCGAGCGATCAAAGACCATACGCTGGCGCACCTTGATCAATACATCGAGGAGCTCGAACGTGCAGTCATCGCGCGCGGGGGCCATGTCCATTTCGCGGTCGATGCCGCCGATGCTCAGCAGATCGTGGCGTCGATTGCGCGACAGTATGGCGTGAAACGTATTGTCAAATCTAAGTCGATGGTTACGGAAGAAATCCACCTCAACCATTACCTTGAGCAACAGGGATTCGAAGTCACCGAAACCGACTTCGGTGAATACATCATTCAGTTAGCAGGCGAACGGCCTTCGCACCTCGTGGCTCCCGTCGTGCATAAGACAGTGGAAGAAGTTGCCGAGGTCATGAACCGGCGACTCAACAGCAATACTCCCGCCGACGCCAAGGCACTGGCTGGTCTGGCCCGCGAAAAATTGCGAGCCAAATTTGCCGAGTCAGAGATGGGCATCACCGGTGGCAATTTCCTGGTCGCCGAAACGGGCACCGTGGTGATGATCACCAACGAAGGCAACGGCCGGCTCACCACGGCTGTCCCGCCGATCCACGTCGCACTCGTCGGCATCGAGAAGCTCATCCCGAAGCTGTCGGATCTGCCGATCTTTTTGAAAGTCTTAGCTCGTGCCGCGACCGGACAGAAGTTGTCCATCTATACCTCGATCATGACGGGCCCCAGACGTCCCGGTGAGGCAGATGGTCCAGAACAGTTCCATCTCGTGCTGCTCGACAACGGGCGGACGAAGATCCTCGGCAGCCCGATGCGGGAAAGTTTATTCTGCATTCGCTGCGGAGCCTGCCTGAATGTGTGCCCGGTCTATCGCAAGATTGGTGGCCATGCCTACGGCGGCATCTACTCCGGCCCCATCGGTGCGGTCCTGACACCGCTCTTCGATGGTCTGAAAGAAAACTACCATCAACCGCACGCCTCATCACTCTGTGGAGCCTGCCTGGCGGCCTGCCCCGTCAAAATTCAGATCCCGGAATTGCTCGTTCGCAACCGAGCCGCCATGCATGACAATCATCATGTGCATTGGGCCGAGGAAAGCATCTATAAACTCTGGAGCAGGTGGATGCGCTCTTCCTTCTGGTATGGCTGGCTGACCTGGTCCGCATCACGTGTGCTGTCCAAGCTGGCCCGCAGTGGCTGGATGAAGCGTCTGCCTGGGCCACTCGCTGGCTGGACCGCCAGCCGAGATTTTCCGACGCCCGCCGCGAAGCGTTTCAGAGACCTGTGGCGTGAAGGCCTGGCAGATGAACCGATCGTGCCAGTCGGCGTGAATGAATAGAGAAGCAAATGGGAGGGCGAGGCTCCCGCCGAGCCTAAGGAGACCGCAGGTCGGCGTCCGCCGGAGGCCCGTTTGATGCCTCCGGCGGACGCCGAGCTAAAGCTCGTGTTAGGCTCGGCGGGAGCCTCGCCCTCCCATATTGCCATAGGCGGACAACGACACTCATCGAGTCGGCTTGAACCCTAACACGACATACTCAAAAATCGTGTGCCCGCTGCGTTCTTTGCGCATGCGCTCCGCACACTTCACCAAGCCCTCTTTCGCCGCGTACTTGGTCCCAAACGTCGCATCGCCCCACGTCAACTGAATGATGACCACGCTCTTGGGAGGGGGCAGCGTCTTGAACCAATCGAACAACCGGCGATCAAACTCCGCAGGACTCTCGGCTCGAAACGATGTCGAGGAGGACGGCGGGAAGCTCACCCGCAGCACGCTGCTATCATCAATGTGAATCTGCCAGACATCGCAGGTCCGCCGCAGTTCCGACAGCGTCGCAAGTTGATGCACGACATCCGCAGCCTTGGGCGAAGGCAGTCCCGCCAGCAGCTTGCGCAGGCGGTCAACCTCTTCTTCGGACTTGCTGTTCAACGCCTTGCGAATCGTTTCTTCCGGCAGCTTGAGCATCTCCGCGGCGAGTTTTGAAACCTGATCGCGATCACCCAGTGCGGACTTCAAAGAAACACTCAACGACAACCGTTCGCGCTCGATCTCGCCTTGCAGGCGCGCCAACTCGGCCCGGTCCGCGGCAAGCTGTGCGGCGGAGGTCGCTACGGCTTTTTCGGCCGCCTCGGTACGTACCACCTGCTTCTTAGAAACTTCCTGAATCTGCATGAACTGCGCGAACAGCACGATCAACAGCAGATCGAGCAGTGGAATCAACTGCAGCGTAATCCGACGGCGTGCGCGGCTCATGCACTTTCGCCCCCCGTCGCGGCGGGCGTCGCGAGAACGCGCTTGACCCGGAACATCGTATCACGCACGAGGCGGCGATCTTCGGAAAGCCGATCGAAAGACGTTTCCATCAGGCTATTGAGAGCCATCAACGTGATGGCAGCACTCAGCCCGGCAAACGTGGCCCAGATCGATTCGCCAAATCGTGTGACCAGCAGTTGGACGGCATCAGCACCCGGTTCACCGCGGAGCACGACACCAATCGCAATGATGGTCCCGAGGATCCCCGCGATCGGATAGGCCTCGATCATCGTCCGACAAAAGTTGTAGCCGGTTTCAAATCCCATGGATTGGAGATAGGTTCGCTTCTCGTCGAGGATATGAATCCGCTGCGACAAGCCCACCCGATCGGCTTTCCGGTCAGGTTTTTCCAGGACTTCATTGATATCGGCGAGGAACGCTTCAATCTGATCGCACAGGTGACTGTTGCGATCCAGCACGCTGCGGAACCGGACATCTCGCGTGAACGAATCCAGGGCCGAAGCAATGTTGCGGATGTCTCGTCGATACCACCCCCACAGCACAAAAAAGTACAAGAGGTGAATGAGGAACAAAATGCCAATCGCCGGCGCCGCGAGTCGCGATACCGTCGAGAGAATCAGAGTGATCTGATCCGCAGGAATGATCGGTAACTGAGCGACAAGCGGGTTCGGCGACAACATCGGCGTTCCTCAACGACTATTTTGCCTTCGACTTTACTTACGCAACAACGCCAGGATTTCGTTGACCACATCGCTGATCTTGATCCGGCGCTGCTCCAGCGAATCGCGATCGCGAATGGTGACCGTTTGAGTCTCCAGCGTATCACCATCCACCGTGAGGCAATAGGGTGTACCGATTTCGTCCTGGCGACGATACCGGCGGCCGATGGCTCCTTGTTGATCGAATGCGGTCGCAATACCGGCCGCCTTCAATTCGCGGTAGATGTCGGCCGCAATCTCGGGCATGCCCTGCTTCTTAATCAACGGGAAGACGGCCACCTTGATCGGAGCCAGCCGCGGATGCAATCGCAACACAACACGCGTCTGCATCTCGCCCTTCTCGTCAGGCTGTTGATCTTCGTAGTAGGCTTCACACAGGAACGCCAGCGTCGTGCGGTCTGCACCAGCGGCCGGTTCGATCACATGCGGAGTGAAGCGTTCGCGGGTCTGATCGTTGAAGTACTGGAGATCTTTTCCACTACCGCGATACTTGGGCACGCCGTCCGCATTGAGTTCGACTTCCAGGCCGTTCGCACCCTTGCGCAGCTTACCTTCCATGTGCGATCGCAGGTCGAAGTCGCCGCGATGGGCCACTCCTTCCAATTCGCCGTACGAGCCGGGCTCGCAGAACGGAAAAGCGTATTCGATATCAGCAGTGCCGACCGAATAGTGAGCCAACTCCTCTTGCGTATGATCACGCAAAATTAGCTTGTCCGACTTGATGCCTAGATTGAGGTACCAGTTGTACCGGCGTTGGCGCCAGTACTGATACCACTGCGGCGATTCATCGGGATGACAGAAGAACTCCATCTCCATCTGTTCGAATTCACGTGACCGGAACGTGAAGTTTCGCGGTGTGATTTCATTTCGAAAACTCTTGCCGACCTGAGCGATTCCAAACGGAAACTTCACGCGGCTGCTATCGAGCACGTTCTTGAAATTGACGAACATTCCCTGAGCGGTCTCGGGACGCAGGAACGCCGTTCCTTCATCCCCAGCAAGAGCTCCAATGGTCGTCTTGAACATCAGATTGAATTCGCGCGGTTCGGTCAGTGTGCCGACTTCCTTCGCATCGGGAGCCAGTACGCTCGCCAGCGCGTCAGAATCGGTAATGGGTCGCAGGCCTTCGAGCGGAGTCTCCGGCGTATAGGGCTGTGTGATTGTCATTCCGGCCAGCGCGTACGGCAATCCCCCATGCGAGCCCGTTCCCCACGTGATTTGCTCGGCCTGATTCTTACGCAGATTGAAATGATCGAGTCCCCGCTGTTGGACGTGCGCGAGACCATCATCACCCGACTGATCGGTCGTGATAAAGACTCTCTTGTCACGGAACGAAGCCCAGCGGCCCTTGAGATGGTCGAACCGGTAGCGCTTCTTCGTCTCACGGCAGTCAGCCATGTAGTCATGAAACAGATCGTAGTGGCCCGAGCACTTCCACACTTGGGGGTGCATCACGAGCGACGTGTCGATGCCGACCATGGAGAACGTCTGGGGAGCACCGGCGGGGACGGCCAGTTCGTCGTGCATGGTGATCATGTCACGCCACCAGGCCTCTTTGACGTTGCGCTTCAGCTCGACACCCAGCGGTCCGTAGTCCCAGAATCCGTTCAAGCCTCCGTAAATCTCGGAAGACTGAAACATGAATCCTCGCCGCTTACACAGCGAGACCAACTTCTCCATCGTGTTTTCCATGACGACCGCGCTACCTTCAGTTGGGGCCGGCAGTGGTGTGTGCCGGCGGGGATCGAAAAACTTCTCTAAGCTGTCGCCGAAATGCTCGACGCAGTTACAACTTACTCCATTTTGGAGACATTCTTGACGGGGATGTTCGGGCTCACCCGTGAAATTGTCAAGATCGATACCGGAACGCATTGCGAGATATGAAGTTCTGGCGAACCTCTGGAAAGCCTAACAGCCCGATGCGTTGAAGCACCGGGCTGTTAAACTTTGGATCGACCAACTGTTTCTTACCGACTGATTTGTCAGAGGAGCGAAAGACTGCCTCCTCACACACAAAAGCTCGCGTTGCTTAGGGCTGCTTGGTTTCCCACCTGACCCGGTTCACAAGGGCCCCTTGTGCTCGGAGGCAGACTTTCGATCCCCAATGACACATCGTCACCGGAAAGTCGGCCAGACGAGGTATTATGAGCGCTTTTTCCCGTTGGTCAAGGAACAAACAGCAGAATGTCTGCGTTGGTGGCAGACATATCTCGGTAATCGTCAGATAGTTCTGGCTCAGGACTGCAAACTCTGTGATTTCACTGGAGATCGGCCCTACATCACGATTTCTTGATCCAACGGCGGCCATTGAACGTTCCATCTGCCATCTACAATAGCCCCGATTTCGGCGACAATTGGTTGATGCGAATGACCTAACTGAGGAGCCACGTCATGCGAGATGAAGAGCGAATCAATCCAGGACACGGCGAAATTCGACTGTTTGCCCGCGTCGTCGGACCGATCATGGTCGTGGTCGGAGTGATCTTCCTAGCCATCGGAATGATCAGCTTTTTCTCGTCGTTTGGCTCGTTTGAGCCACCCCGCTACTTCTGGTGCTGTTTTGTCGGCATGCCGCTGATAGCACTCGGCGCGTCATTGACGCAGTTTGCGTTCCTGGGCTCGATCGCGCGCTACATCGCCGGCGAAACGGCTCCGGTCCAGAAGGACACATTCAATTACGTGGCGCAAGGCATCCGGCCGGGTGTGAAAGACCTGGTTCAAGCCGTCCGCGAAGGATTGACCGAGGAATCGTCCGATGTACCTGCTGGCGACAAGAAATTCTGTTCCAATTGCGGGCAGGCCGCGACCTTACAAGCCAATTTCTGCTCTGGGTGCGGACAGAAGCTCTAATCTGCATACGGCTGGCTGTTTCTGCGAGACTGACTATAATCGAATGCTGAAGAATTGATGAACCCGTGCGTCCAGACGTTTGATCAGGGCGGTACGTCGGAGTTCGTCGTCGATTGTTCTCGTGGATTTTTGGGAGTAGCAGACCGAGGATGGCCAAGGATTTCTTAAAAGACGCGAAGGATTTTTACGACGTGATCGTCATCGGTAGCGGCTTGGCCGGCCTGACGTCAGCGAACATTCTGGCCCGCAATGGCCACTCCGTCCTGTTGCTCGAGCACCATTACCAGCTCGGCGGCATGGCCACCTGGTTCAAACGCCAGAACGGCCATATTTTTGATATCTCGCTGCATGGCTTCCCCATCGGGATGATCAAGAGCTGCCGCAAGTACTGGACGACGGAAATTGCCGATTCCATCGTGCAACTGAAGGGAATCCGGTTCGAGAATCCGCAGTTCTCGCTCCGAACGTCTTTCAATCGCGAAGACTTCACCCGGCTGCTGATCGAGAAATTCAACATCAGCCAGGAAACCGTCACAAAGTTCTTCGATGCTGCCCGCAGCATGAATTTCTTCGACGACCAGTCAAAGACAACACGTCAACTGTTCGAGGAATTCTTCCCCGGCCGCGACGATGTCGTTCGCCTGCTGATGGAACCCATCACCTACGCGAATGGTTCAACCCTCGACGACCCTGCGATCACCTACGGCATCGTGTTCTCCAACTTCATGAGCAAGGGTGTCTTCACATTTGAGGGCGGCACCGATCACCTCGTCAAGCTGATGAAGGCCGAGATGGAGAAGAACGGCGTCGATATCCGGATCCGCTCGCTGGTCGAGAAAATCGAAATCAGCCCCGATCGCAAGGTCACCGGAGTCGTGGTCAACGGCAAGCGAATCGGCTGCCGGACTGTGATCTCCAACGCGAACCTCAAGACGACCATCTTCCAGCTGGCGGGCGAACAGCACTTCGACCGCAAGTTCATCGAAGATTCTCAAGCCGTCCGCTTGAACAACAGTAGTTGCCAGGTCTATATGGCCTTGAAGCCGGGCCTGGAATTCGATGACCTGGGCGACCTATTGTTCCATTCCGAGCACCGCGGTTTTGATGCGGAGGCTCTCTGCAGCCGGCACATCAGCAGCCGGACGTTCTCGTTCTACTATCCGCGAACCCGACCGGGCAGCGATCGCTACATGATCGTCTCGTCGACCAATGCGCATTACAAGGATTGGGGCCCACTCTCGGAACCCGAATACGAAGCATCCAAGAACGACCTGATCGAATCCACGCTGCAATGTCTGGAGCAGCGTTACATCCCCGACATCCGAGCCAAGCTCGATCACGTTGAAGCCTCCACCCCGCGGACTTTCGAGCACTATACGCGCCACCAGCAGGGAGCCTCATTCGGCACCAAGTTTGAAGGCCTGGGGGTCAGCCGCGCCCTGCCCGAGCAGGTCAACGGTCTGTTCCACGCGGGGTCAGTCGGCATCATCATGTCCGGGTGGCTGGGGGCGGTCAATTACGGTGTGATCGTCGCGAACGATGCGGACAAGCTGTTGACTCCGCCGTCGATGGTCACCCCGCCTCCTGCTTTGTCGCCGGCATAGCGTGCGTATCGCGGGACGGGTCTCCAGGCCCGTCCGTCCCGCTGGCATGTAACACCAGACGATGCTGAGAACACATTAACTCCCTCGAAAACCCCAGCACGAAGTGCGTTGTCTGGTCTTCCTTCGTGTCCTTCGTGACCTGCTGTAAAATTGTTTTGGAACAGAAGGTCACGAAGGACACAAAGAAATGCGACAGAGGGGACGGACGGGCCTGGAGACCCGCCCCACGCTACGCGGCGACCTTCCCTCGCGCATGAAACGACTGACTTCATGGAAAATTCAGCATCCGCAACGGATAATGCACCAGTCTAGCCTCACCCGGCTCAATGATTGCCAGTGACAGGCAGTGAAACCGATTTCTGGCGAGCCCCACAAAATCGACCTTGTGTACGAACCAACGGCCCCGGCCGATGATTCGCGAACCACAACTTCGAGTATGGATGCACGAACATGCACGACGACGACGAACCTGACTTCAAGCCCGACGAAGCCGACCCCGATCTCCCCGAGAAGCCCAAAGAGGGCGAGCCTCGGCAGGCGGGCGGAGGGACGTTTCACCAGGAACTGCAGCACTCGATGGTGGCCGCCCGCGTTCCCGAAGCAGTCGGCATGGGTACGTTCTGCACGGGAGCCATCGTGCTCACCGGGCCGCACGAATTCGTGCTCGACTTCGTCCTGCGGATGTCGCCGCCACACCGCATCGCGCAACGCGTGGTGATGGCCCCGAACGTCGTGGGATTGTTCTTGCGAGCGTTGAAAGAGAATCTCGACAAGTACCGCCAGAACTTCGGGCCCCCAGCGACTCTGCCGCCTCCCCCACCCGGGATGAAGCCACCCCCGATTTCGGAAGTCTACGAGCAATTAAAACTGCCCGAAGAAATCATGAGCGGCACGTACGCGAACGCCGTGATGATCGTCCATTCTCCGGCCGAGTTCTGCTTCGACTTCGTGACCAGCTTCTATCCCAAATCGGCGGTCTCAGCGCGGGTCTATCTGGCGGTGCCGCACGTCACGCAGTTGTATGATTCACTCAGTCGCTCGTATGAACAATACGCGCAACGGGCTCAACAGAATCAGCAACCCAAGCCCCCGGAAAATCCGCCGCCCGCCGGTCCGGGCGGGAATACGTGGCAGATTCCGTAAGGACGTAGCCCGACTCTCTGAGTCGGGTGCATTCGACCAGAGAAAACACCCGACTCAGAGAGTCGGGCTACGGGGAGCACTCATGACGCGGCCAGACTGGCAACTGCCGCGTGGAGTCTCTCGGGCGTTGTGGGAATACACTCAACAACCCCACATCGCGACCGGCTACGACCAGTCAATCGCGAACTCCGCCCTATCCCGCTATGACACCCAAGTCTTGCACGAGCACTTCCCCCACCCGGGGCGACTTGTCGATCTCGGCTGCGGCACTGGCCGGCACGCGCTGGAATTTGCTGCGAGGGGAATTGATGTCCTCGGGGTGGATCTCTCGCGTGAGATGTTGATCCAACTGCAGGGTAAAGCACGTAGTGCCGGGATCGATGTCGCCACACTCCGCGCCAATCTCTGTGATCTCGACGGCATCCCGGATGCGTCGTTCGACGGCGCGATTTTGATGTATGCGACCCTGGGGATGATCCCGGCCGCCGCAGATCGAGCTCGTGTGTTAGACCAAACCCGACGCATACTGAAACCGGGAGGACGCTTCGCTCTGCACGTCCACAATCTGTGGTTCAACCTGTTCGATGCCCAAGGCAGGACATGGCTCTGGAAGGACCGTTGGCAGCGGTGGTTCCAAGGCCAGCCCGGCGGTGACCGAGTCGTCCACGATCGCGGCATCCCCAATTTTCAAATGCACGTTTTTTCGCGCCGCGAGATCGCCAACTTGTTGACCACGGCAGGTTTCACAATTGAACATTGGCAACCGTTGAATGCCACTGCGTCCGGTCCGCTATTGTCATCCTGGATGCTTGGTGGCGTGAGGGCCAACGGCTGGATCATCGTGGCCCGGGCGGACATTTGAAGGCCACTCGCATTCTACGACTCAAGATGTGGCTCCGATCTGCCCGCTTCTGAATCGATTCCCAACCACAGCAGCCCACCCAGGGCACAGACCACGCAAGCGACAGAAATCGCCGCTGGCCAGCCAAATTCTTTGGCGAGATACGGGGTAAAAATCGGAGCCAGCAGCCCCCCGGCATTGCCACCCGTATTCAAGAAGGCACAGGCCATGCCACCCGTTTTCTTCTCGAGTGTCGGTGCGGTCGTCCAGAAGATGCCCTCGCACAAACCCAGTGATCCCAGCGCCAACGCGAAGTACAGCACGATCTGTTGAGGGTCGGTGGTCGTGACTCCCAGTAACGCAAACAACGCGCTCGCTCCCATGCCGGTCAGCGCCATCACGCGGCAGCCTCGGCGGTGGCCGAACCGGTGGCAGAGCCAATCCGAATACCAGCCCCCGAACCCCATGCCGACCGCCATCGCGATCAATACCGTAAACGTGGCCCGTCGACTTTCATCGGTTGGGAGTTTGAGAACATCATCGAAGTAGTAACCCAGCCAGTAGAAAAACAAATACTGGAAATAGCTAAGTGCTGCGTAACTGAGCGTCAGCAACAGCAATTGAACGTTGCCGAACAGGCGTAAGATATCCCGGATACTGGCCGTCGAACGGGCGGGGACGCGATCATTGACGTGAACTAAATTGCGTTCGGCGTCGTTCGTCCAACTGTGTTCATTCACATCATCCGCGGCCAGCGAGGTCCAGACGACCGAGAAGGCCATCATCGTCAAGCCGCAACAGACAAACGCCGCGGGCCAGTCGACTTGATCCATCAACCAGCCGAACAGCGGGTAGCATGTCGCGACACCGACCAACGCCCCCGCCGTCGCCAAACCATTCGCCGTCGAACGTTCCTTGAAGGGCAACCACAAAGAAACACTGCGAGCCGCCGCGGGATGTAACGCCACACTCAAAGCTCCCGCCAATCCACGGATGAAAATCAGCGGGATCAGCATGGCAGCCAGCGACAATTTCAAGTAACCCAGCAGGCCGGTCAGAATCACACAGCCACCCATCCCCAGACCCAACCCGGCCAGGGCCCGCTTCGGCCCGACTCGATCGATCACCCAGCCCCCGGGCAGCATGCCGCAGGTGTAAACAAACAGGAACGTGGAATAGACCCAGCCCATTTGCTCTTTGGAAATCTCGCCCGATTTTATGAACCGCTCGCTACCAACAACAGAAATATTGTTGCGGTTGAAGTGGCCGAGGAACGTAAAGCCCATCAGCAGGACGACGATCAGCCAGCGGACATTCGTCGGTTGAGACTCACGCAGGGTCGAGGACATATCAGCTATCCCATTGAAAAGCAGGCCTGCAAAACCGAGCGAGAAACTCACTGTAGCCGAACGTAGGTTCGGCTTCCAGCCTGTCGTTCTTAATGTGGGGCGTCAGCCGAACCTGTAGCCTGACTCTCTGAGTCGGGAGCATTTCGACGAGGAGTACCCGACTCGGAGAGTCGGGCTACAGGTTCGGCAGAGCCTCACTACCCCATCCGGAACTTCTTCGCGATCTCCGGCGGAAACTCATACCCGATCCCCGGCCGGGTCGGCAAAGAGATCACCCCGTCGCGCACTGGAAACCCGGCATTCTGCAGTTCCTGCCGGAGTGGCGAATCAAACACTTCCGCCGGAGCGAACTCAATAAACGGAGTAATCGGCGAATAAGCCGCCAGATGCACGCTGGCTGCTCCCAGGATTTGCGTCGACCAATTCCCCGGGCAGACGATGGCCCCGCGCGGAAGAGCTAACTCGACGATTCGCTTGGCTTCGGTCAAGCCGCCGCACGTCGTCATGTAAGGCTGCATAACCCCGACGTGGCCGCGGTCCATCATGTCGAGAAACTCCCACCGCGTGACCGCATGCTCGCCCATCGCTAATGGGATGGATGTCTTCGCAGCGAGCTTGGCATAAGTTTCCGGGACATCGACGGGAAACGGAGTCTCGAAGAAGTAGACGTCGAATTCTTCCAGCTCACGGCAGACCCGAACCGCGGTGGGCACATCGTTGAAGAGATACCCGACATCCACCATCAAGGTCGGCTTCGAACCCATCGCTTTTCTAAATCGCCGAGCCAGCTCCACCACATCGGCCGGTGTCGACAACATGGGCTCGACCTTGAAGGCACGATACCCCAAAGCCGCCAGTTTTTCGGCCCGGGCGACCTGTTGGGAAAACATCGGCTCGCCGCCCCACACGTCTGACACGAGCGTGCAATAGGGCGTGACCTCCACTTTCTGTCCGACTGGAGTCTGAAAGAAACCTCGCTGCACGCCACCCAGCAACTGCCAGACCGGTTGCTCGAGCATCTGCCCATAGATGTCCCAGATGGCGACGTCCAACGCGCCGAGAATGATGATCTCCCAACCCCGCCGGTTGGTGTGCATCAAAGAATCCCAGACATGCTGCCACAGCCGCGCGGGGTGAGTGATCTCCTGCCCCAGCAACAGGCGGCCGAAGTGCGTGTCAGGTCCTCCCACGGTCGCTTGCACGACTCCCGGCGGGACGCGAAAGACCTCGGAAAAACCACTCAGCCCGCCATCCGTATGCACGCGAATGCAGGCCAGAGGTTCGACGCCCCCTTTATCGGGATCTATCTCCGGCCCATCGCCAATGACGAACACTTCGAAACGCGAGATCTTCATGGCAGGCCTTGAAAAGAACGTAGGATGGCCGCCCCGGCCGTCGTATGTTCGGCACGGGTTGGGAATGGCAAACCACAACAGAGAAGACGGGCAAGCTGCCCATCCTACACGATTTCGTGTGACCTGCCACCAAGCCTAGCAGTCGCAGCATGAGGCGTCAGCCGAATCTGTAGCCTGACTCTCTGAGTCGGGAGCATTTCGACGAGGAGTACCCGACTCGGAGAGTCAGGCTACAGGCGCGGCTGACGCCGCATTCCAGGACGGACGGGCAGGATGCCTATCCTACGACGTCGGTCAATTCCCAAACCGAAATATGCCCGGCAATATCCGCGGCGGCGATCCAACGCTCATCAGGTGATACTGCGAATGCGGAGATCCAGTCCTTAAACTGCCCCCCCCGAGAGGACCCGATTGCGGCCAGTTCCTTGCCGTCTTCCACCTGACAGACGCGGACAGTGGTGTCGCGGCCGGCCGAGAAGACCCACTTCCCATCCTTGGAGAACGCCACATCGGTAACGCCGCTCAGGTGGCCGGAAACATCGCGTAGCAGCTTGCCGGTCTCGCGCTCCAGGATGTGGACTTTCCCCGTATCCGTCTCGCCCCCCTGCCCGGTTGCCAGCAGCTTTCCGTCGGGCGAAATCGCCACCGCAACCAGGCCCACACCGGTAAACTTATTCCACATCTGTGCAGAGCCGTACGTTGCTTCTTTCGGATCGAGCTTGGGGAACTGGACCTTCAGCACATCGAGAACTTCGGTCCCGTCATCCGTGTTCCACAACTTGAGGGCCGCTGCGGGAATATCGAAATCGTCACGCTTATAGCGGTATTCGGAAACGAGAGCACTCCGGCCATCCGCGGTCAGTGCAGTAGCGATGATCCAATTCCAGGGGTGCCCACTCCACTTGGCAATCGGCGTCCGTTTTTCGAGATCCCACACGACGATCTGCGCGGCCGCATCGCCGGTGATCAGTCGCGAGCCGTCACCGCTCGCGGCCATCGACATGATCCAATCGCGATGGCCTTCTAAGACGTGGGCCGCCGTCAGCGTCTTGACCACGACGCCCGGTTGCTGCCGCACCTCTTCCTTCTTCGTCCGCTTATATTCCTCCTCTCGGGCCAGTCGGTCGAGCACTACAGTGGCTTCTCCGGAAGGGGGAGCAGCCAAGTTCCAGAGTCGAACCGAGTAATCGAAACTCGAAGAGATCACCAGCTTACGGGCGGCATCGTAGTGCAGATGGGAGACAACGTTCGTGTGACCATTCAATCGCAGCGTTGGCGAAACATTCGGCGCCTCAGGCGCCTTCACCCCGGGCTTCTTTTCCGTCGGCAACTCCGGTGGACTTTCGGGAAGGTCCCAAGCGTACATTTCCCCTTCTTGATTCCCCGCGACCAATCGGCGCGACGAATCCAGAAAGGTGACTGCCGATGGCCAGCCGGGACTCTCCAAGGTCAGTTGATATCGCAGCACGGGCTTTAACATGGCAGGTTCCTCAACCGTAGCCCGACTCTCTGAGTCGGGCTTTCTCAAGTCAAGACACCCGACTCAGAGAGTCGGGCTACGCGTCACGCCAGCAAGTCGGTTACCACCTTCGAACCAAACGGCGCCAGCGGCACCGGCCGCAGTCCCGCCATGTTCTCGGTCGTGGGATCGATCGACAGAGCTTGATAGATCGTCGCGAAGAAATCCCCTTCCGTCACCGGGTTGTCTTTCACGTCGTAGCCATCCTCATCCGAGGCTCCGTAAACGGTGCCTCCCTTGATGCCGCAACCCGCCAGGGCCGTGCTCCAGCAGCGGATATAGTGATCGCGGCCAGCCCGGTTATTGATCTGCGGCGTCCGACCAATTTCACCCACCCAAACGATGAGGGTTTTCTCCAGCAATCCACGATCTTTCAAGTCCTTCAGCAACCCGGCCCAGGCATGATCCATCGGGGGCGCGAGACCCTTGTGCCACATGAAATTATCCGCGTGCGAATCGTAGCTGCTTTGGCCAACCTCGACGAAGGCGACCCCCGATTCGACCAGTTTGCGGGCCATCAAGCAGCGTTTGCCGAATCCGCTGTTGCCGTATTGATCGCGGTACTTTTCCCACTCGGCATCGACATTGAAAACCGTGCGGGCATTCTGCAAACGCCGGGCTGCTTCGTATGCCTCGCGATGCATCCGGGCGACATCGGTCTTGTATTCCTTCTCAAAGCGATCCTCGATGAACGACCGCAATTCATGCCGCCGCAGTTCGTTCGCGGGGTCCATGTTGGAGCCCGAAAATGTGGGCAGAGCCCCCTCGGCGCTGAGCGAAAACGACTGGTATTGCGGCCCCAAAAATCCACTGCCGGAATCTCCATGAGCGAAGATCTTGATAAAACTCGGCAGGTCAGCTTTCGATTGTCCCTGGTACTTGGCGACGATCCCCCCGATCTCCGGAAAGCGGACCGTGTTGGACGGTCGGTACCCAGTATGCATCAGATAGATGCCGCCGGGATGATCGACTTCCGAGGTCCGCATTGACCGGATGACGGCGATCTTATCCATCTGCTGAGCCATCTGCGGCATGAGCTCGCAGATTTGCGTGCCCGGCAGATTCGTCGAAATCGGCCGGAACAAGCCACCGGTCGGGCGGCCGGGTTTCATATCGAATGTCTCGAACTGGCTGGCGCCGCCATTCATCCACAACAGGATGCAGTGCTTGTTCGCCTTCTTGACCGTGTCAGCCAGATCGTTGGCGGTGGTCAACCCGCCCCAGTTCATCACCAATCCGCCGGCACCGGCCCCCAGGACACCCTTCATCAAGGCTCGACGCGAGAGATGCTGTGGAGAATGACATGGCATAATTGAAGTCCCTCGCAACTGGGAGCACTTGTAGGATGGCCGCCCCGGCCGTCTCATTTTTCTAGTGATTAAATCGAAACTCGCTACTCGTCACCAACGACCACACAACATCATTCCAGCGTGGCGTCTGCCCCTTCTCCACTGTGACAAATTCGGTCAGCTTCACCATTTCTTCCGGCAGCGGGCGCCGCGATAGCGTCGCCAGATACAGTCGCTCAACCCGTTGCTCGACTGGAATCGTGGCATCGTTCAACCAATCGACCAGCGTCCCCTTACCGACTTCAAAAATGCTCGGTAACGGACCGTTGTTGAGAAACAGATGCTCGTGCAGCCCACCCTGAAAATCCCCAGCTCCATTGTTGGGGATGCCGAAAAACTGAAACATGTATTCGCGGTGGATGGGATGGAAGCGGTTCTTGCTGGGCTCTTCTTTCGCGTGACGTTCGGACTTCTCATACCACGCCGACGTGCGCCACGAATCGATCAATTCTTCGGCGGTCAGCGGTCGAATCCGCCCGGCCTGATGCCACAGCGGCAACGGGACATCTTCGGCACCACGCGACGACAGCTGGTAGGTCTGGCTGCTCACCAATTCGCGCATATACCATTTCAGATCAAACTGATGCGCCACCAGTTCCCGAGTCAGCGCCTCCAACAATTGCGGACGCGACGGTTTATTCGAGGGGCTCATATTGTTTACTGGGTGAATCAATCCCCGGCCCATGTACTGAGCCCAGATGCGATTGGCGATCGCCCGGCTGAAGAACGGATTGTCCGGCCGCGTAATCCAATCCGCCAGCTGATTCTTGCGAGAGAACAGCGGCTCGGGGGGCTGCTTATTTTCCTCGAACCGCACCTCTTTGAAGTCCGCAGGAACAGGCGGCTCGGTCAGCACTTCACCCAGCAGGAACTTCGGCTTGACCGGTTCCCCCTTGAGACCCGGCTGCTGATCTTTCGCCTTCCCCGTAAACAGCAAATCGCCGGTGCTCTTTTCGGCCACGACGAATTTCAGCAAATTTTCTTTTTTCCCGACGGTGACAATCTCCAGCCGCGCGAGGAACGCTGCCATCCCGTAAAAATCCTGCTGCGTCCACGACTCGAAGGGATGGTCATGACAGCGAGCACACTGCAGTTGAACCCCGAGAAACGTCTGCGTCAGTGCCTCGTTGGCATCTTCCGGCTGATTGCGGTACTGCGCGAAATACATCGACGGACCATCGTCCGCACTGTTTCCTTCCGCTCGCAACAACGCTCGGACCCAGCGGTCATATGGGACATTCTCGCTGAATTGCCGAGCCAGCCAGGCCTGAATGCCGTCCCGCTTGTCGGTCTCGTAGCCGGGCGGATAACGGCCAAACAGATTCTGGTCCCAGATATCGGCCTGATGTCGAGCGAACCGGGGATCGCTGAGTAACGACTCAATCAGCCGCGCTCGTTTGTCGGGCTGCACATCATCCAGAAACGCAGCAGCCGTGTCGTAGGCCGGAATCACGCCAATCAAATCGAGCGACACGCGCCGGAGAAACTCCGCATCGGTGCTCAGCGGAGCAGGCGTGACCTTGGCTTCCTGCCAGGCCGCCTGCAGGTCCGCATCGATGACATCGCGCAGCCGAGGCTCATCGCCCCAACCCGGTGTTGCGAGCAAACACACCATCAGCCCGGCACAGACCAGCACGTGCTTCATATCACGAAATCTCCCGCCTGCATGGAGCGCACTTCAGACGTCGAGTCGAGACTTGGATTGATTCGCTGGCCCTAAATTACCAGCAACGGTTCACATTTGGCAACGAAAATCGCCTGACATATCTGTATTGGCCGATGAATGTTAAAAGTTTCGGTGGTGAGACGGTTGGGATGAGGGCAAACTATAATGATGTGGTGGTGTCAGCCATTGGTCATTCATTTGAAATTTGAGATCTGAGCATGCCCGATTGGTCGTATCGCACGGTTTTTCGCCCGATCTTGTTCCGCATGCCCCCCGCGACGGCGCGTGATTTCACGCTGGGGTGCATGGGGACTCTTGCGCGAATGCCGTGGGGCCCGTCCGTCATCGATTTTATGGGCCACATGCGGACGGATGCCCGCCTGGCATACTCAGTCGGTGGTGTCACATTTCCCACGCGGGTCGGTCTGAGCTCGCGAGTCGATCCCCATCTGCAGGCCAGCGGCGCGTTTGCGAAGTTTGGAATCGCCTTTTGGGAAATCGGACCGGTCACCATCAATGGCAAGCTCGGCGGCCCGATCCGGCGTCATGACGGAACGGAATCGCTGGAGTTTCCAGTTCCAGACGAAGGCCCGCGACTCGCGGCGGTCCTCGAGCAACTGCAGCGGCCCAGTCCAATACCACCATTCGTACGATTGCTCGTGCGGGCCGACTCAACGGGCATCCACGAGGAAAATCCGGAAATCATCGCTCGGCTGGGAACTCGCCCCGCGGCCTATATCCTGCAGCTGGCAAATCCAGATCAAAGCGTCGCAGAGATTGACCGACTGGCCCAGCAAGCCCGCAGTCATGGTCCACGGATGATTTTGGTCTCGGTTTCGGCGAAGGCCACCGAAGAAGCGGTGAATGCCGTCGCCCCATTGGCTCAGACTGGGGTCCTCGATGGCGTCTATATCGATGGCGGCTCGTTCAACGCTGAGGGGGCCTATTGCATCGGACAGTCGTCAGCGGGAGAAATTCCCGAGGCGGTGCGAACCTGGCGAGCGGCCTTGCCGCACGGCGCGACCATCATCACCGATGGAGGGATCCACGATCCACAACGAGCCTTGGAGCTGATTGATGCCGGCAGCGATCTGGTCACCGTCAGCAGCGGGCTGGTGTTTACCGGCCCCGGCCTCATCAAAAGAATCAACGAAGCGCTGCTGTACCGCATCCCCGCATCACCCGAGAACCGCCCGCCGCCGGAAGACTTGTCGTGGTTCTGGACCTGCTTGATGGGGATCGGCATGTTCATCGGCGGCGCCATGGCGCTGATCATCGCCAGCACGCGGGTCGTGATGCCGTACGACGAAGCCATGGTCGGACTGTCACGCGATGAGATCTGTGCCATCAACCCGCAGTTGATCCACTTCATGTCACACGACCGAGCGACTCTGTCGGGCACGATGCTGGCTGTGGGGATCCTGTATCTCGCCCTGTCGCTGTATGGCTCGCGCCGCGGCATGCATTGGGCGCGGCGGACGATGATCGTCTCGGCGTCAACAGGATTCTTGAGCTTCTTCCTCTTTCTGGGCTTTGGATACTTCGATCCCTTTCACGCATTCGTCACGGCCGTCCTGTTTCAACTGCTGATCATGGCCGTCCATTGTGGCTTACCCCGCTATTCGAACCCCGTCGCTCCCGAACTGACCAACGACCGAGCGTGGCTACTCAGCCAATGGGGCCAGCTGTTCTTCGTGATTCACGGGGCCGTGCTGATCGTCGCCGGATGTGTGATAGCCACAGTCGGAATCTCGTCGGTCTTCGTGCAGGAGGACCTCGATTTCATGCGGACCACTGCCGATCAACTCTTCGGAGCCCATCCGCGATTGGTGCCGCTGATTGCTCATGATCGAGCCTCATTTGGAGGAATGCTGATTGCGTGCGGAGTGAGCGTATTGCTCGCGTCGCTGTGGGGCTTTCGCCGGGGTCACGCGTGGTTGTGGTGGGCCCTGATGACGTCCGGGACGATGGCCTATGTCACGACAATTCTCATCCATTGGCACGTCGGCTACCTGAGCCTCGAACACTTGCTGCCAGCGTATGCGGGGTTGGGATTTCTCTTCTTAAGCGGCGCGCTATCTCGCGACCATCTCTGCGGCGGAACTTCACGCGTAGCGTGAACCGTAGCCCGACTCTCTGAGTCGGGTGCTTTAAACGAAGAAGTCCCGACTCAGAGAGTCGGGCTACGCGTCCGGCTGGCGCCTCACGAGACCTTGTGCCGACGTCTAGCCAGTGTAAACTCTCTGCAGACATCGTCGCTGAAGCACCCCTGTGGAGAACCTGCCATGTCCTTGAAAACATACCTCACGATCCTTGCATTCCTAGGACTGCCAGCCGTCAACGCCGCCTCGGCCGCTGATCCAATCAAGCATCGGGTCATGATCGCCGACTATAACCCGGCGCAGGGACACCGCCTGGTCGAGGTCTCTCCCGAAGGCAAAATCACTTGGGAGCACAAAACGCCTGGTTTCTGCGTTCAATTTCAAGTCCTCAGCAACGGCCACATCGTCTACGGCCACGGCGGCAAGCCGACCGGCGCCCGCGAAATTGATCGAGACGGCAAGGTAATTTGGAGCTACTCCAGTCCCTCCCCCGAATCGGCCTGTTTCCAACGTCTCGAGAACGGCAATACGCTGGTCGTGGAGACGACTCCGTGCCAGGTCGTGGAAGTGAACCCCGAGGGCAAAGTTCTCAATAAGGTGTTGTTGCAGACGACCGATCCGAACTTTCATTCACAGATCCGCCGCATTCAACGCCTTCCCAGCGGCAACACGCTGGCAGCCTTGTCAGGTGAAGGCGTCGCCCGGGAATTCCGCCCCGATGGATCCGTTGCCTGGGAGTACGGCAAACACAAGTGGTTGTTTCAAGCGCTGAGACTCTCCAACGGCAACACGCTAGTTTCATGCGGCACCGATAACCGTCTCGTCGAAGTGGATCCTCAAGGCAAGATCGTCTGGGACTTGAAGCCCACCGACATCCCCGAAGTGGGCATGATCTGGACGACCGGTGTCGAAGTGCTGCCGAACGGCAACGTCATGGTCAGCAACTTCATGAACGGCCGCAAGGAGCCGGGAGCTCACGGGTTTGAGATTACTCGCGATAAGAAAGTCGTCTGGCAGCTAAGAGAGCCAACCTCGCTGAATGGGGTGTGTTTGATTTCGGTGCTGAAGGATTAGCTCGGATCGAGAATGTCTGTAGCGGAATCTCGTAAGAGTTCCGCAGGAGTCTCCAGACTTCGGGGCGGAACTCTTACGAAATTCCGCTACACCATTATGCAGACTCATTAGCCCAACAACGGATGATGCCGGTCTGTCGCCGGAATCGCCACTCGCCGCCCGCCATCCAAATGAGACCGATACACCCCCTGCACCATCTCGGTGATCATTCCCGCATTCGCGAGCGGCGACATGGGGACGCGGTTCTGTTCGATGGCCTGAATGAGGTCGGCCGCCATCGTCTGGTTGCCTCGATGCAGCCAGTCCCGGCTGATGTTTCGCGGCAAATGCTCCGGAGTAAAGTGCCATTCGGGAATAATCGTTTTGTCCCACTGCAGTGCCGCAATATCCGGCAGCATCCCCCCTGCCGGATAAACGTACGCATCACCCGGCTGGCGGAAGCAGACCGTCACCTTCTCGCACTCGACCATTAAACTGTATACCGAGTCCCACGGCGGCGTAGCCATTTCATTCGGCTGCGACTTCCGAACGTTTGGAGCCGTGCTGGCGGTCGAATCAAAGTAGCCGCGTACACTGTTAGCAAACCCAAACACGGCGACGATCGAGTCCCCCAGTACCGGACCGACTGGTTCCGATCCCTGTCGAACATCCGCTCGTGTCGCGTCGCGATTCCCTTCCATGACGTGTCCACTCGCCCATTGCGGCCCACCGGCCATCGTAATCATCAGATCGAACCAGTGAGTCCCATGGACCAGCAGCTCTTCGCCACCGCCACGCTTGTCATCCTTGGGACGAGCCCGCATCCGTAACAGGCGTCCGAAGTAACCACTGCGAAGTTGGGCGATCGCCTTCTGCACCGCGGGTGATGCTCGCCACTGATGTGCCATCTGAAACTTGATCTTGGCTTGATCACAGGCAGTGCGACATTGATCGAAGGTCTCGAGATCGGCAATAAATGGCTTCTCGCAATAGATATGACATCCAGCCGCCGCCACCGCCTGCACCATCGCGAGGCGATCGGTGACCCACCGCGGCCCAATGCAGACAATGTCGAGCCGTTCCTGAGTCAGCATCTGCCGATAATCGGCAAATTGCCGTGGCGTCCCCAGCCGCTGCGCCGTCTTCTGACGCCCCGGCTCATTGTCATCGGCCAGGGCCACAATTTCCGCCCGTTCAACACCGACAAACGCAGTGTCGAGACCATGGCCATAGTCGCCCTTCCCGGTCGAACCGATCACACCGACTCGATAGGTCTTTTTCATCATCAGTGTTCCTGAACCTGGGAGCGTAGAACTCTTGATGTGTTGATGCGACCCAATTGTGACACACTCGGGGGAAAGTTCCTATACTTCAGACGGAGTAGAAACCCAGAGACACAGAGGACACTGAGATTTGTCTGTGGTAATTTCTTTGTGAACTCTGTGTTTCCAGCCTTCATGTGTTTTCTTTCGAGTCGCCCATGACCTCACCATCATCCGAACGTTTGTTTGAGCTGGGTCAGCTCAAAGCCACGCCCAAAGTCCTGCAGTCGATACACGATAGCGGGCAGGACATCAGCGAATTCTTGAACCGCCATATCCGCGGCGATTGGGGTACCCTTTCCGAAGTGGACCGGCTCAATAACGACGCAGCGGTGGCCACGGGAGATCGGCTGTACTCGGTCTACCGGACCGGCAACGGTACCAAGATCTGGATCATCACCGAGCCCGAAAATGAATCCGGCGAGCGTTTCCTGACCACCGTCGTCCTGCCTTCTGAGTATTGATTCTCGACACGGAGGGAATCCCGATGCAAACTCTGTGTGAAAGCTGCCAACATCTTCGAGAGGTCGTCACTCCCAAGCGTTCGCGCTTCCTGATGTGCCTGCTGTCCCAAACCGATCCGCGCTGGTCCAAATATCCGCCGCAGCCAGTCCGGAACTGTGCGGGCTATCAACGCCAAAGTCCAACTGATTCGGAAACCGACCGCTCTTAAACGACCATTAAATAGCAGTCTATCCCCATTCACAATCGGATCGAGCCATGGCCTACGACACACAACTGGCAGAACGGATCCGTCAGGCCCTGAACCGCCAACGGTCGATTCGCGAACAGCACATGTTCGGTGGCATCTGTTTTCTGTTGAATGGCAATATTCTGGTCGGCGTCTGGAGGGATTCACTGATAGCACGATTGGGTCCAGAAGAGGCCGCGAAGGCCTTGCGGGAACCTGATGTCAAGCCGTTCGATATCACCGGCCACCCCATGCGCAACTGGGTCATGGTGCGGCCTGCGGGGCTGGAAGATGATGAGCAACTGCTCCATTGGATCTCACGTGCGCGGTCCTTTGTCCGCCAGCTTCCGAAGAAGTAAACATGGCCAGCCCCGCGATTGCATCAACAACAGTTGATCGATAGACTTGAGTGAATACGTCCAGTGTCGGATCAACACGAACTGAGTCCGGAACCACAGCGATATGCAATCACCCGCCCCTTTTCATAACGGGTCTCTGTCTCGCCGGAGTGTGCTGCAGGCAGGGACGTTACTGTTGGGCGGATTGACGCTGAGCAATCTGTTTCGACTGCGGGCTCACGCGGCGGCTAAGGGGGCCGCAAACACCGACACCTCGATTATCCTGGTGTGGCTCGAAGGGGGACCGAGTCAGCTCGAAACATACGACATGAAGCCGCAGGCACCGGCCGAGTATCGTGGCGAATTCCGTCCGATCTCCACCTGCATTCCCGGGATGGACGTTTGCGAACTTCTGCCCCATCACACGCGAGTGGCCGATAAGTTCAATCTGATTCGGTCGATCACTCATGACATCGCCGATCACCCGGGTGCCGCCGGACGATTCTTGACTGGCCGGCGTCCGCAGAATATCAGCGATCCCGTATCGAAGTTTCCCACGGTCGAATCACTGGTGGCCAAAGCTCGTGAAAATCGTCGCGTCGGGATCCCCAACTACATTTCGAATGAACGTCGTTTGAAGGGAGGCGGGAGTGCCTACCTCGGCCAAGCCGGTGAGCCTTTCGTCGTGTCGGCCGACCCGAATCAACCCGACTTCCAAGTTCAAGACCTGACGCTCAGCGACGAATACGCCAGCCGACTCGAAGATCGCCTGAGTCTGCTGCGCGGATTGGATCGGTTGCGGAAAGGACTGGATCTGGCGGGCTCGTCCGCATCCAATGATCGCTACCAACAACAGGCAGTCGACTTGCTGACGAGCGATAAGACCGCCGCCGCGTTCGATATTCGCCGTGAAGCGGTAGAAACGCGAGATCGCTATGGCCGTAATGAATGGGGCCAACGAGCCCTGTTGGCGCGGCGGCTGGTCGAAGCGGGTTGCAGTTTCGTAACCGTGCAAATGCAGAAGATCGGCCCCACGTTTACCTGGGATGATCACGGAGACGGCGGCAGCATTCCCTATTTGATGCGTGCCCGTCTGCCTGCGTTTGATCAGGCGGTCTCGGCGTTGATCTCCGATATTTATGAACGCGGCCTGGATAAAAAGGTCATGGTGGTCGTCACGGGAGAATTCGGACGAGCCCCCTTGCTGACCTATCGCCCCAAAGCTCGCTCGGCGGGACGAGACCATTGGCCCAGCGCGATGTCGGTCCTCGTTTCCGGCGGCGGCATGCGAACCGGGCAGGTGATTGGGTCGACGACATCGAAAAGCGAATACCCCGTCGATCGTCCGCTCGACCCCAACGACTTGCTGGCGAGTATTTACCGCTTCCTGGGCATCGACACCGAAATCACCTACCCCGACCTCCGCGGGCGACCGATGCCCATCCTGCCCACTGGTCGAGCAATTCCGGAATTAGGTTGAGCCGGCCCCGCCCATACCGGTGCCTAGTCCACGCTAAAACTTCGGGGTGGGTGCCACTGGCTCTGCCAGTGCCGGTAGTCTAGCGATTGTCCTGAACAGCACTGGCACAGCCAGTGGCACAAGAATATTTAGCCTTGAAGATGCACTAGCCCGCCCAACCTTATGAGAAAGCACCCCTGATGACTTACACCTCGATTCATCGCTTCTCAAACGCAACTCGTTGGTTACGATACCTCGGCGTCGCATTGCTCGCGTGCCAGGTCGTGCCGCCGCTCACAGGCCGGGCAACCGCCGCCGAACCTCCGGTCGCAAAACCGTCAATTACGGTCCAGACACCCCTCTCACCGCCAACTTGGGCGCTCCTTGAACGAGAACTGCTCCGCCAGAATTCGGCCGCCTGCCGTGAGTTCTTCGACAAATACTTCGATGAACGTGGCTGGCTGTTGTGTGTTGAACGCTGGGGCGGGGATGATGGTCCGGATGATGCCATCGAGAATTTGCTGGATTGGCCTCTCGTGCATGCCTTGGGCGGAGATGCTCACATCCTTGCGATGTATAAGAAGGCCTGGGAGGGACACCTGCGGCAGTACACGTTGGCGAAGACGGTGGATGTTCCATTTGCCCGCGACGGGATGTACTACAAAGAGTTTCCCGTGATGATGGACTGGCTGCACAACGGGGAGGGTCTCGTTGTCTTCAATCTGCAGGGACTGTCGGACCCGGCTGATGAGCGCTTCGCACAACGGGTGAAGCGCTTTGCCGGTTTCTATTTGAATGAAGACCCAGGTGCGCAGAATTATGACCCCAAGCACAAGATCATCCGCAGCATGTTCAACGGCAGCCGTGGTCCCTTGATGCGCAAGGCGACCGGGCTCGATTGGGCCGGGGATCCTATCGAAATCGAAAATCGCTTCCGCCCCAAGCACGGCGAGACCTCCTATGCCCAGATGGTCGAACACTTCAAGGACTACACTGAAACCGTCGGCGACCATCCGCAGAACATGAAGGCCACTACGCTGGCCTTGAATGCATTCATACTGACTCACGAGGAGAAATATCGCACATGGTTGCTGGAATATGTTGACGCCTGGTGCCAACGGATTCTTGCCAACGGCAACATCATTCCCACCAACATTGGAGTGGACGGCAAGATCGGCAGTGATGCAGGCGGCAAATGGTATGGTGGCGTTTACGGCTGGGGTTTTACCGTGTTCGATCCCGCCACCAAAAAGATGTCCAGCCGCAATCAGCATCAGGCCGGACTACCGGGTTTCATGAATGCGTACCTGTTGACGGGGGATGATCGCTTTCTCAGTCCGTGGCGTAAGCAGATCGAAACGGTCAACGCCAACGGCAAGCTGGTTGACGGCAAGATGGTCTATCCCCGCATGTTCGGCGATAAGGGCTGGTACGATTTCACTCCC
Organism: Planctomycetaceae bacterium; assembly: GCA_021732415.1. Classification (GTDB taxonomy): domain Bacteria; phylum Planctomycetota; class Planctomycetia; order Planctomycetales; family Planctomycetaceae; genus JAKFVC01. The sequence goes on from JAKFVC010000020.1 coordinate 54,849, forward strand.
GAGAAATACGCGCTTGGCACCCCCGAACTGGCGTTCTTGTCGATGAAGCCCGAAGACCTCGCGCGGGTCTCCGCACTCCCCTGGTGGTCCTATTTGAATGGGAAGAATCCCACCTACCCGGAACAGGCCATGCGCAACGACCTGGCTCGGATTGGCAAGCAAATTCAAGAGATTCGCAACGATGCGACCACTCCCGACACGCGTCTCGCCGATGACCCGATGGTGTTGAACCCGGCGAGTGTCGAATCGCTGGTGGAACTGGTGTTCGGCGGTCTGCGTCCCGGCCGCAATGGGTCGGCGTTGTTCTGCCGGCTACGGTATTTCGACCCCGCCGAGCGACGGGCTGGACTACCCGAAGACGTGGCCGCGTTGATCGACGAAATGACCGCCGATAGCGTATCCTTGACGTTGGTCAATGTCAGCCAACTAGCCCCCCGCACGGTCATCGTGCAAGCTGGAGGCTATGCTGAGCATCGCTTCACCGCGGTGAAAATCGGTGATCAGTCTCAACCCCTCGATGGCCCGCATTTGTCGGTCACTCTGGCACCTGGCGCGGGAACTCGGCTGACGTTGAAGATGACGCGACATTCGTCAACGCCGACAATGGCCTTTCCGTGGCATTGAGCGACGAAATAGATCGTACAGAAAATCAGCCGCAGGGCGCTAGCCCCCGGTTAGCGATGCAACTTGAAACTATTAAGAACTGGACGCGACCGCGTGTCGGCTAATCAAACAAGGGACACCATGTTCGAAAACAAAGTCAAAGAACTCATCAAGCAGAAACGCGGAGTATGGGGCGTCAGTCTGCCCGATGCCTCCGACCTGACGGCAAAGTTGACCGTGGACTCGGGGATCGACTTCCTGTGGGTGGACCTCGAACATCGGCCGTTCGAAGTCAATGACGTCCGCTGGGTGCCGATCATTTGCCGGCAGAAGAATTGTGCCTGTGTGGTGCGTGTCGCGGGACTTGATCCGCAACTCATCAAGAAAGCGCTCGACATCGGTGCGAACTGCATCATGATCCCCCAGGTCAACACGGCCGAAGAGGCCCGTCTGGCCGTGCAGTATGCGAAGTATCCGCCTCAAGGCTCACGCGGGATCTCTCCGCTGTGGACCGTCTTCATGGACGTATCGTGGGATGACTACCTGCCGGTCGCCAACGATGAGACCTGCATCATCGTGCAAGTCGAAACCCCTGAAGGCATTCGCAATCTGGAAGAGATTGCCGCGGTCGAAGGAGTCGACATCGTCTTCGCGGGACCGACCGACCTGTCGGCGTCATTGGGGCATATCGGCAAGGCCAATCATCCGGAAGTGCAGGCATTTCTGGCCGATTTTCCGCGTCGAGTCCAAAACTGCGGCAAGACGGCCGGCATCACATTCGCCGATCTCGACGCCTGCCAGCGGGCTTACGAACAGGGCTATCGATTCATCTCCTTCGGCAGCATTGTGGCGCATGGGATGTCTGGTCTGAAGACCCAATTGCAACGATTCCGCGCGTTGTAGCCTGACTCTCCAGAGTCGGGCAAATTGCCACAATTGCCGGACCGGGATTCGCGGCGTGTCGGCAGTTTTAAGAAGAATGATCTCACGCAAAGGCGCCAAGGCGCAAAGAACGAAGAGATGAATTCTTTGCGTCTTGGCGCCTTTGCGTGAGATCTTATCTTTTTGATTCATAGATGATGCGCCCGACTCTGGAGAGTCAGGCTACGGCCAAGTATCAGATCGGGGAAGTTTGTTGCGTCCGGTGCAGCCTCCCGCTATGGTGGTGACAACTTTGGTCACACGAGAGGTCCCGCCTTATGTCTCATCAAACGCCCGCCGATCGTTCCCAAGTCTGGATCTGGTGGGTCTGCGGACTGTTGCTCCTCGCGAGCACCATCAACTACATGGACCGGCAAACGCTGGCCAATACGTCGGTGCAAATCACCAAAGAGTTTGAGCTGTCCGAGAAGCAGTATGGAACGCTCGAGACGGCGTTTGGTCTGGCCTTCGCCGTCGGTGCCAGCCTGTTTGGCTTCATCTCGGATCGCACCAATGTGCGCTGGTTGTACCCCATCGTGCTGTTGCTCTGGTCGGCGATGGGATTCGCGACCGGTCTGGTGGAAACCTACGCCGGTTTACTGTGGTGCCGTCTGTTGCTCGGATTGTTCGAAGCCGGACACTGGCCCTGTGCCTTGAAAACGACTCAGCGCCTCCTGCCCCCCGATAAGCGAGCCCTCGGCAACAGCGTCCTGCAAAGCGGCACGGCCATTGGTGCGATGGTCACGCCGTTGATCATCAAAACAATGGTCGATCCCAACTCTCGCGGTAGTTGGCGGCCGGCATTTCAGATCGTAGCCGCTGTCGGTGTAGGCTGGGTCGTCTTATGGTTGTTATCAATCCGCTCGCGCGATTTGCACACGACTTCCGCCCCCCAGACTCCGACGGATCCGAACGACACAACAGAGAACTTGTCGAGTGTCGCGTCTGCCGGGCACGTCGTCGGCGCGGGGCGTTCCTTCTTCTCTTTGCTCCCCACTCGCCGCTTCCTGGTGCTGGTCATCGTCGTGATTGCGATCAACCTCTGCTGGCACCAGTTTCGAGTCTGGATGATGAAATTCCTCGAGGTCGGCCGCGGCTACAGTCGTGACGATTGCCTCCTGGTCAATTTCTGGTTCAACGTCATGACCGACATCGGCTGCCTGTCGGCGGGAATTGCATCGGCCTGGCTATGCCGAGTAGGCTGGACGGTTCACGGATCGCGCTGCATGGTGTTCGGACTCTGCTCGTTCCTGGTCGCGCTGGGCGGATTGATTCCGTGGATCCCTTCCGGGCCAACCTTGATCTTTATCCTGATGGCAGTGGGAATCGGATCGCTCGGCTTGTTTCCGTGTTATTACGCGCTCAGCCAGGAAATGTCGACTGCCCATCAGGGCAAGATCACCGGGATGCTCGGCACCATCGCGTGGGTCTTTCCGTCGATCTGGCATCGCGAGTTCGGGGGGTGGGTTGATCTGCACAAGTCCTATGATGTCGGCATGTGTCTGGCGAGTTTGCTGCCGATATTTGCGTGGGCGGCCATGTGTTTGCTGTGGCCGAAGAACGTGGACGAAGCAGTGGGATAGTGATCGAGTTTCGGCGTGTTGAATTCGGCCAGTCTGGGCTCGCGCCTATCTCGCCCCACTATTAACCGTCTTCTTCCAGAACGCAGCCTGCTCAACCATCCCAAGACTCGTATAGAGTTCCACCAACTTCTGGCGAACGGCCGCGTCTCGCGGATTGCGAGCCGCCTGCACTTCGAGTTCATTAATTAGAACCCTCGCCGATCGTAACTTTTCGTGGAGTGCCAATTCCTCCTTGGCACGTCTTGCGTTACCCGCTCGGGCATAGGCCTGGCCCAGCAGGTAATGGGCTTCCAGCGATGTCGGATCCTGCTTCAAGGCCTCCTGCAGGCTCTTGATGGCCGACGTGAACTTCAAATGCGACAGTTGCAGCTTCCCCAAGAGCGTCAGTGCAACAGAATTGGCTGGATCCTTCAGCAAGACCGCGTCGAGCTTCTTCAAGGTGGGGATGAATTGGCCCTCCAGATGCAGCACCTGGGCCTCGTTCAGCCATAGCGCCGGGCTTGTGTCCCGATCTACCTGAGGCTGCTTTTCGAATTCACGCCGCGCGGCGACCGCATCGCCCAGTTGCACGAGCTTTTCGACCAGCTTGCGTCGTACTTCAGTTTCTGCCGGAGACCGATCCAGCAGGTTGCGGTACGCCTCGACCATCATTTCCGCCATGCCGCGGTCTTCGTGGACGAAACTCTGCAGTCGCCACGGTTCCGGATCACGCGAGGCCAGTTGACTCCATTCCTCGCAGTACTTGAGGACATCGTCTGACAGGCCCTGCTCAAACCGGATCAGGGCCGCGGTCTGCAGGGTCTGTACCCGCTGGTCGGACCTCTCCAGAGCCGCGTCGATCAATTGGCTGGCGACCTCTGGCTGTTGAGCTTTCGCGAATAGTCGCGCGGCATGATTGAGGTCTTCCGTCGAGCAGGATTGATACTCTACGTTCCGCAAGTATTGATGAGCTCGCCCGGGCTCTCGGCCTGCGATACATGCGGCGAGGAGTAAGCGTGCCGAATGACTTTCCGGTCCTGAACGACCGATATAACGTTGAAGCAGATCGGCCGCAGATGACAGCGTTTCCGAGGTCGCGGCGGCTGTTGGCGGGCTTTGCGGAGACGGTACCGCAATGCTCGTTATCTGACCGCGTGCTTCCGTCAGCCACGGAGTAGGATCGGGAAACAGATAGGTCCAAGAGAAACATCCGACACCAGCGATGAGGACCAAGCCCGTAATCCAGACCAACAGACGAGCGACCACAGTACCTTGGCGAGACTGGATGATCAGACGTCGTAATTCAAGACGTGCTTCATTCTTCATCCCTCTTTCGCCAAAATAATCGCACAACTCGCTCCCCTCGCCCTGGTACTCCGGGGAGA
>JAKFVC010000143.1 GCA_021732415.1 Planctomycetaceae bacterium
GGGGAATGCCCAACGCGGGGGTTTCGGGGGTGGCTTGTCATCCAAGAACGAGCCCGGTAAATCTTCGCCTGGAAATGCTGCGATGGGGCCCTTCAGTCACAGTGGAGCAGGTGCCAAAGCCGGCGGTGCTGGAGGAGCAGGCAGTGGTGTCGGTTTCCGACCTGGCGCGGGCGCTGGTACTGCCGGAACGCGCGGTGCCGGTGGTCCAGCGAGCGGCGTCGGCTTCAGGCCGGGAGCAGGTGCCGGAAAGGCCGGTGTGGGTACAGCAGGAGTCGGAGGTCCCGCCAGTGGAGTCGGGTTCCGACCGGGAGCAGGAGCCGGTGCGGCAGGCGTAGGAGGAGCGGGAAGCGGTGTCGGTTACCTTCCCGGAGCTGGTGCCGGTGCGGCCGGAACGCCCGCGACTCGCGCTGGAACTTACTACAATTCCTCAGCAGCATTGGCCGCGCAGTCGACTGCCGTCCGAGCAGCCACGACGTATCCTTCCTACAATGCAGGACTCTATGCCGGTTATCCCAATGCCTGGCCGGCGAATAATCTCGCCTACAATTCTGTCTACTATAATCCCGGATATCGGGCCGTCGCGGGTGCGGTGGGACTGCCTGGCACACCCGTGCTCTATGACTACGGCGGTAACGTTGTCGCCCAGTCTGGTACAGTCTATGTGAACGGTGATGCATCCGGAACGTCTCAAGAATACGCGGACCAGGCCAGCCAGCTCGCCAGCAACGGTACCGCCGATCCCGCGGGTGATTCCAAATGGATTCCCCTGGGAGTCTTCGCGGTTGTAGAAGGCGACCAAACCAGCTCGGACGATACCTTCGAACTGGCCGTCAATGCAGATGGTATTATTCGCGGGAACTACCACAATATCCGCAACGATCAGGTTTTGCCTCTGTCCGGTGCGGTCGACAAGTCCACACAGCGTGCGGCTTGGACGATCGCTGGAGACAAGTTCCCGATCTACGACTCGGGCATCGCCAACCTGACTAAGGATTCAACTCCCGTCTATGTTCACACGGATGACGGACAATCCCGGCAACTCGCCCTGATTCGCCTCAATCAGCCGGCTCAACAGTAGGTTGATGTGGGCCGAGGCCAGTCCCGAATGTGGCGTCACGCTGAATCCCTGCGGCGAACGACCTTGAAATCGTCGATCCTGTGAAAAAGACCCTGCTCATTGTGACGGCGGTGCTCGAAGCGGCGACCGGTGTCGTGCTGCTGGTATCGCCATCTGTCCCGGTCTCGCTGCTGCTTGGTGTTTCGCCGGAGTCGCCCGACGGAGGGACCGTGGCGCGGATCGCCGGAGCCGCGCTGATCTCATTTGGGATCGCCTGCTGGCAGGCGCGTCAGCTGCAGCAGAACGACGCTCTGCTCATCGCGATGTTGGCCTATAACATCAATGTCGTCGCAGTTCTTACACATGCCCGACTGGCCCTGACTCTCTTCGGCAGCGGATTCTGGCCGGCCGTGGGTTTACACACGACATTGGCAGCGTGGTGCATCGCCTGCCTCTGGCCAGTGGCCGACGCTACAAAAGACGTTGGTGGGCGCAGACGCTAGCAGCGTCTGCCACGGAGTCCCATTGGTCCTATAGGTCCCATGATTTAAATGGGACTTTATGAAAAGCACCGCAATTGATGTGATCAATTCTGATTTTTGGCGGGCGACAACACGACCTTTAAAGCAGCCAATGTCCCGAAGCTAATGCCGCCGGGCTCGCCTGCTAATTTAGCAGTGCCCGAAGCGACTCCGAGATATCTCAACAGGACTTCTTCTAATCGGGCAACCCCACCAGATATAGATCGTGCTTGCCTTCAATCTCGCTAACTACGACTAATCGTTTCCCATCAGGATGCCACTCGGCATAGTCGTCTCGGCCTTCGTTCTGTGTGATTCGCTGCAGGTTGGAACCATCGCCGTTCATCACGTAGATCTCGGCATTGCCGTCGCGATGACTCGTGAAGGCGATGCGTTGACCATCGGGTGAGAACCGCGGCCGGATGTCTTGCAGTGGATGGTCTGTCAGTCGTCGGACATCCGAACCATCGGGTTGCATGCGATAGATCTCAAAGTTCCCATCGCGGCTCGAGCCAAACACGATCGAACGCCCATCGGGTGAGTAGGACGGCCAGTTATTGAGCCCGGTCGATTCGGCCAACGCCTTGCGGTCCTCGCCATTCAGTTGCGATGAGTAAATCTGCTGGGTGCCGCGCTCGGCGTAGGAGAAGATCAGCCGAGAGTGGTCCGGCGACAGCGCCGGGCTGCGGTAACCGCAGAATCCGCCCCCAGGGAGGATCTCGTTTAGGACGGCCCCTTGTCGGTCGCAGACAGTCATCCCGATACTCAGGACGCCGCGCAGTTTACAGAAGACATAACGCTCACCATCCGCTGACCAGGCCGGCTCGAATTCGGCGGAGGTCGATTTGGCGTGGAGCAGCTCATTGGTGCCATCGGCCAGGACGAGTCGGCGCAGTTGAAACAATGCCGCGTCCGTGAATTCTGCGTACACTAACTCCTTGCCTCCGTCTCGGAAGACGGGGCTCGACTTCTGCCGGCCGTCGCGCGTCAGTTGCTGGGGTTCCGCAGCGGTTGCCGTCGTGGCACCCAACATAAGGCAACACAAGGCAAGCGCAATGCTCGCCCCGTGGCCGACGCTGCCAGCGTTGGCGTCAGTTGCAAAAGCGCCGACGCTAACGCTGGCAGCGTCGGCCACGGGGGCATATTTAGAGGAGCGCATCGATAACCTTCCCATTGGCAAGCACGTTCATCTCCGCGCGGGCCTGAGTATCGATACCAGCCAGGTGTGCGATGGTCGTCCCGACCATCAGTGGCGACACCACGTCTCCCAGCGGAGATTCCCCCAGCTTGTCGCTGGTCCCGATGACTCGGCCCGGTTGCACGCCGCCGCCGGCCCAGATCGAGAAGTAGCAGGGAGGCCAATGGTCACGAGACGCATTCGGGGTGATCCTGGGAGTCCGCCCGAATTCGCCCATCATCACGACCAGGGTGTCATCGATCAGACCGCGGTCATAAAGGTCGTCCAGTAACGCCGAGAATGCTCGATCGAGCGTCGGACAATGCTGGTCTTGAAGCAACTCGAAATTATAGACGTGGGTATCCCAACCGAGTTCAAATCCGGGATTGATGGCCTCGGGATGCCGGCTGTAGTTCAACTGCACGTAGGGCACGCCGGCCTCGACCAGACGCCGTGCAAGCAGACTGCTTTGCCCGAATGTCGTGTAGCCGTAGCGGGCACGCGTCTCGGGAGTCTCACGCGTCATATCAAAGGCTTGTCGTGCCGCTGGATTCAGCAACAGGTCGTAGCCCGACTGCATATTACGAGTCCACGCCAGTTGCTGGTGCTGGTCGGCCCGACGGGCGGCCGTGTCGAGTAGCGCCAACAATTGGCGGCGATCTTGAACGCGTAACGGATTGAGTTGATCCAGAAGTTGGAGGGCCGAAAGTTTAACTTCCCCGCCTGCCGAACATCCCACGAGGAACGGGTCATGAGCCTGCGACAGAGTGCCTCCGCCATACCCTTCAATGCGACGACTCGCATCGGCCAGCATGCCGCTGGTTATCGAAAAGAACGGCGGCAGGGTCCCTTGATTGCCGCGGGCCTTTGCCACAATCGACCCGAAGTTCGGCTGCACGGGCGTGGGCACTTCCGCGAACCCCGTCAAGGCGACCGTGCCTCCGTCTGGATGTCCGGGTGCGGTCGTCGCATGGGTGCGGATCAACGAGTATCGGTGACTGCGGCTGGCAATCCTCGGCAACATTTCTGTGAAGTGGACTCCCGGGGTGCGTGTCGGGATCACTCCAAACGGACCGCGATATTCCACTGGTGCATTCGGTTTCGGGTCGCACGTGTCGAGATGACTCGGAGCTCCCCACAGGAAAACAAATATCACCGACTTGGCGCGCGAGCCTTGCGACGCCTGGGCGAGACCACCAGTCAGCCCCAATCCCAACGGAACCGAAGCCCCCAGTTTCAAGAACGAACGACGACTGACGCCATCGCACGTTCTCGCTTGAAACGATCCGATGTCGAGCATTTACGATGTCCTCCCCACCAAGGGCAAGTCTTCTAAAACACACTGCAAGGCCGACGCGATATGGTCTGACATCTCCGTTTCCGCCCGCTGAGGATCACGCTCTTCGAGGGCCTTCAATATGCGAAGATGCTCCGCATGCCCCTGGGCCAGCCGCTGCGGACTGCGGGCCACTCGCGAACGGACAAACCGGACCAAGTTGTTGTACCGCTGAATCTCCCGCAGCAGCTTGCCATTCCCGCAGGACTCGGCCACCAGACGGTGCAGTTCTTCGTCGAACTTCCGCTCGCCGTTCCCCCACTGGTCATCGGTATGAGGAGTCGCCTTTGTCGCGAGCAACCGCAAGTCCCGCAGTTGACGTTCATCAATGAGAGTGGCCGCGAACCGCGCCGCCGAAGCCTCCAGAATCTGCCGCACCTGGTAGGTCTCGATGACATCGCTCCGCGACATCTCCACGACGGTCGCCTGCCGATTCCGCTGATTGACCACCAGCCCCTCAGCGGCCAGTCGTCGCAGAGCCTCGCGCACCGGAGTCCGGCTGACCTGAAACTGAGTGGCCAGGCTCACCTCATTGAGCTCTTCCCCACCCTGGAACTGTCCCGAGACGAGTGCCTCGACAATCCGCTGGTGGACCAGATCCCCCAAAGAAACATTGGGAGCGAGGCTCTTGAATTCAATAGTCTTCGACATAAGCGGTGCTTCCAACAACTCCCATAAACCGACCAACGCGCCGGTCTGGATACTGTATACAGTACGAGACACCCGCTGCTCCGGCAAGAGAAAACGGACTCACCCGCGAAATTTGTTCCTCGTATAATTCGATCGACAGTATCACTACCGGGGGAGATCTCATGACCGAACACCAGCAGATTCAGGCCTTTCTGGAGGGGACTCCTCACGCGGTTGTCGGGGCCTCGCGCGATCGAGCCAAATACGGGAACAAGGTCCTGCGAGTCTTCCTGCAGAACCACCGGTCCGTATTCCCCGTGAACCCCAATGCCACTGAAGTCGAAGGCCTCCCCGCATACCCGGATCTAGCTTCTCTCCCTCAGCCGGTTCACGGGGTGAGCATTATCACTCCCCCTTCCGTCACTGAGTCCATCATCGAACAGGCCGGGCAGCTTGGGATCAAGCACGTCTGGTTGCAGCCCGGAGCCGAAAGCGACCAGGCCGTCAGCCGAGCGGCCCACTGGGGTATTAACCTCATCTCCGGCGGACCATGCATTCTGGTCGCCCTGCGTTATCATGAATGATCGTCCGTGGCCTGCCTGCGCTTGACGACCTCCAGCTCTCGAAATTACTCTCCAGCTCACAACGATCGCCAACACCTGAAACTTTTCTATATTTCCATTCTTGTGGAAATATAGTGACCATTTAGGGGCTTATTCCGCAGTGTCGCCACTATTTCAAACCGGAATCGCCTCGCTGTGACTTTCGAACCGATCCCTCGTTTTGTCAGGAATGAACATGTCTGTGCTTGTAAGATCACTCGTCTTGCTCGTGGTCTTGACTGCGGCTGTACTGGCTGGCGAACCGAGCGCTGGGAAAGTCGAGATTTATCCGGAAGTACGAACTTACCTGCAGACGCGCGCGGGCGAATTCGACCAAATCTCGAATGAGCACAAAGTCCAGCTCAAAGCGGTCGCTCTCTATATCAAGGGCAGGGCAAAAGCCAATCAACCTGTCCGAGTGACGTTCATCTGCACGCACAATTCGCGCCGCAGTCATCTGTCGCAGGTCTGGTCCGCGACGGCGGCCAGTTACTATGGTGTCAACAATGTTGAGACCTTTTCAGGCGGAACCGAAGCGACGGCATTCAACCCTCGAGCCATCGAGGCCATCAAGCGTGCGGGACTGAAAGTCGAAAAGGCCGCCGACAAAAATGCGGAGGCCAAAGGGAATCCGCGCTACGCGGTACGATTCCAGGACACCCAGCAGCCATTGATCTGTTTCTCAAAGGTCTACAACGAGGCACCCAATCCGAAAGCAAACTTCTGCGCGGTGCTGACATGCTCCAAAGCTGACCAGGAATGCCCGCTCGTCAACGGGAGTTCATTGCGCGTTGCAATCCCGTTTGATGATCCGAAAGTGGCAGACAACACCCCGGAAGAGGCCGCTAAATACGACGAACGCTGCGCGCAAGTCTGCCGGGAAATGTTGTATCTCTTCTCGCAAGTCGTGAAAGAGTAAACGACCTCTAATCCACTTCAAAAGGAACGGGGATCGAACTCGTCGTAGCCGCATCTCGCCAGAGTGCGGGCCTCGCCAGTCACTCACCCGCGTTCTGGCGAAACGCGGCTACAACAGCGACTACGGGTCGCCTAATAAACCACGCCGCCCTCGTATTTAGGCGGTGGCTCATAGTCCCAGTAGTAGCGCGACAACCACGCCAGCCAGCCAAACGCCGCCAGCGCGACGATGAAGGCCACGGGGTCCAGACGCTGCTTCAAGAGGGTGTCGTAGAGGCCGTGCAGGACCATGGCGATCAGGATGTAGGTCATCCCGCCATACAGGAAGGTCAGCCACTCGTTGTCGCCGTCGATGTAGTCCTGGTTGCCGAACATCAGGAGGGCGACTCCGCCAGACAAGATCGCGTGGAACGCCACGCACGAGACGAACCGGACGACGTAAACTGTCGCGGGTTCGATGCCGTTGTAGTAGCTGCTGGCGTACATGATGCCTTCGGAGATGCCGAAGCCGGCACCGCTCGCGAAGCCCAGCAGGCAGGTACCACGCCAGTCGGAACTGCGGGTGTTGCGCAGGTAGTAGAAGACGGGGATCGCTTTGCAAACCTCTTCACAGAGGCCGACGCCGCAGGTGAAGCCTACAAAACTCCACAGAAAACCGCTGTTGGGGTCAAGGGCCGCGCGGTAGGAGTAGCCAATGAACTTGATCGCGAGCATGATCAAGGCGAACACGCCGCCACCCAGCACACGAATATGCAGGGAAATCTCGGCCAGGACCTGGAATGTCAGCAGCATGAAGATGCCGACTGTTCCCGTTAATACGCCGGTCAGAAACAGTCCCGGGGCGGTGACCGTCGTCCGATGCCGCATGGCGTTCATCAGGGCGAGAAAACCGGCGGCGGCGAAGAAGGCGTAGGCCCAGTGAAACAACGATTTGCGACTGAGATGGGCGCCGTCGAGGCTCAGGTCTTTGTTCATCGACAGGAAGTCCTGAGCGCCGTATTCTTCCAGTTCTTCTCGTAGCTCCTCGTTGTTTTCGACCATCTTCTGGACACGTTCGGCGATCGGTCTCTGCGGCAGCACTGAGATCACACCCAACGGCAAGATGCACACCAGGAAGACCCAGACCAGAATGTCGCCTCGGCCGCCCGGTGAGACGGGGGCGGACTCGGTCTTGCGCAGGAGCGACTTCTTTTTCTTTTTGCGTGCGGGAGGCAGTTTCAGGAGTGCTTCGTCGTCGGGCTCGAGGAATTCCAGTTCATCTTCAACCTCGGCTGGGGCTTTCGCTGCGGCTTTGGTGGGGATGGGTTTTCGCTTTTGGACCGGGGCTGGCGCGAGCTCGGGTTCGAATTCCAGATCGTCGACTTCTTCCCCGGCAGCCTTTGGCGCCAGCTTGGGGATGGAGATGCCCATCTTGCACTTGGGGCAGCGCGCGAGGGTGCCGGCATATTGCTCTTTCACCTTGAGCTGGGCACCACAGGTTCGGCATTCCACAGGGATCGGCACGACAGACTCCGGGTCGAGACACCAACGTCACAAGAGAAATTCTCCCGGCGAGCCTTTTGTTGTGAGCGGACTGGCGCTAGGCACCGGTTCTTTCAACGGTATCGATACGAAGAACCGGTGGCTAGCGCCAGTCCGCTCATAGAAGATTCGCCTGGTCTTTTCGCGCAATCAAGTCCCGCGCGTACTCTCGAGGACCTTGCGGAAGACGGCTTGATAGTCTTTCCAGTCGTTGGCGGAACATTTACACATCACGGTCCATTGATTGTTGTTTCCCACCAAGGTGCAACGATAGCCGAAGGTTTTTGACAGCAACCCCTCACTGGCAGTGAACGCCGAGAGGCGGCCTTCGCCACCGCCGGTTTTGATCATCGTGGGGGCTCCCTGCTCTTCATACCCCGACATTTCCTGAACGTATCTTTCCTTCTGCATCTCGTGAATTTTGGAAACCGGTTTTTCGTCATCCGGGATCGGTTTGCCATCGTCACCATTCGGTTGCATGATGGTGGACATCATCGAACCAGAAGGACTCGAGCGGAACTGAATCTTGACACTGCCCTGCTCAAGACTCAAAAATGGCGGCGTGCCTCCCGACCCACCACCCGACTTGAGTTCCCACCCCTTAGGCCCTTCGCAAGTCAGCTCGCCGTTGGGAGAGGAATAGCTGACATACTCTTTGGGGACTTCCATTTTCGGTGCGCTGGCGACCGACCCCATGCTCGCGATGCCATAGCCAATCAGGCCCAGGAACGCGAGGCCGAAGACCACGCCGGTGCCGATCAGGATGTTCTTGTTTAATTCGGCGTCGGCAGCCTCTTTCTTCTTTTTCTTCTTGGGCGACTCTTCACCTTCGCCCCCCTTCGCTTTGGCACCTTTTCCCGTCGATTTCTTTTTCGAGCGGGGAAGTTCGGGGAGTTCCTCGCCGTCGTCCAATTCTTCATCGTCCCCCTGGTATTCGTCTTCCGAGGGAGTCCGCTTCTTGGTCGTTTTGACGGGGCCTGTGGCTGCCCCTTTGACCGCAGGCGCGGGGGACTTTCCGCCGGCCTTGCGCGGCGCGGGGATCTCGACGACCTCACCGCACTCCGGGCAACGGGCTTTCTTACCGGCATTGGCGTCGTTGGTCTTGATGACCCGGCCGCATTCACATTCGACTTCGATCATGCTGCACCTCCAAACTGGTGGGTATGGGTAGGTTGAAGTGCATAAAGACGGATGTTGGCGGCCCCCAACCCCGGCATGTAAACGCACGGGTGCGTTGAATTCAATGATGAGGTAATGACTTCACCAAGAATTCGCAATCAAAACTTATAGTGATCAGAACGTTCGAGCGCGGCAAGTGTAAATTGCCTCAAAAATGCCGTTACGCTTCGGTGTGCCTTGGGGCTGGCGCCTCGCACTCGCGACCGACGGTACCAGCATCGGAACGCAGACGCTAGCAGCGTCTGCCACGAGACCGGCCCCGGGGCTTGCCTGCGGCATCGCAATTGAAGACACTCTTTGGAGACTGCATTGCGGCCCCTGAGGCGTCGTCATTTTCGCGGCGCCGGCCGGTGCGGCACGTTTTCTTTGGATAGCGGGATCTCAAAATCACTATCGATACGACGCAACTCGCGATCTTGTGCCTGTCGGCCGTCCTGGCGGGGATCGTCAACTCAGTCGCGGGTGGCGGGACGCTGTTGACGTTTCCCGCGCTGACATTTGTGCTGGGGCCGAGTGCCGCCGCCACGGTCATTGCCAATGGGACGAGTACCGTCGCCCTGTGTCCGGGATCGATTGCCTCGATCTGGGGCTATCGGCGTGAGCTGACTGGCATGGGGCCGTGGATCAAGTTGCTGATCTTGCCCTCGCTGGTCGGCGGGTACATCGGAACGCGGTTGGTGGCCGAGCGTGATCCCGAAGAGTTCCGGCAACTGGTCCCCTGGTTGATTCTGACCGCGACGACCCTGTTCCTGCTGCAACCGACGATCTCCAAATGGACGGGGATCGGTTTACCGCACGCCGCTCCTTCGCTGGGATTGAAATGTGGGCTGATTGTCTTTCAATTTCTCGTCGCGTTGTACGGCGGTTATTTTGGAGCCGGCATCGGCATTTTGATGCTCAGTTCGCTGGCGCTGATGGGGATCTCGGATATTCATCGGATGAACGGCGTGAAAACCATACTCGCTTCGGCGATCAATGGGGTGTCGGTCATCTTGTTTATCAAGCTGGGCAAAGTGAATTGGGAGATGGCAGTGCCGATGATTGTTTCGGCCATCATTGGCGGCTACGTTGGAGCGAGTGTCGCTCGCCGGTTGGATAAGAAGCTCGTGCGATATGCCGTCGTGGTGATCGGACTGGTGCTGTCGGCGTTTTACTTCTTGAAGATTTACCGCAACTCGTGAGTGTGGTTCTTCGTAGATTTGGACTGCGGTGATTCATCACCGCAGTCCAAATTGGCGCCGCTCCCTAACCCGCTCCAGGCAAGACTACAAAGGCCCCAAAGTGTGGCTCGGTGATGGGCAGCTTTTCGTCTGGCATGCCGATCGGTGGTGTCCCGGCGATGGGCTTCATGGGGATTGAGACGTCATCACCGCGATAGACGCCGCTCACCAGAGCGGGGCCGTAGTAGTCCTTCACGCTGACGATGCGGAACGCCTGGCCGTTTTCGAGTACCGACGACAATGAGACGGGCACTGCGGGCGACCCGGCGGGGTTCAGAATCACAATGTTGGCACGCCCCTTTTCATGAGCGTTCGGTCGGATGATGATCCTGCCGCTGGTCGGCAAGCCCTTGGTGAACTTGCTGTTGGCATCGAATCCCGTATCCTTCTGCCACTGTGCGAAGGTCGCTCCCCGACTCTTGCCGTGCTCCACGATCGAGCACTCACCCCAGCGACCGTCGGTCATATAGTAGTCATTCTCGGCCCAGCGCTGGCCACTCACCAGGGCGGCTTCCGCTCCTTCCAGACTGACGACGGTCGACGAGGCGATGACGGTATTCTTACTGACCGTCGCTTTGCGAAAATCGCGCACGACCAGGCCACCGTCACTGTAGTTCCCCGTGCAGATCATGTCAGCATTCGTTGTGCCCCACGGATACCCCAGCCGAATTCCGCCCCCGACGACGACGTTATCTTGGACCGCAATTCGCTCGGCGGGAGATTCGCCCCCCAACATGATTCCGTTCGAGGGGGCCGATCCCTGCTTCATACAACCATTCATAAAAGCGATATTGCCGACAACTTCAAATCCCTTAATCGACGCTTTCGTCGAGCCGTAAATTTGCATCCCATAACCGAACTGATGGAAGACGACGTTATTCGAGATGAGTTTCGTTCCGCGGGCATTCTGAGCATAGATGCCATGCCCATGCTCGCGATCGGGTCCACTCCAGCCGTTGTTGTAGATCAGGCAGCCGCTGATCTCGCCCCCTTCGCCTTCGCTCCAGAACCCAACCCCGCAATCCAGATCATGCAGCACTAAGTTGACGAGTGAGACCCGGTCGGCTCGGACGTTGACGTTGCCGCGACGAATGTCCGCCGGCCACGGGCCGGGAATCTTTGTCTTGCGCAGCGGGTCGCTGCACATGACTTCGAAGTCGCGATAGATCGTGTCAGCACCTACGATGGCAAAAAGGCTGTTGTCGCGTTCATCGCGAGGCAGCGTGTCGATGGTGACGCGCTCGCCTTCTACTCCGCGGACAACGACCGGTTTTTCAGCGGTGCCGGCCAGACGCGATGTAAAACCACCGCGATAGGTGCCGGCATGAATCCAGACCGTGTCACCAGGCTTGACGACATCTGCGGCATTCAGTCCAGTGGCGAGATCCCAGGGCTCGGTCCGAGACCCTTGGCCTTTCGGCGTGCCGTCAGGTGTGATATGGAATTGGGCGGCTTCAATCGGCAGGGCCAACAACAACATGGCCAACCAGCCGGCCAGCCGCAGCATTCGGTTCGCTCGCATCACGTTCTCCTTGGTCAGATCGTGGATGAACCTGGAAGGCAGAGACAACTGGGAAACCAGTCCGCATCCAGGATTCGTATCTGGTAACACAGATATTCAATGCTGAACATGCCGACTATACTAGCCCGAAGCGCCAGCGAGTGCATCTCCGTCGGACAATTCGTGGAATGCGTTCGCTGGCGCTCCTGGCAAAGAATTCAGCCTCCTCGCAACGCTGGCAAGGACCGTATGCTCCTCGGAATTCTCTCAGACACGCATGATCAACTGGTGCGAACCGAGGCCGCGGTGGAAATACTCCGTACGCACGGTGCCGAGGTCCTGGTCCATTGCGGTGACTTGATCGAATCTCCGATAGTCGAGGCCTGTTCCGTTCTGCCGTCTTACTTCGTCTTCGGCAACAACGATTGCGATAACGTCTCATTTCTGAAGCAGGCTGCGGCGGAATCCGGGGCCGTTTGCCTGGGTTGGGGTGGCGTGTTCGAGTTGGCCGGAAAACGTATCGGAGTCGTGCATGGGCACCTGACGTCGGATTTGCGTCGAGTCTTGAATGACCGGCCCGACTATCTGCTGTCTGGGCATTCGCACCTGACCCACGACTTTCGCGAAGGGCCAGTTCGCCGGATCAATCCGGGTGCGTTGTACCGTGCTCGCGAGTTCTCGGTGGCGTTGCTCGATCTGGAAACTGACAGCCTGCAGTTTCTGCCTGTGCCACGCTGAACGTGTTTGTAGCCTGACTTTCCGAGTCGGATGCCTATCCTACGAGGGAAATTCGCAACGGCTATTGGTCGCGAAGCCTGCGTTAATTAAGATGCGGCGCGATGGAATCGACTGCACACATCCCTTTTACGAAGCATTTGCGAGCTGACTGACTTATGGAACTTCAACTCGAATATCCCCCGACCCCGGAAGGTGCCCCGGATCACGCCAAGATGGCGGTCGAAGCGGCCCGGAATATTTCTCAACTGGATTTGGACTACACTCCGCAAAGCCTGGCCAAGGTCGACCAGATCATTGAAGGTCTGCGCACCGACGGGGCCGGCCCGGAGCAAGTGGGCGAGTCTCTGTTTGCGTTTGGCTGCTACGTGGGCGAAGTGTTTGTCCGCAATGCGAACGGCAAGTGGAGGCTGGCGGAGGAGACCCCGATGAAGGAAATCTCGGGGTTTCCAATCGTCGTGGAAGTCGCCAACGGCAAGTTCTGCAACCCGATCGGCAAGGTCTTCAAACGTTTGCTGGACGGCAACGTCGACGAGCTGGAATTCTTCTATCAGTCTTTCACGAAAGCTGACGCATCCGGTGAAGCCGAGGCAACTCCCGATCCAGAAGTTGCTCAGCCGGAACCGAAGAAGGGATTTTGGAAGCGGATGTTCGGAGGATAGGGCACGGCTGTCGCAAACAGCATCGCCCCCCGTGGCAGACGCTGCCAGCGTCTGCGTTCCCAGGCGAGCGTGATCGACCATCGCTGAAATCAACAGCTAAGACCCACAAGAGTGCGATAGATCAGGAGAATCGATGATGCGGTCCATCGCGGTGTGTGCGTGTCTGCTTATGAGTGTTTTGTTGGGAGCCGATCAGAAGGCCCGGCAGACTGCCCCCGATCAACGGCCTGATGCCTTGCGAGTTCTCAAACAAGCGGCCACCTTCTACCGGAACAAGGTCGCGAGTCACTCCGGGTACGTCTGCTACTACAGCGCCGATTTGACTCAGCGCTGGGGTGAAGGCAAGGCCTCCGCGGACACGATCTTCGTCCAGCCGCCGGGGACGCCGACAGTCGGAATGGCCTACCTGAAGGCCTACGCGGCGACAGACGATCCTTTCTTCCGAGAGGCCGCCCGCGAGACCGCTGGGGCTCTGATGTATGGGCAGTTGCAATCGGGGGGATGGGCGCAAGTGGTCCAGTTTTCGCCCGCCAAGAGGATCGGCCAATATCGCAATGGCAAAGGCGGGAGCATGAATAACTCCACGCTCGACGACAATCAGACCCAGTCGGCCCTCACCATGTTGATGCTGACGGACGAGGCTCTGAAGTTCAAGGATCCCGCCGTGCATGAAGCGGCGATGTATGGGCTGAATGCTCTGTTGAAGGCGCAGTTTCCGAACGGTGCGTTTCCTCAAGTCTGGACCGGTCCGGTCGAACCTCATCCCATCGTAAAGGCGAAGTATCCCGACTACAACTGGAAGACCGAAGGACGCATCAAGAACTATTGGGATTACTACACGCTCAATGACGGATTGGCCGGAACGGTATGCGACACGTTGCTTACGGCTCATCGCGTTTACAAGGACCAGCGGTATCTGGATGCGGTCCGCAAGTTGGGAGATTTCTTGATTCTCGCCCAGATGCCCGAGCCGCAGCCTGCGTGGTGTCAGCAATACAATTACGACATGGTTCCGATCTGGGCCCGGAAATTCGAGCCGCCTGCGATTTCCACTTGGGAATCACAGGACGCAATCGAGACGCTCAGGAAAATCTTCCACGTCACCGGCGATGGTAAGTATCTCGACCCTCTGATGCCGGCCTTGACCTATTTACGAAAACGTCAGTTGCCGGATGGCCAGACGCCTCGGTTTATTGAGCTGAAAACGAACAAGCCGTTGTACATGGATGCCAACTATCAGCTGACTTACGACGACTCAGCAGCCCCGGCACATTACGGATGGAAGCAGCGTACCCGATTCTTAGAGATCCAGAAGGACCTGGTTGGCAATGGAAAGTGGCCTGCGCCGACGGAGCCGCAAGCCTTCGACTTGATCATGCCGGTGGAGGGAATCATCCGTGATCTGGATGCTGAGGGCCGCTGGGTTTCGACCTATGCTGGCGAACGTCTGGTTGGCCAGCCGAAGTTTCCCAACTCATTCCGCTACATTTCCAGCGAAGTCTTTAGCCACAATCTCGAAGTCTTGAGTGAATACCTGACGGCAACACGCCCGAAAGTTGCTAAGTGACGCGGTCCATAGCTGCGGCTCATTTCTTCGAAGCGCCCTGCGCAGCTGCTGGCATTGTGTGTTACGCTGACTGCTGCCTCGAATCACTTGCCCGCAGGTGCGACCATGATTATCCCGGTGCCCATGATGATCCCAGTCCCCGATCACTCGAACGACAAGCGCATCCGCCAGCTCGAGCAGGCGTTGATCTTGTCCCTCGATATGACGCAGGCCTTGATGGAGCGACTGGAAGCGAAATTCGGTCCAGGATTCCTCGGTGCGGATTTGAAACGTTTGCTGCCAGCAGGGACGCAAGCCGAACTGGAACGAGAAGCGACCGAGATTGATCGCTTAATCGCCGAAGGTCAAAAGCCGACGGCGGTGAAACATTTTCGCGAGAAATTCGGCGTGACTTGGGACGAAGCCCAAGAGGCGATCAGTTCATGGACCAGCCACTCGAAGCCAGACAAGCTGCGTTCATTGAGGCTGGCTCGATTTATCAAGTCGACCGAAGCGGTTCAATTATAGACTCAACATACCTGAGGTAAGATTTGCACCACGGAGCCACGGAGAACACGGAGTAATTTCAATCAATCTCCGTGCACTCCGTGACTCCGTGGTGCATCCTAATCCTGCATTCAAGGCTCTGGCTCAGAATCGATCAATAATCGCTGGCTTCTTCTTCCTTGCCGCTGTCGAATCCTGAGAAGCTCGCCTCGGCGACCTTGCGAATCCGCCGTTCGTCGACTTCAGCCTTCAGACGTGCGATGGCCTCGGCGACTGGGATGGCACCCAGGTCTCCGTCCAGACGATCGCGTACGGCGACTGTGCCCGCTTCGGCATCGCGGCCGCCGACGACCATCATGTAGGGGATCAACTCCAACTGCGCGTCGCGGATCTTGGCGTTGACCTTGGCACTCCGCAGATCGGTGGTCACACGGAAACCCGCGTCACGGAATTGCTGAGCAACCTGTTTTGCGTAGTCGTCGAACTTCTCGCCGATCGGCATGACTCGGACTTGCTCGGGAGCCAGCCACAGCGGGAAGGCACCGGCGAAATGTTCGATCAACATGCCGACAAATCGTTCCATCGAACCGAACGGAGCACGATGGATCATCACCGGACGATGGGCCTTGTTGTCCGCGCCAACGTATTCCAGCTTGAACCGCTCCGGCAGATTAAAATCGAGCTGCACGGTCCCCAACTGCCATTCGCGGCCGATGCAGTCACGGACCATAAAGTCGGTCTTCGGACCGTAGAAGGCTGCTTCGCCCTCCATCGCGGTGAACGGCAGGCCCATGTCGGTTAGCACATTGCGCAGAGTGTCTTCGGCCTTCTGCCAGTTCTCTTCGCTGCCCACGTACTTCGACTTGTTCTTCGAATCCCGCAACGACAACTGCACGCGGTAGTTGGTCAGCCCGACGCTGCCCAACACGAACCGCACAAGGTTCAACGTCTGACGGAATTCCTCTTCGACTTGTTCCGCAGTGCAGAACAAGTGGGCGTCATCCTGGGTCAATCCGCGCACACGCAGCAGGCCGTTCAACTCACCGGATTGTTCATGGCGATAGACTGTACCAAATTCAGCCAGGCGAACCGGCAGATCACGGTAACTGCGGGGCTGAGCCGCGTACATCTGCACGTGATGCGGACAGTTCATCGGCTTGAGTAGATAGCGTTCTTGCGAATGTTCCCATTCCCGCAGCAAGTCAATCTTGGCGTCGACGGTAGGCAGCGCTTTATAGGTGGCAAACTTCGCCCCCATCAACGCGGCCGCTTCGAGCAACTTCGCTTCTTCGGCCTCTGGCAGATTGTTTTCGCGCAACCGACGAATCCAGAAGTCGACCAGCGCCCCCGCATCGTGGCCGAAAATCGGAGCAAACTGCGATTCACGGTAATACGGGAAGTGGCCGCTGGTTTCGTACATCTCGACCCGGCCGATGTGGGGCGAGTAAACCGGGGTGTACCCCAATCGCAGCAGTTCCTTCTTGATAAAATCTTCCAGAGTCGCCCGGATGGTGGCTCCCTTGGGCAGCCACAGACTCAGGCCCGGGCCGACTTCAGTGCTGATGGCAAACAGTCCGAGTTGCTTGCCCAGGACGCGATGATCGCGACGCTTGGCCTCTTCGATCTGAGTCAGATAGGCGTCCATGTCGGCCTTGCTGAACCAGGCGGTGCCGTACAGACGCTGCAACTGCTTGTTGCTGGCGTCACCCTTCCAGTACGAACCGGCCACTGACAGCAGTTTGAACGCCTTGATCCGTCCGGCGTCGGGAATGTGCGGACCGCGGCAGAGATCGACAAACTCACCTTGACGATAGAAACTCATCGAAGCATGGTCGGCGAGACCGGTCTGGATATGCTCAACTTTGAGACCTTGCTTCAGACCATCGCAGAACGCGACCGATTCATCACGCCCCAGCGAGAAGCGCTCAAACGGTTCCGCTGCTTTCACGATCTCGGCCATCTCGGCTTCGATCTTGGGAAAATCTTCTTCGCTGATTTTGTGTGAGAGGTCGAAGTCGTAGTAGTAGCCGTGCCCGGTGGTCGGACCGAACGCCAGATTGACATCGGGCCACAGTCGCATGACCGCACGGGCCATGACGTGGGCGGTCGAGTGCCGCAGGACGGCCAGCGCCGCGGCGTCTTTTTCGGTCAGCAACTTCAACTTGACGGGGCCTTCAGCCGGCAATGGCAGCTTCAAGTCGACGACTTTGCCATTCACTTCCGCCGCGATACAGGCATTTGCCAAACGCTGACCGATACTTGAGGCCACGTCCCAGGCGCTGCTGCCGTCGGCGTACTCTTTCACAGAACCATCGGGGAGTTCAACAGAAATCATGGAGCACATTGTCCTTACGTAAACCGGACGGGCCACTTTCCCGGAGAGCCACCCGAACCAAGGGCGAAGTTCTCTCGCGGCCAAGCATCGGCCCGCACGTGTGATACCGAACAGAAGGTCAAGTCGTCAAGAAGGTTCGGACTTCCCCCCCGTGGCAGACGCTGCCAGCGTCCGCGTCCCCCAAATTAACATGACCTTATGAAACCGACGCTAGCAGCGTCGGCCACGGGGGCGATTTCATTGCCGATCCCTATCGATCGTTCCGGTTCTGCATGGCAGTCCTGCTTTTCCGGCCCCCGAATTCCGATTTGAATGAGAAACTAAAGCCCGCACGCATTCGCACGCCTTGATTCCACTCGGCGGGCTCAACAAAATGGAGGAATAAGCCTACGAGCGCGACGAACTGCCCACGCCGCTGAGAAAATCCCCTTGGAGCTTCCCCGATGTCGAGTCCCCAGACCGCCCGCCAAATCCTGGACCGGCACTATCTCGAAATCCGCAGCAAGATTCTCGACCTGGCTGCCAGCCTGGACCGGGTCGAACGCGCCGCGGAAGACAGCGTTAAAGATGACCCGCGCCTCGCCAAGTTGCGGAGCGGTATCGAACTACTGCTGACTCCCGGAACCGATCGCGCTGAGCGAGTACAGATGCTGTTTAGCGATGCCTATGTTGAGAATTGGATGAAGAAGTGACCTCCCGCTCGGCGTCCTCTCACTTGAAGACTCACTCGCGGCATGCCCAACAGCCGAGATAGACTCACCACCATCCAAGACGATCACACCTTCGAGGTTGACGATGTACTTTATCGATCCCCACGTTCACATGATCTCCCGCACGACCGACGACTACGAGCGTATGACTCGGATGGGGTGCGTCGCAATCAGCGAGCCGGCGTTCTGGGCGGGCTACGATCGGGGCAGCGCGGCGAGTTTCCATGACTACTTCCGGCAACTGACCGAATTCGAACCGATGCGCGCCGGGTGGTCCGGAATCCAGCACTATACGTGGCTCTGCATCAACGCCAAAGAGGCTGAAAATGTCTCGCTGGCCCGCGAAGTCATCAAGCTGATTCCCGAGTTTCTTGACCGCCCCAACGTCCTGGGGATCGGTGAGATCGGTCTCAACAAGAACACGCTGAACGAGTCGACGATTTTTCAAGAACACGTGGATCTGGCGGTGCGGATGAACCAGCAGATCCTGATTCATACCCCGCACTTGCAGGACAAGTTCAAAGGGACGCACATGATCGTCGACATGCTGCGTGCTGACTCGCGAGTCCAGCCGCAGCGCGTCCTGATTGACCATGTCGAAGAGCACACCGTTCGTCTGGCGAAAGACCACGGCTTCTGGTGTGCAATGACGCTGTATCCCACTACCAAGTGTACTCCCGCCCGCGCCGCCGACATCATCGAACAGTACGGCGACGAGCAAATCATGGTGAATTCGGCTGGCGACTGGGGGCCGTCAAATCCTCTCGCGGTGCCTGATTTCATCCAGGAAATGCGGAAACGCGGACATTCGGAAACGAAGATCAAGAAGATCGTTTACGATAACCCGTTGCAATTCTTCAGTCAGAGCAAGAATTTCCAATTCAAGTCGCCCGATATCACCTATGGGGCAGGCAAGCCGTAAGCCGCGTAGCCTGACTCTCCAGAGTCAGGCGATTCTCCCCAGCTATTCGAATTCGCCCGACTCTGGAGAGTCAGGCTACGGATCGAGTACCGCACCATGAGTCTCCCGAGTGCCCCGCATTGCTCGATCCTGACCCGCTTGACTAAGTGGAGTCACACCGGTCTCGCGCAGAAACGCGTGGGCATTCGCGTTCAATGTCCCATCGAAAGTCCCGATTGGGACACACCGATGGTGCCCGACATCGCCTGGGTGCAGGACAAGAATTACTATCGAGCCCACCCGACTGCGAGCGAAGTCCAACTGATCATCGAAGTGGCCGACCAGTCGACGTTAGTCGAAGATTGCGAAGTCAAGATGGAGATCCTGGCGCGGGCCAAGGTCCCCGAATACTGGGTCGTCAATCTGCACGATTGCCTGGTCTATGTGTTCCGC
The DNA here is from genome assembly GCA_021732415.1 of Planctomycetaceae bacterium. GTDB lineage: Bacteria > Planctomycetota > Planctomycetia > Planctomycetales > Planctomycetaceae > JAKFVC01. Next base: position 19,512 of record JAKFVC010000143.1, read on the forward strand.
AAGCCGGGCGCGATGGCCTATCAAGAGATCCGCACGCTGTCATTCAAGGACGAACTCAGCCCGGCCGCGTTTCCGGAGCTCAAACTGCCGGTGCTGTCGTTGCTAGCGGTACCGTAGGCGTCCGTAGCCCGACTCTCCGAGTCGGGTGCTTTTCAACGTCGAACTACCCGACTCGGAGAGTCGGGCTACGGCTACGCGGCCCGCCGCTTGCGTTTTGGAATCTCATACAGCCAAGCATGCCCGAGCTTCCCCGCCGTCCGTATGGCCTCAGTCTTCCTCAGGCAATAGGCCACCTTCTGAGCCAACCAGCGAGGGATCTTCGCGCACTTGGCGAGGTCTTCGGTCGTAAACGCCGCAGGCAAAGTGGCAGGCAGCAGCTTTTGCAGATCCTTGATGGTCCGCAATTCATGACGATGTTCCACCGACCGCAGCGACCGATCAGAAACCCGGTACGTCTTCCCCTTCCACCGCTTTGCCGGCTTGGAAATCCGCTGCTCTTCCTGAATCGTCAGCAAGACTTCCAAAGTCAACTGCGGATGCGGGAAGACTCCAACAAAGTGCACGAGTTCATGGAACAGCGTAAACAGTGTCTCGCGAGTCGGACTCCAGCGCTGTGAGATGATCTCAACTCCGGCTTTATCGCGCGTGATGAGATACTTCCGGGCCGCGAGGGGCTTGACGATCCATACATGGTGGCCGTCATCCAGCAGTTGTCGCGTTTTGCTGCGCAGGGCAGCCAACGCCGCAGACTGGATTTCAATCAGCCGAGGATGCTCGTGATCCACGACATCGATCCGATATTCGCCAACCCAGGCTTCCGTTTCGGAAGTGGCGTTCTCGTAGAGTGCTTTTAACTGGCGATGCAGAGACGTTTCCATGCGAGAACCATCCGTGGCAGCGCGCGTGTCCGTGGCCGACGCTGCCAGCGTCGGTACGTTCGGTCGTAATTTTCAAGGGGATTCGCAGACGCTAGCAGCGTCTGCCACGAGGGCGGGATGGTAGGACAACCCGCTTGATGTGTCGAGAGGGGTTGTGTGGGGCCAACTCGGCGACTCAGCGCCGCTGCGTGAGGTTTCTCAATTCACACGCAGAGGCGCTGAGGCGCGGATCAAGCAGGCAAATCAGGCGTCAGGAGCCGCTTCGATGGTGGTCTCGACTTGCGAGGCATCATCATCGGCTTCAACGCGATTGAGGTCACCCAGGGAAGATTCGTCGGGTTGCAAGAAGGCGGCTTCATCCTGAATGTTATCCGCTTCGCCATCCCGGCGTTCGTTCTTTTGAGGTCGTTTCTCCGGCTGTGGTTTTTCACGCGATGGCACGGCTTGGTCGCCAACGAAGTCAGCATCCAGATCGGCAATCGACAGCCGGACGTCGCGCTGGGTGAACCAGGAACTCGCAGTCCACGCGCGGCATCCAGTATGCCCGGCAACATAGTACGACTGATTCAAACTGCGAACAGCATGACTGACGTCTCGATATTCGCGTTCGACCGAAGTCGACAGCATGTTCATCCCAACAGTCCCACCCAACACACCGAGCGTGGACACCGCGATCAATTCCGCCGACACAATCGCACCGGCTTCATCTCTCCAAAAGCTGCGCCAAAGGGGCATGGTTTCACTCCTTGGAACGGCCGGAAACCGCAGCAAATGCCAAATCTGCCCCAGCGTCCGGTGTATCAAATGATTAACACATCGTTCCGATTGTAGGGATTATAACGATTACTCACAATACCCACTCTACGCAGTCTTTTCATTTTGTAAACCTTTCGAAGCACGAGACATGGAGTCATTACTCCCGCCAATTCAATTAAAGGACAGGCATATATTGATCACACCAAGATCAACGTTGGTGAGCGACCTTCGCCCGCCAGTCAGCAATATGCCTGTCCTTTAGTTGGGAACTGGGCTTGAAATAAAAAGGCTCTGCCGTCGTTAAAGAGAGCAGAGCCTTTGTGTTGCGTCGAAATTGTAACTGCGAGTGGAGACGAAGACTAGAATTCACCCATGTCTTCGCCGCCGTGGATTGTGGAAAGCGCTTCGAAGACTTTGGGATCGATGTTCTGACTGACTGCTCGGACCGATCCGTCTCCCAGCAGGACGTTGATCATTCCGACATGCGGACTTCCAATTCCGTCAGGACCGTTGATGTAGGGTTTGGTCGTGAGAGCTCGAATCGTTGCTGTGCCTCCCTGGGCCCATGGACCGAAATCCTTGGATGCATCGGTAATCATCATCGTATTTGACAGACCGTCAGTCACATCTCGGAACCGGACAACTCGATCATAGCCGAACATTCCGACCTTGTTGTCGGTGATCGGTAGAGTCGCCGCATCTTTGCCGAGGCCCGCGATTCCCACATAATTTGTCACTCCATATCCGTCCCGAACTGACGGACTGGATTGCGACGGATTCAACAGAATGGCGAGCGGCGTTTTCACGGTTTCATTGGATTTGTCTTTCCAGCCGGCTTTCATATCCACTTTGTTGAAGAGGGGGGCTTGGTCAAGATAGGGCAGGATGTCGACAATCCAACTTAACCGTTCTTCGGGCTTCAATTTGGGATTGGGCCGAGTTCCCGGTGGTAACTGATTATTAGTGTCGTGGTAATTGTGTAACGACAGCGCCAATTGCTTGAGATTGTTCTTGGACTGTGACCGCCTCGCCGCTTCACGAGCTTGCTGGACTGCTGGCAGCAACAATGCGATCATCACCGCAACCACTCCGACAGATTCGACCCCGCCTCCACCACCGGCCCCGGGAATGGGCAATGCCGGTAGTGAATTGCGGCTGTACCATTTGATGCCTTCGTCGTCGACCGTGCTCATGCTGAGGTTCGGAAACAGCGGGCTGATGACCTCTTCGACCGGAGGAATGTCATCACCTGAGATCGGGAATTCCGCCGATTCATCGATCTTCTTCCCCGCTTGCTCTCGCAACTTACGCCATTCGACCATGCCCAGTTCGGCAAATGAGATTCCCGTCGGGGCGAGGTTCAGCACGGAACGAATCCCGGAGCGCGGATCGCTGTAACCGAACGACGAGAATTTCGCTGGGAACTCGGTGAGAGCCTCGGTGATGTCTGCCGCAGCTTCCCAGTGCGGCAGTTTTCCATCGATGCGCTTCAGGTGGGCTTCGACGGTCTGCGAAGTCGAGCCGATGATCAACCATTCCTTATCGACGACCCACGATGGGCTGAAGAATGCGACGGGGCCGGCGAATTGAATGGTATGCACGCTACGGCCATTGACGTCTTTCGTACGAAACTTGGCGTTCTCGCCCGCGAGTTTCATCCCGAGTGCTTCCACTTTTTGCAATGCGCTCAGCAGCTTCTTGGCATCGTCGACTTCGATCAGCAGGGCTCCGGCGGGGATCATGCCACTCGCGGCCGGGTCGACGAATCCCGCAAACGTCTCTCCCAATGGATCGAGAACATCATCGACGAGATCAAATCCGAGTTCTGCCTGGAATTTCTCGCGCAGTTCGTCCGCCGTGGGAGTGCCCGGCGGTGCAAACGCGTCATGTCCCTGCTTGGCCCAATTGAGCATCGCCTTGGTAAATTTCGAGACATCAAATTGGAAGACGGAGAAATACTCGCACCCTTTGGGAAATGGCGGCAGGTCCTTCATCGTCATCTGTTGCTGATCGAACAAGGCCGGAATCCCAGTGCGCGGGGCCGGCGCCTGCAACGAGGTTTCGGACCAGATGGCAGCCCCCTTGAAACCCCAGCGCCCCTGCAGCAGTCCGACTTTGTTGAGTCCAGTTTCCTGCAGGACGTCTGCCACTCGCACCGGATGCTTGTCTGAACCCGGGATGGGCGGAATGTCCAGGTTTTCCACAATCGCCAGCAGCGATTTGATATCCAGCAGGCCCACCGAAGCGACATCGAAATCCTTCGAAGTCCGCAGTTTCTTGACATCCGGATTGGTCGTCAGGTTGGGCGACTTACCGTCAGCGATCTTGATCGCTGCCTCAATCGCCTGTTGGCCGCCAGCAATCACGAGATGATCGCCGTCGGTCCACCAGCCGATTTCGTAACCGACCGCCCCTGGAATCGCGACGCGTGTCACTTTGCGTCCGCTGATCGTTTCAGCCTTGGGATTGGCAGCCTGCAAGGGTTCGACGACCAAAGCCGCCAGCTTCGGGGCGAGGTCGGCGGACCCATGCAGTACCAGCGTGACCTGCGGTGCAGGTCGGCTGGAGATCGTTTCGACGGCCACGGAAATTGAGAAACCCCGTTCGAACAAGCGGGCCACCAATTTCTGGGCAATGACAGCCCCTTCTTCGCCTGACTCGGAGACGACGAAGTCGAGGAGTCGGTTGACCGTTTTTGTCAGCCCAGACTCGACCAGAGATTTTTGGGCTGCGGTCGCATCCCACGTTTTCTGATGAACTTGGAAACCGTCCCAAACATAGAGTGCGACGGGTTTCGCGGGCAGCAATTTCTCGGGGGCGATGTTGGGCGTCGTTTGCCAGCCCAGAATGGACCAGGTCAGACCACCAATCAGTACGAGGACACAGACGAGTCCCGTGGACACGGCAGCTCGACGAGTTCTGTTTGGCATTCGAGTGAGATCGACCGACGACTGGGGACGCGACATGATGACATCCTTGAATGGGGGAGAAGTCTCTGTGTCGAGCCAACTAAGCCGCAGTGGGACTCGCCGATGAAACGGTCCCACTGCGGTCGTCGGTCTCTTGTACGTATCTACGACTAGGCCTTGGCCTTCTCGGCTTTCGCCTTCTCTTCTTCCTTTGCGGACAAATCGGGATTCGGAGCGGACTCGCCGGATTCCAGTCCCATGACCCAGCGGATGCCTCCCTCGAGGTGCTTGACGAACAGCTTGTTCGTCCAGGTCTCGGGGTTGTGGCCGAGGTTGGTGTAGAAGATCTTGCCGTCGCCGTAGGACTTCACCCAGGAAACGGGAACGTGCCGGTCGCCCTTGGGCTGGCACTTGGCCATGTTGAGGCTCATCAGAACGCGGACTTTTTCGGGCTGCCAATGTTTGTATTGGTAGATTTCATCCTTGATCTGGAATTCTTCCCCAAACATGCTGACGGCCGGATGTTTCGGTTCATGGACGGTGATGGTGACTGTCGTGCCTGAGCCCCACGGGTGACCGTCGAACGTGCCGCCGATCATGTCCCAGTAAGGTTGATAGTCGCCGTAGGTGTCGGTTGCCGAGTGCGCACCGATGAACCCATGCCCCCTGGCTGGCAGCCACTCTTTGAAGAAGTAATCCAGATCGGCATCCTTAATGGGGAGCTTGCCGGTCGTGTAGAAGAAGACCAGATCGTAATTCTGCAGATTCTCTTTGGTGAAGTCGGCAGCAGCATCTTGAGTGCAGTGCACATCGAACAACTCGCTTTGCTGCCCGAGTTGCGTGACGGCGATTTCGGCGGGTGACAATTTATCGGCTGGGCGATTCACCGAACCATGTTTGAAACCGACACTCTGCGTGAGCATCAGCATCTTGAGTTTTTTGGACTTGTCCTGTCCGAACGCAAAAGTCGGCAGCACCGCAGCGGCACCGGTCGCGAGCGAGACCTGCAAGAAATCACGACGTTGTAGCATGTTGAATATCCTGGAGAGCAAGGAGATGACTTGATCCGCGTATGATATGCACGCGTTTGCCGGGATGCCAGCGGCGAGTAATGTGGGATGGGTCTCTGACCCGTCTGAGGCCCGCTACCTTCGAATTGGCATTCCATTCACTCCTCGCGAACTTCGCGGAGCGCTCGGCTGTCTTTTCTGAGTTGGACCAGATCACGTTATGTGGCTGAAGGCACCCGCAGAGTAGGAAATCTTCATGGCCAAAATCTTCGCAGGTCACATTGTCACGGTCCGCGGCAAGTTCACCGGGTTCTCAGGGATGCACGCACAATCGGCGGACAAACTTCACACTTGGGCTGACCGTATGACGCCCCCCCGTTGCTCTGCCCCAGAAGACGATCCTCGATGGCTCACGCGGAGGGCGAGACGACTCCGGCTACTGGCGGAGCAGAAGGAACGCGCGCTCGAACACAAGGCAAATCAACGCAAGACCGAACTGCGGCACACGCGGATTCACTTGGCCGATGGGTTGCAATGAGCTAGCAGGCGTGCGCTGCGCGAAATTCGCGAGGGGGTGAATCTCTATCAATTTCGAAGGTGACGGGCCTCAGACGGGTCGGAGACCCGTCCCACCTAGTTTCAATTGTCCAGTTCAGATCCCCTGGATTCCGCAGAATTTGCGAGCGTTCTGAAACCCCTCTTTACTTGAATCGCGCAGACATGATAATAATAACATGCTCTGACAAAGCTTGGTCATCTAACCATGATCGCTGAGAGAGAAGTCTCTACCATATAGATGGAGAGGCGTCTCGCCCGACGGTGAGCGTTAGTGCGGCCCGTCACTGGGACGTGGCCTCGTGCTCGCATTAATCTCATCTTGCCGGTGAACAATCCCGCTGTTTCACAAGCCGGTGTCTGACCACGGAGGGTCGATTCATCTCCACCGTGGACTTGTTGGCGGGCTCCCACGACTACTTCGTGCCCCCCGCAGACAGGCCCCTCTGGGCGTAAATGCGCATATGGCGGTGATGGAGAGACCCCGGTTAATTTTGGCTTCAGGGCCGTTTTGCCCCGAGGGTGGCGAGTGCCTCCCCGAGATTCGCAAGACCTGCCGGGCCGAGTCTTACAGGAGGTGTGCCATGGGTACAGGCAGCTCATTACTGGATCAAATCTCAAAGCAACATCGTCCCGATGTCTTCCGCCAGGAGCATTGGGAAGGAACGTTCGAAGAGTATCTCGAAATCGTCCGCGCAACGCCCCGGGTGACTCGTTCGTCCTACGAACGATTGTTCGACATGGTGACGTCGTACGGGAATTATCCCGTCGATTCCAGCAAAGAAAGCATGATCCGTTATCGCTTTTTCGATGACCCGGATGGCGATGGTCGCGATGCCATTTTCGGTCTATCTAAAGCGTTGATGGAACTGGTCAACGTCTTCAAGAGTGCAGCGTTGAAGTACGGCAGCGAACGCCGTGTGCTGCTGTTGCACGGACCAGTCGGTTCCTCAAAGAGCACCATCGCTCGGTTGTTGAAACGAGGGTTGGAACGTTACAGCCAGACCGACGCAGGTGCAATTTATTCCTACGGCTGGAAGAACGAAGACGGTACCGTCACGTGGTGCCCGATGCGCGAGGAACCGTTGCATCTGGTACCGGTCGGTGATCGGGAAGCGGTCCTCAATTTCCTCAACGAGGGACAGGCTGACCGTCCGGATCCGTATCAGGTTGAGATCACGGGCGACCTCTGCCCGCTGTGCCGGTTCATGTTCAATGAACGGCTGAAGACCGCAGACGGCGACTGGACGAAGGTCGTCAAGGATGTGGTCGTCAAGCGATTGATCCTGTCCGAACAAGATCGGTTGGGAATCGGTACGTTCCAACCCAAGGATGAAAAGAACCAGGATTCGACCGAACTGACTGGCGACATCAACTATCGCAAGATTGCCGAATACGGCAGCGATAGTGATCCGCGAGCGTTCAACTTCGATGGTGAATTTAATGTCGCCAATCGCGGGTTGATCGAATTCATCGAAGTCTTGAAGCTGGATGTGGCATTCCTGTACGACCTGCTGGGTGCGTCGCAGGAACACAAGATCAAGCCGAAGAAGTTCGCGCAGACCGATATCGATACGGTCATCATTGGGCACACCAATGAGCCGGAATATCGGAAACTGCAGTCGAACGAGTTCATGGAAGCTTTACGAGATCGTACCGTAAAAATCGACGTCCCGTACGTCACGCGGTTGAACGATGAAATCGGGATCTATGAGAAGGACTACAACGCTCGCCGCGTGCGTGGGAAGCATATTGCCCCGCATACGATTGAGATTGCGGCCATGTGGGCGGTGCTCACTCGACTCGAGGAGCCGAAGCACGCGGGGCTGTCACTGTTGCAGAAATTGAAGCTCTACAACGGCAAGAGTCTGCCCGGTTTTACGCTCGATAATATTGAGCAACTTCGGAATGAGGCCAAAACTGAAGGGCTGCGCGGGATTTCTCCGCGTTATGTGCAGGACAAGATTTCGAATGCTTTGGTCAGCAATACGGCCGCGACGAGTCTCAATCCGTTCATGATTTTGAATGAGCTGGAAAACGGCCTGAAGCATCATTCGCTGATTGCCAGCGAAGAGTTACGTGAGCAATATCGGCATCTGATCGCGGTCGTGAAGGAAGAGTACACCGACATCGTCAAGAACGAAGTCCAGCGAGCGATCGCGGCGGACGAAGAAGCGTTGACGCGGCTGTGCGGCAATTACATCGACAACGTGAAGGCCTATACGCAACGCGAGAAGGTCCGCAACAAGTTCACCGGCCAGCAGGAAGAGCCGGACGAACGCCTGATGCGGTCGATCGAAGAGCGGATCGACATCCCCGACACGCGGAAGGATGACTTCCGCCGTGAGATCATGAACTACATCGGTGCGTTGTCGCTGGATGGTAAGAGCTTCAACTACAAGACGAACGAACGCCTGCAGAAGGCGATCGAATTGAAGTTGTTCGAGGACCAGAAGGACACGATCAAGTTGACCAGTCTGGTCTCCAAGGTTGTGGACGCCGACACGCAGATGAAGATCGACATCGTGAAGGGCCGTCTGATCCGCGACTACGGCTACAACGACGAATCGGCCACGGACGTGCTGCAATACGTGGCGAGTATTTTTGCTCGCGGCGATGCGAAGCATTCCAAGTAAGGAACCGTGGGACGGGTCTCCAGGCCCGTCAGTGTCGATCGTGTGTGACGCCGACGCTATGCAGCGTCGGCCCCGTGGCGGACGCTGCCAGCGTCCGTGCAATGTGCAAATTATGGGCATGGACGGGCCTGGAGACCCGTCCTACCGCGCACCGAGGAGGGCCAAATCATGTCCCGCAGTATTGACCAGGATCTCGGTCGATTCAAAGAAATCGTGCGGGGCAAGGTGCGCCAACAGCTTCGCAAATATATTTCCAATGGCGAAATGATCGGTCGCAAAGGCCGCGAGTTCGTCAGCATCCCAGTCCCCAACATCGAGATCCCTCACTTTCGACACGGCGAGAAAAACTCCGGCGGTGCAGGCCAGGGCGAAGGTGATGTCGGTCAGCCCATCGGCAAAGGGCAGGGGGCGGACCAGGATGGCAACGGCCAGGCGGGAGATCAACCGGGCGGCCATGTTCGAGAGGTGGAAGTCAGCCTGGATGAACTGGCCGAGATGCTCGGTCAGGAACTCGAACTGCCGCGGATTGTGCCCAAGGGTAAGGACACGATTTCTGCTGAAAAGGACAAATACAACAGCATCAATCAGAAGGGCCCGGAATCGCTGCGGCATTTTAAACGCACGTACAAAAATGCTTTGCGGCGCATGATTGCCTCCAACGATTACAACGTCGAGAAGCCGGTCATCATTCCGATGAAGGAAGACCAGTTATATCGCGGTTCAAAGTCGATCTTTGTGCCTCAGGCCAATGCCGCCATCATCTACATGATGGATGTTTCCGGGTCGATGACGGACGACCAGAAGGAGATTGTGCGGACGGAATCGTTCTGGATCGATACGTGGTTGCAGAGTCAGTACGACGGCATCCAGACGCGGTACATCATTCACGACGCGGCGGCGAAGGAAGTCGACGAAGACACCTTTTATCACACGCGGGAGAGTGGCGGCACGAAGATTTCCGCGGCGTATGAGGTGGCTCGAAATATCATCTCGACGGAATATCCGTCGGCCGATTGGAACATCTACTGCTTCCAGTTCTCGGACGGGGATAACTGGGGTGAGGACAACAAAGCCTGCATCAAGATGCTGACCGAAGACCTGATCCCGCATTGCAACCTGTTCTGTTACGGGCAGGTGGAAAGCCCGTATGGATCGGGCGACTACATGCGGGAACTCAACAAGATCGCCAATCAGCACGAGAATCTGGTGCTCAGTGAAATCCCCAATAAGGACGCCATCTATAATTCAATAAAGACGTTCTTGGGCAAGGGTAAATGACGTAGCCCGACTCTCTGAGTCGGGTGCTCAGCACTTCAAGACACCCGACTCAGAGAGTCGGGCTACGAGGATCTCATGGCCATCTCAACCTATCGTCCGCTCCCTTCCGAACTGGCTGATATTCAAGCCGAGATGGAAGGTCACGCCGCCGACTACGGCCTCGATTTCTATCGCACCATTTTTGAGATGCTCGACTATGAAGAGTTGAGCATGTTCGCTGCGTACGGTGGATTTCCGACTCGATATCCTCACTGGCGATTCGGGGCTCAATATGACGAGTTGATGAAGGGCTATTCGTACGGTCTGCAGAAGATCTACGAAATGGTCATCAATACCGATCCCTGCTATGCCTATCTGTTGTCGTGCAATTCCTTGACTGATCAGAAACTGGTGATCGCGCATGTCTATGGACACTGCGATTTCTTTAAGAACAACGCGTGGTTTTCCCATACGAATCGCAAGATGCTCGATCAGATGGCCAATCATGGGGCTCGCGCACGGCGCTACATTGATCGGATCGGTCACGAGAAAGTTGAAGAGTTCATCGACGCCTGCCTGTCGCTGGAAGACCTCATTGATATGTACTCGCCGCATATCCAGAGGACCCCTTCCCGCAACAAGACCCTCATGCCGAACGAACTGAAACCACGTCGCGACGACAAGCATCTGGAGGGCACGACGGACGAGATCGAGGAGGAGGAAGGCGACGGCGAACAACACGCCGCCCGATTCGCGACTAAGGGGTATCTTGATCCATTCGTGAACCCGCGGACGGCCATTGACGCCGAGGAAGAGGAAATCAAGAAGCGAGCGGAAGAATCGCGGGCGCGACGGTCATTTCCTGAAGAGCCGCAACGGGATGTCCTGTTGTTTCTGCTCGAGCATGCCCCGCTGCAACCGTGGCAACATGACATTCTTTCAATCATCCGGGACGAAGCCTATTATTTTGCGCCGCAAGGTCAGACGAAGATCATGAATGAAGGTTGGGCCAGCTTCTGGCACTCGACCATCATGACTCATCACGGAGTCACCGACGCCGACTTCATTGACTACGCCGATCATCACAGCGGGACGATGGCCACCAGCCGCAACCGCCTGAATCCCTATAAGTTAGGAATCGAACTGCTGCGGGATATCGAAGACCGCTGGAACAAAGGCAAGTTCGGTCCCGAATGGGAAAACTGCGATGACATGGAAACGAAAATGAAGTGGGATCGACAACTGGGGCTGGGGCGCGAGAAAATCTTTGAGGTACGACGTGTCCACAACGATGTGACCTTTATTGACAATTTTCTGACGCCGGAATTCTGCATTCAACAGAACCTGTTTCAGTATCGATTTAACGAAGAGAACGACTATTACGAGATCGCTTCTCGCGAATTCGCTGCAATTAAGCGGCAATTGCTCGACAACCTGACGAACCACGGCCGACCATTTATTTATGTGCAGGATGGAAACTACAAAAATCGAGGCGAACTCTACCTGGCACATCGGTATCAAGGCATAGAATTAAAGCAGGACTACGCACAGGACACGCTGGTGAATCTGCAAAAACTCTGGAGGCGACCGGTGCATATCGAGACGATTGTGGATGACAAACCCCGTGTGCTCTCGTTTGATGGGCATACGCACGAATCGAAGTAACTCGAACTGCATCAATCAGATAAGTGTTTTGTGAGGAGGTGGATCAGGAGGCAGTCGTGTGGCTGCTCCCGCCCCTCGTTCCGAAATGGGAACATGACGAACAGGATGTGCGCCATACAATTTGGACGATAGGAGTAGAAAGGTCTCAGGCTTAGAAAAATTGACCAGCAACTAGACGATGGCCTTGAAATTCGTCGGGCACCTGAGAGCCAGCATCACAGCCTTGAATGGCATAGTACAGCCCCCCGAACAAACACCGAGGGCAGCACCACCACAGGCACCGAATTTTGACGCCCTCGCGAGGAGGCTATCATGTCACTCATAACTCAGTTGCTGCAAACCTTGCAGGGGATGGCCGGTTTTGCCGGCCCAGGCGTGCAAACCGTCAACGTCACCGAACCTGCCGATGTCCATCTCGAGTTGGATGTCACCACGGCCGAACGCTACAGTTGCGGCTTCCGTGAACTGCGTCTCAACGTGCCACCGTTCTCGCACACGGCTCCGGGGCAATTGAAACAGTGGGCCGATGATGTCTGCCAGCGCGTGACCTACTTGCTGGAACAACTCGACACGATCGAGTTCGATCCGCAGACGGGGCAGGCCCAGATTCGTTCTACCCGACCCGACGTGCAGGCGGACCAGACTCGCTATTACGAAATCGTCCTACAGATGCCGGGGCAGTTGCGGTTGAACCGCTATCAGGTGATTCCCGGAATGCCGCGTGAGCAGATCGATGTGCAGGCCACGCACGAGGTACTGCAGAAGCTGGTTCCCGATTTGGTGCAGACAGCGCTGACAGGGAAATAATTGGGACTGCGGTGGTTCAATCACCGCTTTCTAATTGGAAACGACGTGCTGTTTTGTTGGGACCTGACATTCTCCGTGAGGTTTCCCTCAGCAAAAGCGGCGATGAATCGCCGCAGTCCCAATTAGGGTGCTTCCTCTTTTTCCGGCGGCCCTTCTGGGGCCTCCAGTGGGATCGGCTCGGGATCACGATCCTGCTGGAAATGACCGTTCTCCAGGAAATGCTGCGTCGCAGCGAAGACGCTGGGAGTGTGCAGCAAAGCCACGTGCAAGGCGTGCACCGTGATGAAGTCCGACGCTCCCGGTAGTCGTGTACTTTCCAGGCTGACCATTCCGTCGTCATCTCCCGGAATCAAGGGATTGTAGCCACCATCGGCCCCGCGGCAGCCCGCAATAATGCCGAACTCACAACTGGGAGCCGGCAGCTTGGGCGCGAGACCATGGGGGGCCGTCGCTAAATCCTGGCCGGCGGGGCCGACAATTGTCTTGAATGCCCACCAATCCTTCAGCAAGGTCGCCAGCTCGGCGCCTTGATTCGGTGAGCCGATGAATACCACTCGCCCCAGCCGAGGTTCGGTGTGTTCGGCGAGACATTGCCGAGTCACGATGCCCCCCATGCTGAAACCGACCAGATGGACCTTGTCGATCCCCTCCAGCGATTCAATGACTTGATGCAAGTACTCGGCGTTTTCCTGGACACTGGCCCGCATGCTCGGGTAGTTCATCGCGATGGCATAATAACCGGCCTTCTCAAAATGCCGCTTGAGCTTCGATACAGACTTGTCCGAGCGTCCCAGTCCGTGCAGCAGAATCACTGCCGAACCGCTCATCAAGGGCAGTTTTTCCTCAACCCGAATCTGTTTTAGCTTAACGTCGCATTCTTCACGAGTACCCCAGGCATGGCGGATGTCATTGGCATCCAGCAGCCGGTGGTGTCCGCTGAAGACGTTCCGCTGAATGTGCCAGCCGCGGAAGTAGGCCACATCGCCCCAGAACTGCACGCCCCCCAGGGTATGCGCTTTGATATTGGGTCGTGACACGGGCATGGGTGGTTCCTCAGGCGGCACGGGTGGTTGGGGGTCTGCTCCATGAACCCAACCACTGCACCCAAGAATCAAGCTCAGAGAAAGGCTTCGTCTCCAACGAAACATGATTCGATTCCAGTGCACCTTTCGTACATCAGGCCATTCATCAGGCGATTTTTGCCGCGGAATATCACGGATGAAACACGAATTAATTTAAGTGCGTCTTATTTTAAGGTCTTCATATACCCAGTCTGAAAATGCTCGAATTCGGTTGCCAAGCTCGACAAGGCGACTTTCGCCTGTCTTAATCCGTGTTCAATCTATGTCCATCCGTGGCAAAAAAAGTCTTCGAAAAAACGCTACTAGAACTTCGGCAGCTTCGGCGGCGGGGCCGGTTTTTCGTATTGTTCGATGACTTTGATACCAAACGGATACTGAAGTTCACGAGCCGCCAAGATCGCCCAAGGCGTGCCCGGTGCCTCATTGATGCAGCGTTTCAACAGGCTCTCGGCCAGATCCTTGGGCTTCTTCATACCGGCGGCATAATTGAGATTCACATCCGGCCGGAAGATCCAGTGGTTGCTCTTCGAGGCGATGTCCTGGGCACCCAGCAACTTCAACTGCGCCAACGCCGAATTGTATTCATAGTTCCTCAAGCGTTGAGCCAGCAGCCGTCCGTAACAGAGGTTGTACGACATTCGCCAGCGGAGCGAAGTCTCCTTGGCATAGTCCTGCTCCAGTTTCGGACTGAAGGCCATCAAGACATTTTCGATCATGGCCGTGCTGATCGCGACCTGCTGTTGCGATGTTGCCAGAACTTGCAGATAGTTGCCCGGATTGACCCGCATCTCGAGGTTGGGAGTTCCCAGGGCTTTGTACTTCAAGCTGAGCTGTCCGGCATTGAAGACCGCCTGCCGCAACGGATGCTTATTCAAGGCACGCATGTATTCTTCAGGCGTGCCGAATTTGTAGTCGGGCGTGAACATCTTCATGGTTTGAGAACCATAAGATCCCGTCGCCGCCAGGCCGGCCGAGGTCGTCATGTTGGTCATGAAATAGGCGCCGCCCGTTTCGCTCACCAACCGAGCGAGAGCGTATGGCCCCAGTCCCGACGACAGGTTGTCGTATTGCGGACCGTTGAACCAGAAGGGCAACTGCACGTTTTCTGCCATCGCCGATTCCGGGCCGATGTCGACGGGAATCTGATAGGTCTTACCATCCTCGGGGGCCAGGTAAGGAATGAATCCCTGACGCTTGCCGAAGATCGCCGGTGGCCCAATGACATAGGCCTTGCCGCCCAGGCGGTTCAGCATCGAAATCGAAGTATTCAAACTGGCACCGTAGTCGTCACCCGCTTCATCGGTGATCGTCATGATCAGAATACGACGGCCTTGTTGGGTCCGCATTCCCTGCCATTTGTCGAGGACTTGCTTCACGGCACCAAACACATTCTCGACCCCCGACTCATCAATCGGAGCCTTTTCCAGCGCGCTGATTATGTCGTCCACCTTGGGAGTGGGATTCGCCGTCATGAACGTCGTTTTTAAGCCAAATGACACGACCGCACTTAATACCGGCTGATCTTGATTGGGAATTTGCCCGGCCGTTTCCAGCGCCTGCAATTCACCGTAGATGCGCCGCATGCGTTTCGTGACATCTTTGCGTTGCTCAATCAGACTGCCGGAGGCATCCAGCAACCAGACGATCAACACCTTGCGTTCTTTCAAATTGGCCGCGATTTCCCAGGTGACTCGGTCCAGAGCCGCGTCAAGTTGAATGATGCCCTCGCCGTTGGTTCCCTGGACGACGATCGATTCATCGACTTCAGTCCCTTCGGGAATGTCATAGGCGGGCGCGACGTCGCGCATTTCGACCGAAGCCACCTCGAGCAATTGCGGGGCGGCCTCTTGAACCGGCTTCTCCGACAAGACCAGCCCGACGCTTTTCGCGTTGAGCGCGGTCAGTTGCTCTTTCTCCAAATCATGGGGATTCGCGAGCTCGTATTCGACGATCTGTTCGTCCTCTTCCGGAACCGGCTCGAGATGCGCGATCCGGGACTCAATCGGAATGGCACCCTCGTATTCGCGATCTTCAATCATGACCGACGATAATGTTGACCCCATCCACGCATGCAGCACCAGGCTGACGACAATCGCCGCCAACCAGCGCGTCGGCAGGCGATATGGCTCATCGTCCTGCTCGGGCTCGATGATGACATCGTACGAACCATCGTCTTCAATCAAATCGCCATCCATTTCGGACGGCGTTTCAGCAGTCGCCGGTTCGTATTCCGTTTCGGCGTCGTCGTAATCCGAATGGGCGTTGTCCTGATCGGGATCGTATTCGGCACCCGAGTCTGATTCGACTTCGTCTGTATAGACCTCTTCGGGATATCCCTCTGGGGTGTCAGGCACCGCGTCCTGCCACTCGTCTGAAGCCAAATTCTCAGCCTCGTGGTCGCTCGTCTGATCGTCAGACACCGGTTGAGCAAAACCTGGCAGAGGATGCAGGCGACGGTCCAAAGTCTTATTAGTGAGGCGGCGATCCAGCCGACGAGCCGCAGCAGGCCGCATATCGAGCCGACGATCACGATGCGGCGTTTCCGACTCATTTTCTGCAGCGTTGGGAGGCGGGGAAGAGTCGGCCTGAGGCGCCTTCCGTGAGAGATCCGCCAGTTCAACTGGTTCGACGTCGTCCCAATTTTCATCAGTGCTCATGGCCGGCCCTCAAGACAGTCGCCTTGGCAGTGAACCCCGGCGACTTAACGGTGTCCAGACTGCTTCATCATTCAGTGTATCGAATCACAGGCCGGCCTCAAAGCAGAATCCGTGTTTTCCAGCGTGGCCAGGCACTTGCATACAAACTCCCGACCAGCGACCGCTTGACTATTCAGTCCCCATTCACGTTACACTTCCCAGCACACTTGGAGTAGAAGCCTTTTTTTGATGAGTTTAGAGAACATGACGCATCCTAATCCCTGGCGGCGAAGTCACGCCGATCATCCGTCGCCGCTGGCTCGCCGCCAGTTTGCCAGCGACAACTATTCGGGTATCTGTCCTGAAGCCTGGCAGGCAATGGCCGATGCGAATTGCGGTCACGCCCCCGGCTACGGTGACGATGCCTGGACCGCTCGGGCGACCGATTTGTTGCGACAACTCTTCGAAGTCGACTGTGAAGTGTTCTTCACCTTCAACGGCACGTCGGCCAATGCGCTGTCTCTGGCGGCAATTTGCCAGTCGTATCACAGCATCGTCTGCCATCAACTGGCACATGTGGAAACCGACGAATGCGGGGCCCCCGAGTTCTTCTCGAACGGCACAAAACTGCTGCCCCTGCCAGGTGCTCAGGGACGGGTTGAGCCCGATGCCGTGGCCGAAACGGTCTTGAAGCGAACTGACATTCATTACCCCAAGCCGCGGGTCCTCAGTGTGACGCAATCGACCGAAATGGGGACGGTCTATACTCTTCCGCAATTGCAGGAATTGCACGAAGTGACCCGGCGTTATGACCTGCGATTCCACATGGATGGGGCCCGTTTCGCCAACGCCGTGGCAACATTGGGAGTGGCTCCGAAGGAAATCACCTGGAAGGCCGGAGTCGACGTTCTGTGTTTCGGCGGCACGAAGAACGGCATGGCGGTCGGCGAAGCGATCGTCTTCTTCAAGCACGATCTCGCCCATGAATTCGCCTATCGCTGCAAACAGTCCGGCCAACTGGCTTCCAAGATGCGATTCCTCGCAGCTCCGTGGGTGGGCCTCCTGCAGAGTGGCGCATGGCTCAAGAATGCCCAGCATGCCAATCGAGCTGCCGCTCGTATGGAGACCGGTCTACTGGCGATCCCCGGCGTGGAATTCCTCGCCCCACGCGAAGCCAACGCCTGTTTCGTGCGGCTACCGGTAGAAACCTGTGAAGCGCTAAAGGCCCGCGGCTGGCGATTTTATACGTTCATCGGTGCCGGCGGGTGCCGCCTGATGACGTCGTGGGATACGAGCGACGAAGACGTCGATGCGCTGCTGAAGGATATTCGTGAATTGATGGCGACACCGGCAGTGGTTTGATTTCAAGCTCCAAAGCGAGCCCAGTGCGATCATTTGATTCAGGCGAGCCGGGTACCGTAAGGCCCTGGACCGAGAGTTGACTCAAGAAGCGAATTGTCCGGGGCTTTACGGCACCCGACTCGCCGAGTCCAAAATTGAGGACAGGCATCCCGATTGCGACGGATGCCTGTCCTTTATTTATCCGTACCCTATCCGCCTATTTCCGTCTGCCGTGCATTGCGTCTAGATATCGAGCGTTAGCTAGAGCAACCTGAAACTCAGCCCATTTCTTCGTGTCTTTGGAAATTTGTTCATCCAAACGAAGCTCTGAGAGTTTGTCTAGAACTGGAAGATAGTCGTCAGAGTATTGGTCCATAATTCTCTTAATGACAGGTAATCGATCGTAAGTCCGAAGTTGATTCGCAGCCCTAAACTCTTGGACCTTCTGATCAACTTTGCGTTGAAATTCGTTCAACATGGAACTGAAGTTTCGTACTCGTTCTTCTGCCGTTCGCTGAGCCTCAGTCTTGCATCCTATCATCCCTAAGCACAGGAATAACACTAGTAAAATGGATCGCATCGCAATTCCTACAGATATCAGCCTTGAGGCATGAAGCTCGTGACTCAGACGGCATCTTATGTCAAATGGATACAGCACAAACAGCGGAAACAAAATAGAGGAGGCATCTCACCCACTTAGGATGCCTTCGATTCTTAGTTTTTCCCTCTTGTCGATTGACCTAACCCAAACTCCGCCCGTATTTAGATTTTGATATTGCAAAATTTTAATTTTGCCCTATCATCGGTGCTTTCGCATCAATGTATTTCGATCTGGCTGCCTTGCCGCTGGTGCCGCCTGAGATCTTTTCGGCAGAAACGTGTGTCGTATGAGTTCGGGGCGTCGAGCGTGTTTGATCGCGCTGGGTTTGTGTTGTCTGATTGTGATCGGCTGTGAGTCTTCCAGTTCCTCGGCAACTGCCACTCCGGCGGGTCAGTCGAAGTGGAAGGTCGCCTGCACCACCGGGATGGTGGCCGATGTCGTCCGCGAGGTTGGTGGCCCCCACGTTGAGATTCTCCAGTTGATGGGCGAAGGGGTTGATCCCCATCTCTATAAGGCGTCCCCCGGCGATGTTCGCATCCTGGAGACCGCCGATCTGATCTGCTATTCCGGGCTCCATCTGGAAGGGAAGCTGGCGGATACCCTGTCACGGTTGTCGCGACGTAAGCTGACCTGTGCTCTCGCCGAACATTTGCCAAAAGACCGTCTGCTGCAGTCCGATGCGGAAGGCAGCTTTCCCGATCCGCACGTGTGGTTTGATGTTTCCCTGTGGTCGGAGACGATTGAACCAGTGAGGGCAACCCTGGAAAAACTTGATCCAGCCCACGCGGCTGAGTTCGCTGAGCGGGCTACGAAGTATCGTGAGGAGCTTTCGAAGCTCCATGCGGAGTGCATTGAAAAGCTGGCTGCCATTCCCAAGGCACGTCGCGTTCTGGTCACCGCACATGATGCGTTTCGGTACTTTGGCCGGGCGTATGACATCGAAGTCAAAGCCATCCAGGGGATCAGCACCGAAGGCGAAGCGGGGGTCAAGCAGATCAACGAACTGGTGACATTCATCAGCGAACACGAGATCAAATCGGTCTTCACCGAATCCAGCATCAGCGAACGCAACATGCAATCATTGATCGAAGGCTGCGGTCAACGAGGCCACCAGGTCGCTCGTGGCGGCGAGCTGTTTTCAGACGCGATGGGGAAAGCTGGCACACCCGAGGGGACGTATATCGGGATGGTGCGGCACAACGTCGAGAAGATAGCGGCCGGGCTGAAGTAGCGGTGAATCCGTGGGACGGGTCTCCAGGCCCGTCAGTGCCCGTATCAATCCGCTTAACCCGCTTAACAGACTTGAACGCCTCGCGAATTCGCAGAGCGCCAGCTTCCGATTCGTTCGATAGATTCTGCACCAACCAGCGTTCTAACAGAACTCACGCTGGCGCTGCGCGAAGCTCGGGAGAGACGATCCTATATCTCGTCCAAGGTTACGGGCTCGGACGGGCCTGGAGACCCATCCCACGGCGATCATGATCTAAATCGTCATCGCCGTGAAGCCACCATCGACCACGAGATTGGCACCGGTCAAAAAGCTCCCAGCGGTCGGTGAAGCCATCAGCAACACGGCCCCCGCGAGTTCATCCGGCGTGCCAAAACGCTTCATCGGCGTATGACGCATGACGCTGTCGATCCGGTCTGCAGTCAGCACTTTGCGATTCTGCTCGGCAGGGAAAAAACCCGGCGACAACGCATTCACGCGGATCTTCTGCGGAGCCCATTCCCGCGCCAGATTCTGAGTGAGATTCAGCACTGCAGCCTTGCTGGCCGAGTAAGTAAAGACGCGGGAAAGAGGCGTGATCGCGCTCAGTGAGGCGATGTTAATGATCGACCCCGGAGCCTGCTTCGCCAGCAACTGCGCTCCGAAAACCTGGCATGCCAGTCGAACGCCGCGCAGGTTCACATTCATGATGCGATCCCACTCGTCGTCGGTGATTTCGAGAAACGGAGTCGGTGAATTGACCCCCGCTCCATTCACCAGAATATCGGGCAGCCGTTGTTGATCTGCGAGATGTTTCGCAATGGCTTCTAAGTCCGAACGGCTGGTGACATTGGCCGGAACGAATTCGGCGGTGGCTCCGAACCCCTTAAGTCGCGCTACAGCTGCAGGGCCAGCGGGAGTATCAGAACCGACAACGACAACATGAGCACCCGCGCGACCGAGCGTATCCGCAATCGATCCGCCTAAGGTTCCAGTCCCACCAATCACGACGGCCGTCAATCCGTCCAGTCCAAACAATTGACGCAAGTACGCTGCAGACGGATCAACGGGGGAACTCATGCGGCGGGAACTTTCAAGTGGCAAAGTAAGTACGTCAAGTCGCGAAGTCAGCCGTTCGTGTGGCCAGCACCAAGAACAGGGCAACTAGAAAAAATGGGGCCCACGGGATTGATGCTTGCAATCCCATTAGTCCCGTACGTCCCATCAGTCCTATAAGTCCCATTCCCACCCCTTACGCCAGCAATTCATCGATTGCCGTGGGGTCTTCCAGAACGGGAGTCGGGCGTCCGGCATGATCCATGATGTGAATCGTCGGATCAATTCCCAACACCTTATAGATCGTGGCGTGGATGTTGGCCGGAGTCACCGGCCGGGACGCCGGCGCTGTCCCCAGACGATCGGTTGACCCGATAATCTGGCCACCCTTCACCCCACCGCCGCCCATCAGGCAGAACATCGAATTCCCCCAGTGATCGCGGCCGGGTGTGCCCTGGCTCATGGGGGCTCCGCCGTTACCACCATCGTTCATCCGCGGAGTACGGCTGAATTCGCCACACAGCACGACCAGCGTGGTCTCCAGCAGCCCGCGTTGATCCAGGTCCTGGAACAAGCTGGCGACGGCACTATCGACCATCGGGAGCACTCGCTCGTAACCCCCCTTGAGATCCCAGTGATGATCCCAACCGCTGTATTGCACTGTCACAAACGTCGCACCAGCTTCCACCAGGCGCCGCGCCAGCAGCGTGCTCTGGCCCCAGCTATTGCGGCCGTATTGATCACGCAAACGGGGATCTTCATGATCGATGAAGAAGGCCTTCCGAGCCGCGGGACCCGACACGAATTCGTAGGCGTCTTGATCGAAGCGATCCAACGAGTCGAATGTGCCCTTGCGATCGATGGAACGCGGAATGCGATCGAGTTGAGCATTCAACGTCCGACGATCTCCCAGCCGATCGATGCTCAGTCCTGAAGCCAGATTCAAGTTAGGAATCGTGAAATTCGGGGCACTCGGGTCGGCATGCGTCATGAACGGGTCATACTGCACGCCCAGGAAATGGCCGCCGAAGTAACCAGGAACCAGTCCGATGCTGCTCGCGTGCGGGACGCTCAGATAGGCCGGCATCCCTTGCTTCCGCGCACCCAATTCGCGGGCCACGATGGCACCGATGCCGGGGAATTTCTGGCCATTATTCGCACCACTGACGCCCATATTCTTGGTCGTCAGCATCCGATGGCCACCCGCAAAGTGGTCGCCGGTGTCATGATGCAGCGAACGCACCATCGAGAACTTGTCGGCGACTTGGGCCTGTTTCGGATAGAGCTCCGTCATATCGAAGCCAGAGACATTCGTCCGAATCGGCGACCACAGGCCGCGGTATTCGGCCGGCGCCTCAGGCTTCATGTCATACATGTCCATGTGGCCGGGACCGCCGTCCAACCAGATCAGGATGACCGACGTGTTCTTTTTCTGCCCGGACTTTTCTGCCGTATTCTCTTTCGCACGAGCGAATTGCGGCAAACCAATGGCACCCATTCCCGCCATGCCCAATTGGACAAAGCTGCGGCGCGACACGCCATCGCAATAGGTAGGGGCCGGACCAGCGTCGACTCGAAACATGGAATCTCTCCTGCCGTGCGAACTCACACAAACGGTTTCTTATCTGTTCATAATTGTTTTTCGGCTTCAGAGCAAGGGAAAAGTCAATTTCGTTGATCTAGAAGTCAAAATCGGACGCGGCAAACGTTACGATTGATTGTGGAAAAATCCCGTCGCCTCACGCGTTACGCTCCGTCCCCCACGCCTGGGCCAACTCGACGAGCACCTTCGCACAATTCTCCATTTCCTCCACACAGGTCCATTCCAGCGGCGAGTGCGGGTTGTGTTCGCCCGTGGAGAGATTCGGTGTCGGCAAACCCAGTTCCGTCAACCGCGAACCGTCTGTCCCCCCGCGGATAATGGCGAGATTCGGCTCCAACCCCGCGGCTTCCGTCGCTTCTACGGCCTTCGGCAAGGCTCGCGGTTCCCGTTCCAGACCGTCCCGCATATTGCGATATTGTTTGCGAATTTCGATCTGGATCGTCGCGCGAGGATGTTTCAACCGTAGTTTCGCAGCAATGGCTTCCAGCGATGCCGCATAGTCCGCCAGCGCCGCCGTTTCGAAATCGCGCAGGATCATGCGGGCCGACGCCAGTGCGACTCCGCCTTCGATCTGATAGGGATGAATGAAGCCTTCCCGGTCGGCGGTCGTTTCCGGGGACAGTCGGTCGGACGGCAACTGGGCGAGGAACTCGCTCAGAATCCGGATCGCGTTGACCATCTTTCCCTTGCCGATCGAGGGATGAATATTGATCCCGGTCACCGTCACGACAGCCTGATCCGCCGAGAACGTTTCAGAATCAATCCCACCCTCGCCGTCACCGTCGAGTGTGTATGCACACACGGCCCCGAGCTTCTGCAGATTGAGATGATCGACGCCGCGCCCAATTTCTTCGTCGCACGTGAAGCAGACACGAATTGGCCCATGCGGCAACTCGGGATGCTCCATCAAGTAGGCGGCGGCCGTCATGATCACCGCGACACCCGACTTGTCGTCTGCTCCCAGTAACGTCGTCCCATCGGTCGTCACCAGTGTCTTGCCGATCAGGCCGAGCAAGTCGGGATTGTCCTCGACCCGGATCACCTTGGTGGGATCAGCAGGCAGGACGATGTCACCGCCGCGATAGTTGGTGATGACCTGCGGATCGACATTGGTCCCCGTCGTTTCCGGAGACGTATCGACATGGGCCAGCCAGGCAATTACCGGCACCGGGGCCCCCAGTGTCGCCGGAATGGTGGCCATCACGATGCCATGTTCATCCAGGCTGACGTCGTGCAAACCCAGCTCATCGCATTCATGCTCGAGCAACCGGCACAGATCCAACTGCTTGGCAGTACTGGGGACAGCCTGGCTGGTTTCGTCGGACTGAGTATCGATGCGCACATAGCGGAGGAAGCGTTCCAGTAACAACGACATGAGCGATCCTTCACAAGGAGTTTTTCTAAGAGGTTCAGACTGCCATAATTATGATAGCAATGACCGGGTGTCGAGGGATAACGTCGGCAGACTCGTCCAGATTTGGACTGCGGTGATTCATCACCGCTTTCCAATTGGGGTAATGCTGAAAAAATGGCAACCGTAAGCTTGGTCTGACGAATACAAGCTCGAAGCGCAAGCGAGTGCATTGCGGGCTTTCATTAAGGGGAAAATGCACTCGCTTGCGCTTCGAGCTTGTATCTTCGGTTCATCCGTTACCGGCAAGTCGAACGTGAATAGGAAAGCGGTGATGAATCACCGCAGTCCAAATTACGGAAACAGCCCGGCTGCAAGTGGCAACCGGGCTGCGGGTATCATCTCAAATATTGAACAGATTCGACCTTAGTATTCCTTGGTCTTGTTCAGACCAGGCTGCGGCACGGGATACTTGCCATCCGCACTGGCCAGGATCGGCGCGGGGCCGTCCAGGGTCAGCTTGTCGACGTCCGGGGCAAACTCGTGTTCGCTGTTGAGGATGTCGTCGTACTTGATGATCTGGCCGGTATGGGCAGCCATACGACCCATCGACGTCACCAGGCTCGCTTCGGCGCCGCGCTTGGCTTCGTTGTACGGCTTGTTCTCGCGAATCGCCGCAATGAGGTGATCCCATTCCAATTGGTAGGGATTCGGTTCTGGGGGCGGGTAAGCCCACAGCAGGTTTTCTTTGGTCATCTGCTGGTTCTTGTAGAGCCGGCACTTCGACGGGGCATGGCCCGCTTGCGAGATGACCCCTGAGCCCTTCGAACCGTGGATGTAGCTGGCGAATTCCTGATGACAACCTTCCATCAGGCGGCCGTCCATGTACATCTTCGTGCCGTCGGCGAACGTATATTCCGTCGAATAGCTGTCGAAGTTCTGGTCGATATTGTCGCCGCGGAAATGACGTCCACCTGAAGACTTGGCTTCGACCGGCCAGGCATCCTTCATCCAGCACATTTCGTCAATGTTGTGAATGAGGAAGTCGCTGTATGCTCCGCCGCTCGCCCACAGGAAAGCGTGGAATTCCTGAATCTGGTACATCAACTCGCTCATTTCCTTGGGCTTCGGACCGCAGAAGGCATGAGCGGTGGGACCAGCCATCCGGTAGCCGCGGAGCAACAGGATATCGCCGATTTCGCCATTGCGAATGCGATCAAACATCTCACCGCGAGCCTTACAGTGCCGGCACATCAGACCGACGCCGACCTTGAGGTTCTTCTTGACCGATTCTTCAGCCAGGGCCAGCATCTTGCGAGTGGTCGGGCCGTCGACTGTGGTCGGCTTCTCCATGAAGACGTTCAAGTCCTTCTGGATCGCATAGGTGAAATGGACCCAGCGGAAGGCCACCGGTGTGGTGAGAATGACGATATCACCGGGACTCAGGCAATCCATGGCCTTCTTGTAGCCATCGAATCCGATAAACCTGCGGTCTTCGGGAACGTCGACCTTGTCGCCGAACGCGTTCTTGATCGACTGGTGGCTACTCTTCAACTTGCTCTCGAAGACGTCGGCGATAGCGACCAACTTGATGGGGCCATTCTGGACCGAGAGAGCATTCTGTGCGGCACCGGTACCACGACCACCGGCGCCGATGAGGGCCACCTTGATCGTGTTGTTTTCGGCGGCGTGGACATGTTGCGGAATCATCACCCCGGCCAAAGCAGACGCGGCGGCAATTTTTCCAGACGTTTTCAGTAGTTCGCGACGTGACATGGAGTCGTTCATGGCTTCGCTCATAGAGGGCTGTTCCCTTACTTCTGCTGGCTGTCAGGATCAAACGAAGAATTTCTCAATTGGGGTCGAACGAGTCAGGTGGGAATGACTCGGAACAAATCGCATCGACCTGCGTTGTTCGATTGTAGCCGCGAATCCGCGGACTTTACAACGAGCGGGAGAAAAGCGAATCCGTGGCCCCGTGGCCGACGCTGCCTGCGTCGGTGTCTTATGTGATTCGTGAATGGAGCCAATACGCGATCTGGTGCCGATACATCATCCCAAATCAAATCAGACAAATTCTCACGCAAAGGCGCCAACAATTCACTCTTCGTGCTTTCTTTGCACCTTGGCGCCTTTGCGTGAGATCATTCTTCTTGAAACTGCCGCCATGGCAGATCAAGAGTCCAAGCGATTTAGCAGCGTTGGCAACGGGAAGCAGTCAATCGCGATTTCGGGACTTGTGCGAGAGTGCCCGCTTCATTTCCATCTGATCCGCGTCTTTTTTCAGTTTTTCCCTCTTGTCGTGCAATTGGCGGCCTTTACCGACGCCAATTTCAACTTTGACGCGACCTTCGGAAAAGTACATCGCCAGGGGAATCAAAGTTTGCCCGCGTATCTCAGCGGCCGCAGCGAATTTCTTCAATTCGCGACGATGAATCAACAATTTCCGCTCACGGCGCGGATCGTGGTTCATCAGATTGGCCTGCGGATACTCGGCGATATCACAGCCCAGTAACCACAGTTCATTCCCATGAATTTTGGCGTAAGCCTCTTCCAGAGAAACCTTTCCGTCGCGCAAGCTCTTCACTTCACTCCCGCGCAGCACGATACCGCATTCCAGTTCATCCAGGATCTCATAGTCGTGACGAGCCCGACGATTGCGGGCAATCACCTTCGAGTTGGGGTCGTTTGATTTGGAGGGCGTTTTGGCCATGACAGGTCGGGTTCCAGCGGCGCGAGTACGATGTGCCTATTCTAACATCGGATCGATGGGGAGGAATGACTAATGCCTAATGACTAATGTCTAAAAGGAGGAAAGGATTTGCCCGTTTGGCAGCCGAACGAAATCAAACCATCTCTTTCTGGCTGGTAAATGGACACCGCATAGGATCCGCGGTTCCTCCTTTTAGACATTAGTCATTAGGATTTAGTCATTTCCGCCTCCTGTTGCGGCCTCAGATGGAAGTCAATCACCAGCGGCAGATGGTCCGACGCCTGCCGCGTCAACGGGCTCCTGACGACTCCGGCGTGACGCACATCGATGTCGCCGTGAAAGAACGCTTTATCGAGCGATCCCAATGCCAGGTACGCCGGAAACGACCGGAAATGCGATGGTGGCGCCGTGATCTGGCGAAAGCCGTGTTCGTGAAAGGGGACCTTCCACAACTGATTCCGCCAGTCGTTGGTATCGCCGATAATCATGGTCGGATGATGAATGGCCTCGCGAAAGAGCCGATGGGCCAGCAGATGCTTCGACTGCCACAGTCGCATCCGCGCTGTCAGGCTGAGATGCCAGTTGACGATCTGCAGCGGCCCTTCCGGAGTATCCACCAACGCGAGCTGCGCGCCTCGCGGTTTTGCTTCCTGGTACCGCAACGAGATGTGATGGTGGGACAGGAACGGCCAGCGCGATAGCACCAGGTTGCCGTAGCCCCCCTCTTTCAGATGGACATTCAACTGATAGTCGTACGAGGCCACCCGAAATTGTTCAGCCAGCAAGCGGGGTTGATCATCGTGCCGGGAACGACGGACGTTGCGGTCGACCTCCTGCAGGCAGATCAGGTCCGGATTCTGGCTCTCGATGACCGAAATAATCCGTTCCAACGAGTATTGCCGGTCGGTACCGCCAATCCCCTTATGAATGTTCCAACTGAGGATACGCATTGTCAGTTTCCAGCCTTGGACACCGGGTTAAATATTGCACTCGATAGGTTTGTGAAGACGCGAACGCCGTACCGAAGCAGCGGCTGGCTCCGCGAGTCTAGCAGCTTGTTGATGCCGCCGGAACCATCGCCAACACGATCCAGTGACGTGCGTCGGCCCGATCAGCTCGCTCCGACACAATTTCTTACGGGATAATGGTTAGAGTGAATTTAGCGAGCGAAACACGGACACCCGGCATGAATTGTCGGCTGCAGTGACGAAAACGCACGGCAGGCGACTTGCCGCGCTGCGTTCAATCCCGTATCCTTATTTCATCAACGGCAGCAGCCAATGCTGACCGTCACGCGGATGTGTTGAAATTGGCAGACAAGCTGGTCTCAGAAGCCAGTGGGCTTAACCGCCCGTGTGGGTTCAAGTCCCACCATCCGCACTGATCAAATTCCATTTGATTCACCGAGACTTCCCTGATCCTTGTGGTTCGGGAAGTCTTTGCGTTTCCAGGGCATCGTGGGACGGGTCTCCATGCCCGTCCGTCAAACGCGAGCAATCGGGACGCGCGTTCTTTTGAAGAGCGCTATCCACAGATTTCGCAGATTGACGCAGATGAATTCGAACAAAGCCGCAGTGAAGACGCTCAAGAGCGTTGACCAAATCTGCGTCAATCTGCGAAAGAAGAAATACGACGGCCGGGGCGGCCATCCTACCAGTCTGCTGCGCAGATTGACGATGGACGGACGGACCTGAAGACCCATCCCACGGCCACTATTCCGGCATCCGGCCCGCAATAATCTCCGCGACGTGCATCACCTTCATTGGCTTCTTGTCGCGGCGTAACAATCCTTCGAGATGCATCAGGCACGACATGTCCATCGCCGTCATGACTTGAGTGCCGTTGCATTCGTGGTCGTGAATCCGATCTTTTCCCATCATGCAGGAAATGGCTTCCTCGGCGACCGCGAAGGTCCCACCGAATCCGCAGCATTCGTCTGGCCGGGTGAGCTGGGTAAATTTAATCCCTTCCAGAGATTGCAGCAACTGCCGGGCCTTGCTGTGTGACGGCCCGACCACTTCGCTGGAACTGCCCAGACGCAGCTCGCGCAGGCCGTGGCAGCTTTGATGTAACCCCACCTTGTAGGGGAAACTGCCTGTCAGTCCTTCAACCTTCAGAACGTCAACGAGGAACTCGCAAAGCTCGAATGTCTTGTCCCGCACGGCGTGGTATTCGGCTTCACGGCCGTGGAAGTATTCCGCGTAGTGCTTCCGCACCATCGCGACGCAACTGCCTGACGGACAAACGACATAATCGTAGGGCTTAAAGAGCTGCACGAAGCGTTCGGCGAGCGATTTGGCGTCGGCGGTGCAACCGGTATTGGCCATCGGCTGCCCGCAGCAGGTTTGCCCCTCGGGATATTCGATTTCCAGACCGTACTTTTCGAGAACTTCGACCGTTGCCATCCCGACTTGCGGATAGAACTGATCGATGTAACACGGGATAAACAACCCCACGCGCGGCATTCCAAACCCCTTCCACGTCAAATTCCCAATTGAACCACATCATTCTAAGTAGATGGCCAATAGAAAGTCATTTGCTCCCTGAATTTTCTCCGTGTCTCCGTGGTGAAAAATTTAATTCATTGCACCACGGAGACACGGAGAACACGGAGAGGAAAATATGGCAGGGGTGTTATGACGCGACAACTTGGGGAAATATTCCACGGACCCTGTAACCAACTCGACTGATGACCGGTATGATTTCCTGGTGGCGTACTGTCCTACAAAAATTTCTCAAATCAATAGACGCCTGTCGAAATCAAGGAACATTGCGTGATTCATCGATGCGTTCGCGCCACGCTGGTGGCCTGGTGTGCTGTGGCCCTGCTGTGCAGCGGTGCGGCCCTCAATCAACTTCAGGCTCAAGAGAAGAAGAAAGAGGCCAAGGGGCAACCCTTTCTGGTGGTCAGTGTCGCCAGCTTTGAACGGCTGATGGAAGATGCCGACTTCATGTTCGCATCGGCGGGGCGGCCTGAACTGTCCGAAATGATCGGCGGAGCCCTGTCGAATGTCCGCGATCTGAAGGGACTCAATCGCGATTCCACGGCCGGCCTGCTGCTCTTTTTGGACGGGCTGACTCCGGTGCCGATCGGGTTCGTCCCGGTTAAAGACATCGACGAGATGATGAAAACGATCACCGTCGGTCCGGTCACCACCAACAAGATCGAAGAGGGCCTCTACGAAATCCGCGGCGGGCGGCAGTCGCTCTTCGCCAAGATCAGCGGCGATTACGCCTTCGTGGCCCGGACGCAAGAAAACTTGGAGCGAGATCTTTCCGATCCCACCCAATACACGCGTCGCCTGTCGGCCAGCTATGACGTTGCGGTCTCGGTGAATCTGCGGGCCGTTCCGAAGGCCAGTCGCGACTTGCTGCTCGATTTTCTGCGAGCCAGCACCGAAGCCAGCCTGCAGCAGCGCGACGACGAACCTGATGCGGCCTTCCGCCTCCGCAAAGCCGCTGTGACGGTCAATCAGGAAAACACGGAGATGTTTTTGACGCAAGCCGAAGAAGCGACGCTCGGCTTCAATGTGTCGTCTACCGATAAAGTCGCTTTTCTGGAACTGGTCATTACAGCCGATCCGAAAAGCGAATATGCCAAGCTGTTGAACCAACTGGGCACGTCACGCAGCCGGTTCACCCCGTTGTTCAAAACCTCTACCCCACTGACCGCTTCGGCCGCCTTGATGCTCGACAAGAATGGCCGCAAGTTCCTCAAGGAATTGCTGACGGTCGCGGAGCAGCGATTGATCGGTGAATTGGACAAGTCCGCATCGAAAGACGAAGCGAAAGTCAGTCCGATTTCGGAGCTGTTCAAATCGGTGCAGGCGTCTGTTGCGGATGGCAAACTGGACTTTGCGGCGCAGTTCGTGGGCGATCCCCCCGGTCCCTTTACGTTTGCCGGCGGTCTTAAGATTGAGGAATCCGACAAGTTCAACATCGGTCTGACCGAGATTTTCGAGCGTCTCAAGGGCAAATCGGAATTCGAAAGCGTCCAGACGAACATCCTGGACCATCGTGGCGTAATCTTGCACCGGCTGCAGGGGAAAAACGTCCCAGACAATGCCAACCGGCTATTTGGTAAAGATCACGGCCTGTATGTCGGCGCAGGTAACGGCATCCTGTGGTTCGCGATTGGTGGCGAAAACGGCCTACCCGCGTTGAAGTCGATGATCGACACCGTGACCGATGCGCCTGCCGATGACAATCCCGTCATGCCGGCACAGTTTATCGTGCATCTGTCGAGCTGGCTGGGCCTGATGGAACGACCGGATGGTACCGCTGAGCCGATCGTGGAATTGATGCGGGAATCGTTTGCCCAAGGTGGCGGAACGATTCGCGCCGAGATCAAGCCGATTCAAGATGGTATGCAGTTGCGGTTGAATGCCGATGAAGGGTTTATTCGCCTGGTGGGTAAGGCGATCGGGAAGCGGATTGATCAGCGATAATGGCGTGCGTGTCGTAGTCGTATCGTAGGACGGGTCTCCAGGCCCGTCCCACGACATCGTTCCACGGAACCTGTTATACTCTCGCGATTCTGATTCCTTCGAACTTTTTGCCGTCGCGTGGTGTATTCATGTTGTCCATCGAGGACCTGACTCAGCGGACTTGCCGGTTGGTAACTCTGGGCTGCAAAGTCAATCAATATGAAACCCAATTGGTGAAAGAGGCCCTCGAACAGAACGGCTTTCGCGAGGCCGCTGAAGACGAGGCCGCTGACCTGTGCGTGGTGAATACCTGCACGGTGACCGCTGAATCAGATGCCAAGGGACGCCAGCTCATCCGGCAATTGGCTCAGCGCAATCCCGGTACGCAAACGCTGGTGATGGGGTGCTTTGCGACCCGCGATCCAGAAGCCGTGCGCAATTTGCCCGGCGTGTTCGAAGTCGTCACTGATAAGCGGGAACTCCCCGACGTTCTGCAACGGATCGGCCTGCAACACGTCCCGAGCGGCATCAGCCGGTTCGATGGGCATCGGCGGGCCTTCGTCAAAGTTCAAGACGGCTGCGTGTTGCGCTGTACCTACTGCATCATTCCTTCGGTCCGGCCGGGGCTCCGCAGTCGTGCTCCGCAAGACATCGAAGAAGAAGTCCGGCGGCTGATTGATGGCGGCTATCAGGAAATCGTGCTGTGCGGCATCCATCTCGGGCATTACGGAGTCGATGCGACACGCGGCCGAACTGGGTCGCCGCCGTTTCGATTGCGGCATCTGATTCAACGCCTGGACCAGATTCCCGGCACGTGGCGCTTGCGGTTATCGAGCATTGAAGCGGGTGAAGTGGGTGACGATTTCATTGCGGCTGCGGCCGATTGCGAACACCTTTGCCCTCATTTTCATCCGGCTTTGCAGAGTGGTTCGAATACCGTCCTGGCCCGCATGCGGCGGCGGTATCGGACGGAATCATTCCTGAGCAAAATCGACAATTTCCGCAATCGCTTCGATCAACCCGCATTTTCCACCGATGTTATTGTCGGTTTCCCGGGTGAAACTGAGGCGGAATTCCAGGAAACACTGGATACGTGTGAAGCCGCCGGATTTTCCAAGATTCACGCGTTTCCCTTCAGTGCACGCAAAGGGACGCCGGCGGCGGAATTTCCGGATCAGGTTGCTCCTGATGTGAAGAAACAACGGATGGAAAGACTGGCGGAGCTAGAACGACGGCTCGCTGGTAGATATCATGGCAGTCTCCTGGGACGGACATTGTCAGTGATGATCGAAGGGGAAGTTCGTCCCGGAATCATGCGTGGAACAAGTTGCCGGTATGCGCCTGTGGAAGTTCCTGGAACGCCAGTTGATCTGGCGCGACTGGTGCCAGCCACGGTCACCTCTGCCAGCTCCGATGGACTGATCGGCGTACGTCACGAGGCCAGCGTATGTTGTTGAGTGAATTCAAACCTGCGTACTTCGAACTCAGCGAAGAGAGCGAGGTCGTGATCGGGCGCTTCAATGTGCCGCGACTCACCGAGGACCAGAATGTCGAACAACTGGGGCAAGATCTGTTTGCCCTCGTTGAGCAATTCGACAAGCGCAAGATCATTATCAGCCTGCAAAGCGTGGAATATTTGACGAGCTCGGTGCTCGGCAAATTGATTACGCTCCATCGCAAGCTGCATCGCAAGCAGGGGCGGTTGATCCTCACCGATTTACAGACGGAAGTGAAAGAGGTCATGCGGTTGAGCCGCTTGATTGATTACTTCACGACTGCTGATACCGTGGCCAACGCTCTGCACGAGTTGAAGTCCGATACATCCTCAAGGTCGGATAAGACGACGGTTTTTCCACAAGTCGACAAGAGCAAGCCGGCGGTGTAGATTGGCGTAGGCCAGGCTGTGCCTGACGTCTTGTCGCGTCGCCACCGAACCAGTCCGCCATATTATCCAAGCTTGCCCGTGCGTCAGGCACAGCCTGACCTACCATTCTGGAGTCAACGCGTCTCGTGACATTGCTGGTGAATATTGAAGGGATTGACGGCTCGGGCAAGGGAACTCAGGCTGCACGTCTACAGGCTCGATTGCTGGCTCAAGGTTGCCGCACCCAGCTCGTGAGTTTTCCGCGATATCGTGAGACTCATTTCGGCCATAAGGTGGCCGACTTTCTGAACGGCCGGTTCGGGCAACTGAACGAGGTTAATCCGTTTCTGGCTTCGTTGTTGTATGCCGGTGACCGGTTTGAATCGAAAGGCTGGCTGACCGAGGCGATCGCCAACCACGACGTCGTGATTTTCGACCGCTACGTCCCGTCGAACATGGCTCATCAGGCCTCGAAACTCGACGGCGTCGAACGGACCGAGCTGATTACGTGGATCGAACAACTGGAGTTCGGTGTGTACGGTCTGCCGCGTCCGGATCTCTGCGTATTGCTCGATATTCCCCCGCAGGTGGCCCAGCAATTGATCGCTCGCAAGGCCCCCCGCGACTACACCCAACAGGCCGCCGATCTGCAGGAATCCGATTCCACACATCTGGAGCGAACGCGCCAGGTTTATCTCGAACTGGCCCGGACTCAGCCCGGTTGGAACTCTGTGTCGTGTGTCCGCGGCGAGGAACTGCGAACCGCCGACGAGATCGAAGCCGAGATCTGGGGTTTGGTGCAACCGCTGCTGCCGGTGTATTCCGATTAAGGTATCGTGGGACGGGTCTCCAGGCCCGTCCGTCCCGCCGTTCATCCGTTTTGCCTCGTGGTGCGCTCAACGTCGATGCAAAAAAAGAAACGGCTCAGGCGAGCCGGGCGGCGCAAGCGCCGGATTCTTCTACTTGGCCGAGGCTGGCAGCGTCGGCCACGGGCACTTGGTATCATGGCCTCCACGGCCCCCTTATCTGGAACACCATGAAATACGCACCGCTCGATCGTGAAGAATACATCGAACAGACCTATTTCTTCCGGGTCTACCGCGAACGCCTGGAACAGAACGTTGCCACGCAAGATATTCTGTTAGGCGTTCACGAAGAGATTCTGTCGACCACGCGGCTGCCGATGGCGATCGATTTTCTGCGTGGAGAAGTCCTGCTCAACGGGCGACTGAGCGAGGCGATGGAGCGTTTGCCACACTACTTCGCCCCGTTTCAGGCATTCGTGTTTAGTCGCGCGGAAGAGGACAAGTCGAAGTTCGATCAATACACGGCCCTGCTGATTCTGGAACGCGAGGCCGATTATCGCGCGAATGGTGCGACACGAGCTGGGCTGTTTATCTATCAGTTTGAATGTCTGAGCCGCAACCGACTGGGGTATGACAAAGGCCTGCAGGCGATGATGAATGATCCGCTCTATGATGACCCGTGGCGTGCCTGGATTCAAAGATGCCGGCGGCAGTTGGGAAGTGTGGATTTTGCAGATCTGATTTATTTTGCCTCGGAACAATGTCTAATTGACCAAAAACGTCAGTTGAATGAACCTGACTTGGAATACAAGTCGGCATTGTTATTCGGTGCCAAAGAGGGCCGGATCGCCCGGGCCAATCAGGGCAAAGATCCGCTCTACATGTTCGCGGCCTTTCAGCGTCAGTTGGGATACCCGGCTGTGCCCCGGCCCCCAAAATCGTCCAGAGACGATCAACTCAGTCCGGCGTCGCTCAATGCCCGGCTGATTCTGGTCGAAAAACGCCTCCAGATGCTGGAAGCTGAAGTCCGAGGTGACCTCAAGCTGGATCAGTTCTACGTCAAGAAAAACGAACTGCCGAGTTTTCCAGACGATCCCACGGACTTGGAGATCCCCCCGGATCCGAAGGAATAGCAGAGAGTGGCAACGACTCTCTACGAAGAAATCGCACAGCTCAATACCGTCTCTTCGGTCCAGTCTTTCGCAGCCCGAACTTCACGCAACTGACCGCGTGCCATCACGCCAACCCGATCGCACACGGCCAGCAATTCGGTGACGTACGAGCTCACAAATAGAATGGTCTTGCCGTCGGCTGCCAATTCGCCCATCAGGCGATAGATCTCGGCCTTCGTGCCGACATCAATGCCGCGGGTCGGTTCATCCAGCAAGAAGATCTCGGCATCCTGGTGCATCACCCGTGCGATGGCGACCTTTTGCTGATTGCCTCCCGACAGAGTCTGCACGGCCTGCTCGGGATCGCGCGCTTTAATCTGCAGCTTCCGCATCCAATCTCCCGCGGCCGCCCGCCGGAAACCTAGATTCAAGAATCCCCAGGTACTGTACGGTCCCAACCGGCTGTTTGTCAGGTTGTCGTTGATGCTGCAAGCCTGTGCGAGGCCTTCCCCCTTGCGATCCTCGGACACCAGGCCCATCCCGGCCTTGATCCGCGCATTAGGAGTCGCGTCCGGCAAGAGGGTGTGAACTCGAACCTGTCCTTGGCGTACCGGATCGAGCGCGAAGATGCACCGCAGCAATTCGGTGCGCCCTGCCCCGACCAGGCCAGCAATCCCGAAGATCTCGCCCCGACGCACCGACAAGTTGACATCAATGGGAAAACGCAGACCCGTCAATTGCTGCAGGGATAAAACTTCTACACCGGGTTTATGCGGCACACGCGGAAAGAGATCCTCGACGTTGCGTCCGACCATCAAGTTCACAATCTGTGATTCCGTCACTCCTTCCAGATTGCCGCTCCCCGCGACTTCGCCGTCTCGCAGGACAGTGTATCGAGTGCAGAGGTGCCGGAACTCTTCCAGAAAATGGCTGATATAGATGATCCCGATCCCCGATTGACTCAATCGACGAATGACCTCAAACAGCCGCTGAGAATCCGCCTGCGTCAACGAACTGGTGGGTTCGTCAAACACGATGACTTTAGCGTCACTGATCAGGGCCCGACCGATCTCGACCACTTGCTGAGCCCCCACCGACAGCTCACGCACCAGTGTTTCCGGGCGCAGTTCGGGATGTCCCAGTTGCTCAAGCACACTGCGGACACGTCGGCGTTGCGATCGGCGATTGAGGATCCCAATGATGTGCCGCTCCTGGCCCAGCAGCATGTTGTCTTCGATGCTGAGATCGGGGGCGAGGTTCAACTCCTGGTAGATCATCGCTACGCCAGCGACTCGCCCTTGATGAGGATTGGGTGGGGCATACGCCTTACCGGCCAGTTCCATGCGACCGGCGTCGGGACGATGAGCGCCGCTGAGCACCTTCATCAGGGTACTCTTGCCGGCCCCATTCTCACCGATCAGGGCGAGGACCTCACCCGCATGGACCTCCAGCGAAACGTCCTTCAAGGCCAGCGTGGCCCCGAATCGCTTGCTGACGCCGTGCATCGAAAGCAGAGGTGGCATGGAACGGGTCTTCTTAGGCGAGCGTCCGGCGTAAGCCGGATGGTTGTTAGCGACCGGAAACTACTCAGCGGTAAATTGCACGAAATCACAAGAGTTTCAGCCACAGAAGGACACGGAAAAGCACAGAATAAAAGCAGAAAAATACTCCTTCTTTCTGTGTTTTTCTGTGTCCTTCTGTGGCAAAGAAAATGAATTGACTGCCGGCGTCTGGCTTTCTACTTCTTCAACCGAATCTTCTCCTGCCGGTGCTTTTCTGCCATCTCCAAATTGAAATGCGGAGTCTCACCCGCCGGATCAAACTTCAGGTAGTGTGCCGCACAACGATAACAGACCAGAACGTCGGGCATGAACAGATACAGCAGCATATCGACGGCTGCCGCAAACATCAGAATGCCAAACGACCAGAAGATTTCATAACGGGCCCAAGCGATGCTGCTCAAGATCGCCGCCAGGACAACCACCGCCACGCCAACCGTCTGCGACAAATTCTTCCGTCGCCACAGATCCTTGCAGCCGCAGACCAGGCACGCTTGAGGATGCGTTCGCTGTTGCTCGTCGGCCGGCAGCGGGCGAGTCCAACTGCACGCCGTGCAGCCCAGTTTCTCGGTCTTCTCCGAAATGGTAACCCCGTTGGAATGCTGGCAACTGGGGCAACAAAATTTGACATGCATGAGGAAAACGTATCTCTGTAGCGAAAATGACGGACTTTGAATCCTAAATGGCAATGGGGATGAGACTTCTCATGTCCCAGTGGCAGTCGGCATTACGTTTATGATGCGAGCCGGGTCATTCGTTGATCCAGGTAGAACCAACTGTCCGATCTCAGTTTTGTCGCGTTTCACCGCACGCCCCGTTGGTTTCCAGGGAAACTTGTTGTCTTGGTGGCGACTTTGCCTATATGCTATATCCGGCGGCCTGCTCCGAAAACCCTCAGTTCATCAGGCTGCCACTGAAAGTCTCTTTGTCGAGTGGGTGTCATGACTCCAACCTGGGCCGATCAGTGGCGAGCGTGGGGATCTTCATTGATCCTGCACATCGCCCTGTTATTGAGCCTGACGGCAGTCGCCTGGCAACACCACGAGGACGAATGGCTCCCTGTCATTCAAGCTCGCATTGATGACCCCCAGCCCGCTGTTGAACCGTTCACGCCGCCCGTCAATCTGGTGGAATTTCTCAGCCAAAGCGGCTCTCCCGCCGTGGGGCCAGTGACGGACGACCTGCTAGTCTCGGCACCGTTAGCGGCCGGAATCCAGATGAACGTTGCGGTGGGTGCGTCATCGGGTCAAGGGGGCGTGGGCGCCGGCGGTGAGGGGGGCAAAATCGGCTCGGAAAGTGGCGTCGGTTTCTTCGGAACACGCGGCTCGGCCAATTCGGTTGTTTTTGTCGTGGACATGTCGGGCAGCATGGAAAATGGCCGGTTTGTCAGAGCCCAGCAAGAATTGATCCGCTCGATTCACAAGCTGCACGTCACACAGAAGTTCTACGTGATCTTTTTCACAAGCAAAGCCGTGCCGATGTTCTTCCCGTCCACCGCGGCCGACCTGGTCGCCGCAACTCCCATGATGAAGCGGAAGGTCACTCGCTGGATCACCGAACGCACAACCGGGCGGGGCACAGACCCCGAAGACGCCCTGGTGCTGGCCCTGTCTCTGAAGCCCGAAGTCATCTTTTTCCTGACCGACGGAGAATTCTCTGAACGTTGCCGTGAAATCGTCAAGGAGAAGAACACGTTCGGTGCCGTGGTCAACACGATTGCACTGCAGAGCCGCGAGGGCGTGCCGTTGCTGCAGGAGATTGCCAGCGACAACAAGGGGACGTTCTTGTTCGTGAAGTAGAGTCGTTCGAGTGTGTGCCAGTCTACCACCATGTCCACGTGCTGGCTGTTCCTCGTTTCCTGTCTGGTAGCACGCATTTGAGTGGGACGCTGACACCGGGCAGGTGTTTGTGAACCGTCGCCTCAATGTCTTCGAGAGACGCGCGACTTGATAGGACAAGACACGTCTTTAGACTACGCATTTGTTTGAGCTGGATCAGGTCACCGGCTTCGATACAAGATTTATGGATATAGATACACTGGAGCACGGGCGATTTGGCCAACTCGGCCAGGTGAGTTCCCCCGATCGAGTCTGAAGACAGGACGACACTCTCCAAGGCGGGGCATAGGGCCAGGCTGCGACAACCCTCGGGGGTCAGTGCCACGCCGCGCAAGTTGATCACTTGCAGCGCCAGGCACTTCGGCAGTTCCGCGAGACAATCGTCCCGGATCTGAGTATCACTCAGGCTGAGATCCTTAAGCTTGGGAAACCCCGCCAGGCGGGCGAAACCGAAGTCTTCCGAATTCGGGCCGATTTGGCCAACTCGAGTCCGATCCAGGTTGAGCCTGACGAGTTCTGGCAACGATTCGAGCTGGAGGAGCCCCAAATCGGTGATGAGAGTGTGCTCCAAAAGCAGAGTTGAAAGGTGCGGCAATCCATTCAAGGCTGCCAAGCCCTCATCCCCGAATTGCGACTCTTTCAAATTGAGCCACGTCAGTTTTTTGAGTTCCCCCAGAACCTTAAAATCCGCGCCGGGAAGGCCAGACTGACCGCAATTGAACGTCAAACTTTGGAACGAGGGCAACTTGTTGAGGGATCTTAAGCCGACTTCGGTCACCGTCGGCGAGTACAGATCGATATTGCTCACGGACGGAACCTTGGTGAGCTCGGCCAGATCCTGATCCGTCGCGCGGAGATTGAACTCAATTGACCAAATCGATCCGGACGGTCCGCTACGACTGACGCGGGCGACCGATTCCTGGAGTCGTTCACTCAACTCAGGGGCAGGCCTTGGCACATTGCGCTTGATCTGCGAATTCTGTGAAATTGTGTCTACCAACAACACTACACCAAACGCGCAGCAGGAGCCGACGAGTACGATCACCGCAATCACCGACCACAGAGGAAGCTGGGGGGCATCCAGGTGGTTCTCTGAGGCACTCATCTCATACCGCCCGTTTCGAAGGCCGGGGAAGTTCAGCGGGAATTCGAACAGCCGCAATTTCCGCCCAGCGGTTCGGGAAACGGATCTATTGTACCATCACGCTCATTCCGGGAATCACACAATTCCTGAAAAGATAGCCTTCTTCCAATCATCGCCCTTTTCTGCCTTCCAAGCAATTGCCTCGATGAGCTGCCGTGGCTCGTGAGAAACCGCATTGATTGGCCATGGAATTCTGCATCAGTTCCGGGGCGCACATCGATTTCAACGACACCACAAGTGGCGGGACTGCAGCAGGTTGTGGTAATCGATGAGCTTCAAAAGACTAGAATCCGCGAATCCGGAATACTTGAAGCATTCGGACAGTCATTGGGTAATGATCAAAATGGCCGATAGGCTCCGATCGGCGAATTTTTGAGCGTCGAGAATGTTGTCGACACACCAATGTGCGCGCACCGCCGATCAAAGGGGGCAAAGAAGTCATCCCTCACGCACAATCAAAGAGATCAAAGAAGTTCGAAGGGGTCGAAGAAGTTCGAAGGGATCAAAGAAGTCGAAGGGATCAAAGAAGTTCGAAGGGATCAAAGAAGTCGAAGGGATCAAAGAAGTCGAAGGGATCAAAGAAGTTCGAAGGGATCAAAG
>JAKFVC010000116.1 GCA_021732415.1 Planctomycetaceae bacterium
AGTGGTCACCAAGCGGCCTCTCCCGAAAAAACTGCCGCAGCTATCCGAGATCATGCAGTTGCTGTCGCAACTGGGGGGCTACAACAACCGAGCCACTGAAGCCCCAGCAGGACCTCAACCGATTTGGGTCGGGCTTCGAAGAATGACCGACTTCGCAACTGCCTGGATTGCTTTCGGTCCAGAAAATTGAATTCGTTGTGTATAAGTGACAGGCTCCTCAACCACCGGCTACTCTCTGCGAACCCTTCAGGTTCGGAATTCAGCCTGGTATCAACCAGTTGAGAACGCTGTTGCTTCATGAATAGCGCAGCTTCAAAACTTGCGATTCGAGCTTGTATACGTCGAACACGGCCTAAGGTACTTGCCTGATCAACGGCCAATTGCTGCGTGGATAAAAGAAGCCCGACTGCATGACAGTCGGGCTTCTGAATTACATCTCGTGATATTGAGCTGAGGTGGAACCGTTATCTGCCGCCAGGACCCTTGAGCTTCCCACCCCTGCCGGCTTTGCCAGGCTCCATACCAGGGCCAGCAGGCATCGTCATCATCGAGGAGGCTTTACCACCTTTTGCGCCCTTGCCGCGTTTCAAGGCACTCGAGGGACCTGCGATCTGAGGCATCATCGGCCCGGCCCCTGGCCCTGCGGGTTCCAAGCTATTCAAACCTCCATCGGGCGTGCCAGCATCCTTCAAATACTCCCACGGCCTACGTTCGTCTAGGACTTTTTTCTCGATCTCTTTTTCCATCGGCTTCTGCGTATCCGAATCGAGAACCTTCAATTGACCAGCTTCATCGAGCACGATGGCTTCGGAAGGGATGTTCAAACCATCTTTGGCCTGCTTGGCATCGACCGTCAGATTCAGATCGGGATTCTCGGCCGGGATAATCGCTGGCGGCAGTGCTGTATCCAGCAAGAAATCTTTCGTGGCAAACAACACTTGCTTTTCCTCGTACGACGGAACTCCCAGGTCCAGGCGGACCGACGGAGCCAGACCACCCAGGAACTGTCCGAACTTGGCCACCATCTTGGAATCAATGTATGTTCCCAAACTCGGATCCCACTGATAGGAGTGAATCTTGGCTTCACCCTTGGCTCGGGGGCGTTTGTCGACTTCCGTCAGAAACAGGTTCGAATCGGACTTCACAACCACCGGGGCCGACGGTTGCGACCAGTCGGTCGTGCGTGTTTCCCCTTCAGCCACTGACGCTTCCTTGATCTTGTCCAGCGCCATACCGTAATTCGGGTTGGCAAATTCCAACTGGACGCGATAGCGATAGCATTCGCCCGGATTGACATCGAAATCCAGGTAGCGGAACAACATCAAATATCCGGCAGCATTAGCGCCGACTTGAGCCACCATGCCTCCTTGGCCCCCCATCATTCCGGGACCACCAGCGGCATGTGGCATACCGGGCATACCACCGGCACCCGGACGCGACCCGCCCATCGGACTACCCATTGGCGGACGCGGTCCCCCCATTGGTGGCATCATTCCACCCATCGGCGGCATCATTCCGGCCCCGCCACCTGCCGCGGGATTGATACCTGCCTTCTTATAAACTTCGCCAATGTTTCCACCGGCCCCCATGAAGCTGTTCCGCACGCCGCCAATATCAACCTGATCTTTCAAGAAGCCACGGCGTTTGCCGGATTGTTCTTCAACACCCAACTCGCCCGCGGACTCGAGCAGTGCTGAATTGAAGCGTTGCTCCATCTCACGTTGCTCCTTCGACAACTCAAATCGCTCGAGAGACGGATGGCTGACGATTTTCGTATAGTCTCCATCCAGACGTGTCGGCAATGGCATCGTAAAGACGGGGTTAATGCATTCCGAGGTGACCAGATCGGCTGCCTGACCGCTTTCCGACAGTACTTCGTCGGCGCGATCGAGACTCACGTCCTGCCACGAATCATCAGGCCAGGGGTTCGGTCCCGCAACGGCTTTCTGACGTTGAATCTTGAAGTCGATCACCTCAACCAGGGCCATCCCTTCGGCTGGTGTTTCCAGATGCAAAGCCTTCTGGATCGCCCGGCCGATTTCAAACAGATTGACGATGCCACGTACCGCCACATACCGCTGTCCACGGGGCAGCATGCCTGAACTTGAACCACTACCACCCATGGCACCCGGCCCCATGGCAGGCGGCATCATCGCACCAGGGCCTGCCAACGCATCTTCGCCCTTCTTGCTGGACTTCCCTTTAGCAGTCGGTCCACCAACTTTGGGAGGAGCAGACAGCGCGTCGGCCTCAGCCTGCAATGCCGCCAGCTCTTCCTCGGTCGGCGGCGGCGGAAAGACACCCAGCACCATCACGCCCGCATCGGCAATGAGATCCTGCGGAGCGGAAGGCCATTCGGGTTCGCCATCCGGTTCCTCACGGGCGTAGATGGGGAACGACATGGGCTTGTCGTAAGCAAACGGGGACATCGACTCCGCCATGTTCAATTCATCGAACATCGACGTCGCCGCCGACTGGTAAGTCGAGGGCTTAAACGCAGCCTGTCTTTCTTCGGGCCAGGCCCCCGTGTGGAGAGCGGTGCCTGCCGCCGTCGCTTTCGTCAGGAGTTCATCCGGCTGCTTTTGAAATCCACCCCAGGTGGTGGAAGCCAAAGCCAGCAGGACCATCAGACCCACAACTCCAAACACGAGTTTCTCGCCATGCGTCACCAGGATGCTCTTGATCGGCATGCCCTTGAGTTTCGCCATCAACCCTTTCATGGGACCCCCTTCTACGCTTGACGTAGGTTAGAGCCTGACAGGCTCAATTTGCTATTGGGAACTGAGATCTTCCGACTGGCGTGAATGAAAAAGTCATTCTGCTGACCGACGGATCTCAGTACCTGATTTGGTGCAGGACGGACAATCCTGTCCGTCTTCATGTGTCACGTGGGAACAATACCGCTGATCTCTGGAACTACCGGAGCTGCTTTGTCCGGTCTGCAAATCTGGCAACTCGTTTCGACTCTATTTTGCCGCCCCCGGTTTGGCTTCTGCGGCCGGTGCCGCAGGTTTTTCCGGTGCGGGCGTCGCTGGCGCCGGATCGGCTGCTCCGGCCGGTGGAGTTCCTGCCGCGGGGGCAGCAGGCGGTTTCCCCGCCGCTGGATCTGGTGTTCCAGCGGGTGGTGCTGCAGGCTTGGTTTCGGCCGCAGGTTTCGTTTCTGTTGCTGGCGTGCCCGCTGGCGTTGTCGCAGGTGCTGCCGGATCAGCCGGCGCAGTCCCGACTGCTGCTGGAGTCGTGGCACCTGCGGGTGTTGTCGCCGCCGGTGTGGCAGCGGGATCAGTAGCCCCGGCAGCGACGGGTGCGGCACCTGGCGCGGCAGCACCGGCAGGAGCAGCGGCTGTCGGGTCCGTTGCGGCTGGAGTTGCTGCCGGTGCGCCTTCTACACCGGCAACAGCCTCAGGCGGCAGATACAGGGTGATGATCCCACTCAAGGCCACGTTGACCAGATACGGGTCAGACATTGCGGCCTGGACATCCATGGCGTTCTCTGGGGCTACCCCCTCATTGTTGCCAACCGGTCGCTTACTAGCCCCCAGGCCTGGATTAGCACCTCGCCCACTTCCAGGCCCCATGAGCCCCGGTTGCCGCGCGGAGGACGGCATCATGCCCATCCCAGGACCTTTGCCCATGCCTCCCATACCTCCCCCGCCGGCAGCGCCCATCCCCAATGCTCCGCCCCCAATGTCTGCCAGGTCCATATCCACCTGTTGCACCCGGATCACACGCAGCGGCCATTTCGAATCGCTCAGTTCGGCAATGAATTCAGGCAGAATGCGGTGATCCAGTACCAATTCCATATAGAACCCGCGCGTCTTGAATCGCGGCGTTTCCTCAATGTAGCGTTTCTTGGCGGCCACTCCGCCTCCGAGACCGCCCATACCACCCGGGCCCGCTGGACCGCCCGCTCCTGGGCCAGCAGCTGGAGCACTACCAGGAGCCCCACCTGCAGCCGGATCCACCGCCCCTTCAGCCGCGATTTCGTCAGGGCCGAGCTGTTCCGACGGATCAAACGAGGCCTTTAAAGTGTCCGCGCCACCTCCGAGCCCGCCCCCCTGACCGCTTCCACCCATTACCGGTCCGCCCAAGGCACCCGGACCACCAGCAGGCATGGCACCTTCTCCACCCGGCCCAGCAGCGGCGACAGGGGCTGCGGCAGCCGCAGCCGCAGCGCCGCCCGGAGTCCCTCCGCGGAGTTCAAAGTACGTGATCTGCTTGATCTTCGAATCGAGGAGCGTCTCACATTTGAATTGGTCGTTATTAATGTTGTAGATCGCCTGCAGCAGCGTGCGGTACAACCAGATATCCTCTTGCGAGTCCCACATCTGCACACTGCTGGGAGGAATCGGCGAGGTTCCCCAGCTCAACGTCGGAATCAATTCGATGGGAAATTGGATCAGCCCCTGATTGGTTTCCGGATCAAAGGGAGTGACAATCTGGTGCAGATCCACGAGCTCCTGCTCGTAGGCAGACCGATATTCGCCACGGGTCTTCGCATCAATTTCACCACGATAGCCCACCTTCTCGACGCCAGCCTTGACCACTTCCGGCCAGGTCATCAATGCCAACTGTTGGTTCCACAGATAGTCACCCGTCTCTTTGACCTTCCGCTCTTCTTCCGTATTCAAAGCGACGACGCGTTCGGTCCACTTCGCATTCGGACCCGGCTGGGGAATGCCCTTGAAGGCATCCTCGATCGTCTTGAGACGCGTGGAATATTCGAGAGCCATGGCTGCAGTCGCGAGCCACCAACCGGTGAGCGGCAACACCAGGCAAATGAACGACAGGATCCAGAATTTCTGGGCGAGGATGGGCTTAAGCTTATCCATGAGAGATTCCTCGTTCGAACGGCAGGTCACATAAAGTGGCCACTAACCGTCTTGTCACGGGACTGAATTGTTGGTTGTCAAACAGACTTCAAAACTCTGACGAGTGTGGCTACGGCGAAAAGACTACGGTGTTTATCTAAGACCACTAACTTCCCGCTGGCGCCCCCGCCCCCGGGACACCCGCGGGTGGTGCGCCAGGAACTGCTGGCGGTGGCATCGGTGTCCCAGGCGGGACGGCACCGGGAACTGCCGGTGCGCCACCCGGCGGAGCGACCGGTGGCACCGCTCCAGGTACTGCACCTGGAACTGCTCCCGGCACGGCCCCGGGGGCAGCCCCAGGAACAGCACCTGGTGCTGGGGGTGCATTGGGGTCAGTCGGAGCACCTGGGGCTCCTGGTGCCGCCGCGGCACCTTCCGGAACTGGCTGAGTGGCCGGCCGCTGATCTTCTGGCGTTTCCTTCCAGATGAATACAATT
Source organism: Planctomycetaceae bacterium (assembly GCA_021732415.1). Classification (GTDB taxonomy): domain Bacteria; phylum Planctomycetota; class Planctomycetia; order Planctomycetales; family Planctomycetaceae; genus JAKFVC01. Next base: position 5,306 of record JAKFVC010000116.1, read on the forward strand.
TCGAAATCGGTCTGCCAGATATCTTCCGACTTACGTTCGTTGAATTGGTCAGCAGGCCCGCCCCCCATCGGATTCTTCGGCTGCTTGGCCACTCGCTGACCAAATGCGCCGGGACCCGCACCAGGACCAGCTGCAGCGGGTGGACGCATACCAAGTCCCCCTGCACCCGGCCCCGCACCACCCGCCGGATTGGCCGGCAGACCGTTGGGGAACCAAGGCTTTCGCGAGGCCAACGAACGTATTGACATCACATGGCTGATACCCATCTGGCGTACCGGAACCATCTGAAACCGGCCTCCCGCCAAATCCACCTTGGCTTGCCATTGTTGCAAAGTCTTCACGAAGTGCTGGATCATGAATTGATCTTTGCCTTCGTTGAAATGCAATCCACGCAGTGTAAAGACCCATCCCTGGCCTTCGGGTGGCTTCTCCTTATCTTCTGGCAAGATATAGTCCAGGACAGAAGGAGCACCCGTCTTGAGCTCTTCGAACCAAGTCTTCAGATCAACCACTTCCTTACAGGTGATACTGTAGATTCGAATGCGGTTCTTCTTGGCGATGTGTTTTTCATCAGCCGTGGCCCCTTCAGCAGGCAGACAGGCATTGATGGCCTTGTAGACTTCCAGCCAGCGAACGCGGCCAACGCCTGGCTTGACCAGAGCGTCACCCTTCTCGCGAAACTCTTTGTTCTTGGATTCCGCTCCGTCGTAGGCACTCTTCAGCGAGGAGGCTTCGGTCTGAACCGATTTCACTTTGTCTTCGGCACTCTTCCACTTTTCTACTTTGACCGTGGTGTTAGCGATGGCAAAACCCATCGTCGACAGACACAGACCGGCCAGCAGACAGGCCGCGGACGCCACGGCCCACGGCTTCTTGCGGCGGATCATACGCGCCGTCCGGATTTCCGGCGGCAGCAGTGACGTCCGAATCGTCGTCTGTTGCAGCATCTGCAACCCCAGTCCATACGCCACGGCGAACGACATCGCATTTTCCTGGAAGAGGGGCTGTGACAAGACCGCGTCGCCCACCAATCCCGGAAAGTTCTCGACGCGTTCGACGTCGTACTGCAGATTCTGCTGCAGGAATTTTTGGAGTCCAGCCAACTTGAAACCATTGCCGATCGCCAGGATTTTCTCGATCTTGGCATCCCGATTGACGCTGGAGAAGAATCCAATCGATCGCTGAATTTCCGAGACGTAATCATTGAAGACCGGCCGCAGGGCCTGGAACACAGCCTTGGGATCGGGGGCTTTGGTCGCATTGCACTTGAGATGTTCCGACTTGGCAAAGGTCAGCTTCATTTCCTTCGTCAACGCACGCGTAAACTGATTGCCGCCGATCGAAATATTACGCTGCCAGATCTTGCGGCCGTTCGAGACCAGCATGGTCGTGGTATCGGCACCCATATCCAGCAATACCGTGTAGCCTTCGCGATCCAGGACCGCATCGCCCACTCGTTGTTCGAACTGGTCGTACGACATGAAATTGAACATCGCCAGGGACACTGCCTGGATCGTATCAATCTCCATCCGCTGCTCATTGAACGGCTTCAGGTGATTCTGCAGGGCTTCCTTTTTCATGGCGACCAACCCGACTTCTGAGTCGAGCATGTAGCCACCTTCCTGGATCCCGCCACCCATCGTCTGCCAATCCCAGATCACATCGTTCAGATCGAACGGAATCTGCTGGCGTGCTTCGTACTTGACGATATCGCCGACCTTGCTGGCTTCTACCGGCGGCAATTGAATGAACTTCACGATCGACGTGTTGCTCGGCACCACGAAGCCGATTTTCGACCCCCGCAACTGCGCCGCATTGCGGGTCACAAACGTCTTGAGTGCCTCGTTGATCAACTCGGCGGGGATCGCATCGGGTTGACTGAGGATTTTCGGATGTTGGATATAGTCGAAGCCGACAGCAATCACCTGCTGTGACGCTTCGTTGTAGCGCAGTTGCAGAGCTTTCAGACCGGCTTGGCCGATATCAATGCCCCAGACGGTTCCGTTGTCAGCCATAATCACTGTTCTCCCGGTGGATTGGGACGATGTGTTGTTGCTATTTCACATTTCCGGCCGATGGGAGGGTGAGGCTCCCGCCGAACCGCAACTTCATTCGATATCCGCTAGACATAGCGGCTCGGCGGGGTACCCTCTGGGTCCCTCGCCCTCCATCAACCGCATACACTGACGACGAGCAGGGAACCAAATGCCAAGCTCTGTCGTCTACTATAGGTCGCCACAAACGAAGTCAGTTATCTGCCTGAGGAACCTCTGGCAGAATCTCTAACTTCAATGTTGAAAAGTCTTAAGGAACGGATCAGACAAAATCAATACGAGCTGCGCCCTGCCCAGCGAGCGCTGGCGAGGCCGACTTTTATTTGAAACTAAGTCTAAATTATCCAACAAGTTGCAGCGAGTTCAAGTCATTTCAACTGACTGCCCCAGGAAATCCGCAACACACGAACTGCAGACTCCGATCAATCTCGCGGACGCCCCCAGAGCAAACACGAAGCGAGCACCGAGCGACCTCGAAATTGACAGCGAACATTGTTTACGAACGCTACTTGCGAACACTGCTTGACGTGAGACCCACGCCGACGATTTGAACGAAACCCATTCTTCCCCAACCCCATTTCCGGGGCCGCGGCGCGAAGCCAAGCTGTAAATGGCTACTTGCAAAGTAGTTATCACCTTGGCGAGACGGCCATTCTTTGCCATCGCGCCAGCTTCCATGACATTAGACGAGATAGTTCCTCAAAAGTTCCGGGATTTTCAAAAATCTTTTGAACGGGTCTTCTTGCACGCATCGCAAATTCCATAAGCCATTGCAATTTAATAAGTTAAATAATCGCAAAATCTTTTTCAGATTCTTCGAACGAACCAAAACTCACGTCGAATGCAGATTGGCCAAGAAAAAAAGGCTTCGAGAAAGCGCACACACCGTCGTTCAATCACTTTTGAGATAAAAGCTTCGAATTCCAGTTCGGGCCAACATCTCCCGTCTGCGTGAATCCAAACTCACAGCCTGTTATTCTGATAGTCTCGCGGTGTACCGATTGACCTGACGCTGGATTGGCAGACTCATGGCCTACGAAGATCTGATTTACCTCATACCCAGCCACAGCCTGGAAGATTTTCCCACCGAGGCCAATGACGCCCAGGCGGCTAGCCTGCTCAATTCGTTTATTCTCCCCTGGCATCCGCAACTGATTGCGTCGGCCGGAGTCGTCCCCCGCTGGCACCGAGCCGACACGCCCCCCGAAGTGACGACGAACCGTCTGGTCATGATCCCCACCAAGAGCCAGGACCTGGTTCCCCACGGTTGGGTCGAAGAAGCCCGGCGCAACGGCGCCACCGTCATCACCAACACCACCGATCGCCAGGAGATGCTGGCCCTCGCGCTGAAACCGCTCGACGAACCACCCGTCGATCCGGACTTGGCGGCCGATTTCTGGGCACTCGGATTCTGCTATTTGCAGATCGAATTGTTGACGAGACACATGCGGCACTTCGGCAGCACCGATGAAGTTCACTTCCAGCGCGAGGCCGTCGCGGCGGCGCGCGCCGCCGTGGCTAATGACCCGGAGACCGCCAAGACACGCTTGAAAGTCTGCTTCGAACTGCTGACCGAAGCTCGCGAACGTTTCTATCCGACCGACTGCTACTTGCTGGATATGTGCCTGTTGATCCCGCGCCTGGCAGATCAGCATTTGTCCGACACGTTACTCACCTTAAAGCCGATGAGCGTCATGGTCACCCCGCAGGATCTGGAAGAGATCGGGCGCGATCATGCGGATCAATTGCGGCTCTTGAAAGAAGCCTGGCTGCGCAAATCAGTCGCCATCGTCGGGGGTGAGTTCCGCGAAGGTCCGTCGACGCTGCTGCCATTGAATTCGCTCCTCTGGCAGTTGGAGGCGGGGCGTGAACTCTATCAAAAACACTTGGGCAGGAAGCCGACAATCTGGGGTCGCCGGCGCTATGGCCTGATGCCGCCGTGGCCGCAAATTCTGCATCGCACCGGCTATATCGGTGCCATGCACGTCGCCTTGGACGATGGCTTCTATCCCGACCAGGAATTCAGCAAGATCCGCTGGGAAGGCACCGCGGGGCAGGCCATTGATGCCATCTCGCGGATCCCTCTGGCAGCCGATAGTGCCAACAGTTATTTGCGATTCCCCGTGCGGCTGTCGGAGTCGATGGATAATGATTCGGTCGCGGCCGTGATGTTTGCCCGCTGGCCCGAGATCAAATCACCCTGGTTCGAAGACCTGCGGCGCATGCAGAATTACTCGCCGGTCCTCGGCCGCTTCGTCACGTTGGAAGATTACTTCGAACACACTGACAGCGCCAGCCGGCTCTCCTCTTACGATCCGAACGAGTATCTTTCACCGTACTTCGTCCAGTCGGTCGCTCGGCAGGAAGCCGATCCGCTGGGGCGATACGTCGCCCAGTTCCGCAATCGCCAGCGATTCGATTCCGCCGCGTGGTGTGCCGGGATGACAGCCGCCTTCCGCCAGCAACCGTTACGCGGCGAGGAACTCCGCACTGTCGAGCGAGCCGTCGAAGAAGGCGCGGGCGAGGGGACTCCGGAACAAGCCACGACTGCCGAAACGCAGCTCGCCGCCTTCGAGCAATCGGCGGGTCAGCGGCTCGGAGAATTGATCACCAGCGGCGGCGGAACGCAACCCGGCCTCTTGCTCGTCAATACGCTCGGATTCCCGCGATTGGCCGTCGTCGATCTCGGCGCCCATCTCACTCGACCACCCGCCATCGGTGGAGCGGTAAAGTTTGTCCAATGGGACCCCGTGGGGGACGCTGCCAGCGTCCCCGCCGACGCTGGCAGCGTCGGCCACGAGGCAGTACCGCGCAGAACGGCCACCATCGAATTCCCCGGCTCGGGATTCGTGTGGATCCCTCAGGAATCACCCGAAACGCCGGCTCCCACAGCCTCCGCACCGCTGGCCGAACCGAACCTCCTGCGCAACGACTTCTTCGAGGTCCTGCTCAGCGAGGTCTCAGGTGGATTGCGGCAGTTGAAGAACTATGGCCGCAGCCCGAATCGTCTCAGTCAGCAGTTGGCGTACCGGTTCCCACGCGAACGGAAAATCGTGTCCCCGGATCCCGAGGTCCCCGATACGAAGTCCTACTACAGCGAGATGCGGGCCACGAGTTCCACGGTCACCAGCACCGGCCCGACACTCGGCGAAATCGTGACGACGGGGGACCTGATCGATCAGACTAACAACCAGAAGCTGGCAGGCTTTAAACAGACGTTCCGCGTGTGGCGCGGCCGACCGGTGCTCGAAATCGAGATTGAATTCGATTCCGTAAAGTTGCCCGACGGTGATCCGTGGAGCAACTACATCGGCGCTCGTTTCGCCTGGAATTCCTCCATCGCAGCCCTGACACGTTCCGTTCTCGGCGGTGCGCAAACTGACTGGAAAGACGAACGTCTGGAGTCCCCCCTCTATCTGGAAATCGCCGACGAAAATCAACGTACGACAATCCTGACTCACGGCCTGCCATTCCATCGCAAGACGGGCGAACGGATGCTCGATTCGATCATGCTCGTCTCGGGCGAGACAACCAAGAAGTTCCGTTTCACTATCGCTGTCGATCAGCCGTATCCGATGCAGGCTGCCCTGGATGCGCTGACACCGATCACCGTCATTCCCACCACCAAAGGCCCGCCGCGATCGGGCACGTCGGGCTGGTTTTTCCATACCAACGGCCGCAACGTGCAAATCGTGCAGTTGCTGGAATTAGTGGAAAATCCCGTCGAACTCACCGACGCCTGGGACCCCTTGGCCACTCAACCGACCCCGACCGGCCCCGGCATCGCACTGCGGCTCTTAGAGACGGAAGGCCGACCGGTCCGCGTGACATTGCAGTGTTATCGAACTCCCACGTCTGCCCGCCAGCGAGATTTCCAAGGCCGTACCATCACCGATCTGCCGATTCACGGCGACGCCGTCCATATCGACATGGTGGCCCACGAGATCGCGGACATCGAGTTCAAGTGGTGAAAGAGGCCGCGTTGGACTTGCCCGTGCCACTGTTTCATGACCGTACCCGGTCATTAAGCAGTGCGAGTTCGACGCTGATTGGCACTGCTTGTCCGCCGAGTACAGCGGACAAGCAGTGGCACAAATCCACATGCTTGATACGCTTTAGGGAATTGGCGTCGCACCTGGCGGGGGCTTGCCGTGACCTGACTTGATGTGGTCGGCGCGCCCCGCGGCGTATTGCTCGGGAGTCAGTTCATCCTCGTCGATGGTCTCGCCGCGCTGGAATTGTTCGTAGTACTGCTTCAAGTACGGAATGCACCAGCCACAACCCGTTCCCGCACCGCCACATTCACTGATCTGGCTCGCGCGACGCGGTTTATACAGCCGAATGTAATTGACGATCTTGCGTTTCGACACATGAAAGCAATAGCAGACTTTGTCATCGAGTTTCATAGCGTGGAGGGCCCGTTCAACGGAGTTTTCTGATCGGGAGATCTTAGTGCCCGAGCCGCCAACAATGCGAGGATGGGAATCACGGGGGCTCGCATCCGCATATCGGTCCAATAAACCAGGTGCGTCAACCACAAGGTCAGCGGCAGGAGCAACAACACACTCCATGTCCTCCATTCTAACGCCGACAGCCGAGCCAGTCCGATGAACATGCCGCAGGTGATCAATCCGTAGAAGATTGCAGTTCCCCAGAACAGGAATTTCGAGTATCCCGCCGGAACCTTCCACGGAGCTAAATCCCAGAACCGCAAGCCGCGCCACAGGCAGGCTCGAAAAAACAACGCCGGTTCAGCGCGAATGTGAGACCAGGCCTTCCGATACATCCAGCGATCACGCGACACTTCGTCGGCCGGAGAGATTCCGTCAGCCACCATTTGGGTTTCCAGTTCCGTTTGCCAACGATTGAGACTCTCTCCCTGCCAGACAGTCCCCCACGACTGAGCCGCGACCTCGTGATAGAAAACCGAATTGTTGGCGAGCAACAGCGTGTAACCCCCGTGGGTGGTGGCCGGTGTGGCCTTGCCAATCACTAGCGCATTGCGAATCACCCATGGCGCCAGAACGATTGCCAAACCAACCACGCTGAAGAGTGCCGCCATGACGCGGGGGCGAAGCGAAGTCGACTTCCAATTCCAAGTGGCGATTATCAGCATCCACGCGCCAGCCAGTCCCACCGCAGCGAGAAATCCAGGCCGGCACAGACAGATCAAACCAAAACAGAGACCGAAGAGCAGGGGAGCCCCCGTGGCCGACGCTGCCAGCGTCGGTGTCGCAGACGCTGGCAGCGTCTGCCACGGGGGCAACTCCAACATCACCCAACACCACATGGCCACCAGAGTCGCGCACAGGGTCTCCGTCATCGGCAGCGAGGTGTACTGCAACAACATCGGATCAATGGCGACGAGACTTGCCGCAAGGAATCTCACCCAACCCAGATTCAGCAATCGCCCAATCCGCAACGTCAAACCGACGGTGCATGTTCCGAGTATGACCTGCATCAATCCCAAGCTAGCGGCAGTTCCACCACAAGCAAAAATGGCAGCGACCAACAGTGGATACAGAGGCGGGCGATAAGCCGTCAGATGAGGCGGCTGCCCCATTGAATAACCATCGCCAGCGACGACATGGCGGGCGATTTCCAGGTAAGCGTCAATGTCCTGAGTGAGTCGATCCCCCTGCAAATTCCATATCGCCAATCGCGAAACAAACGCAATCCCACAGACGGTCAGCGCCAGCCACCAGTTTCGACGAGACTCCTGCTGTTGTGAGGTCATGAATATTCCAGAATCCGCTCTGATTTGCCCAAAACACAGTGCGGGCGGATGGCATCGTGGGATGGGTCTCCAGGCCCGTCCGTCCAGCTCTTTCGTAGGATAGGCATCCTCCCTGTCCGTACAATACTCCAACACAAAACACGGACAGGCAGGCTGCCTATCCTACGGTCTCAACACCGGACGGACGGGCCTGGAGACCCGTCCCACGATACGAGCTGCCATACTCAATTCGACCGCCGTTTCGCCCGCGCCTTAGCTTGTTCAAAGGGATCTCGTGCGGGTGGTGGCGGAGCTTGCGCCGCAGCCGCGGTCGTCGTCGGTGCGGGAGCCGGAACTGCGGCCGGTGTGGATGGTGTCGGTCGGCTCGGCGCCGTCGTACGGACTGGTTGCGGACGACTGACCGGCACGCCTCGCGCTTGTGGCATGACTGGCGCGACCGCGTCGATAAACTTCTCCCACAACGACAGCCGTCTCCCGGCAATCTCTAACATCAGCAACACGATGCTCAATAAGAACAAGACAGACGCAATCGGCCAGCGGGTGGAAGCGCGCGGAGGATCGGCCAGGACTTCCTGAGGATTAACTCGTGCCTTACCACCGGTCTTGCTCGCCAATGATTTCAGGATCGCCATGCCACTATTTGCCGCGTCACGGGGAGCGAATTCGGGTGAATAGGGCAGGGTCACGGTGGGACCGCGGACAAAGCTTTTTGCCCCCAATTTTACCAACGGCCGGTAGGTCCCTGTCTGCGACAATTTGAACCGTGCCTGCAACGTGTTGGCCCCTTGCCACTCGAACGGCAGTTCCAGCAGTTGTTGACGTTCATCCCCAGGCGGGACAACCGTCAGCACGGGAGATTCAATCACTTGCTTGCCGGGACGATCGGGGTCCAGCTCCAACGTCACGACGGCATCCTGCCCGGCATGCTCCACTTTCAAGAACGCCTCATCAGGCTGATCTCCACCGAGCAACCAGCGCGCATGGGTGACCAGAAAATCGCTGTAGTTATTCCAGCGACCGAATTGACCAGAATAGGACCCGTCAACCTCCACGGTCACCGCCGCCGCACGACCCAATCCCAGATACCAGAAGGCAGACCATGGAGCGGCGAATTCATCTTGTGAGACCACCCCCATCGTCGCTTTCGGCTTGAGGTAGCTCAGGTTGTAACCATCCACGTTCGGAAAGGTGCCTGGCTTGAGTTCTCCCATCAAGCGGGCATCGGTCAATAGCCGCCCACCGATGCCGTCGGGCTGAGATTTCGCGTCCTTTTTCACAAAGCTGCTGCGAGCGATGCTCATCGTGTCTTCGGTAAACAGACGCGGCAGCTCCTCGGCGTCGGTCGTGAACATGATGTTGCCGTGGCCGAGCTTGGCGATGTCCTGCAACAAGGCCGCATCGACATCAGTGTCATTACCCAGCCCGATCACACTCGTAGTGATTCCAGCCTGTTCGTACTTCGCCAGCAGATTGCGATAGTCGCCGGGTTCCTCGCTGTCCTGAGCATCCGAAAACAAGATGATGTGCTTCGTGAGTTGTTCCGCATTCAGCAATTGATCGCCGGCCGCGACGAGGCCTTCGTAAACGAATATTCCGCCCCCCTGGCTCTGGATGGTTAAGACTTTGCTGGCGATCGCCTCGGGATCATCGACTGGTGTCAAAGCCTGAATCACGTGGGGCTGACTGTCGACCGCAATCACGGCGACACTATCTCCCGCCGACAGCATCCGCACACATTCGGCCGTTCCCAGGTCGGCCAGATCCATCTTGGTTTTGTTCCCTTTGACCGGCAGCGACATACTTCCCGAACGGTCGAGAACAATACACATCGCCAGGCTCATTTTTCGATGCTCCTGCCGCATCTCCATCGAGACCGGCAGCACGGCATCGAGGGGGCTTTTAAAATACCCGCCGGTGCCGAAACTCCGTTCGCCCCCGGTCAACATCAAACCGCCACCGAGGTCTTCCACGAACTGCGCGAGACGCTCCATCTTAAGGCGTCCGAAGTCGCGTGCGGGAACATTTTCCAGGATCACCGCCCGATAGCGTTCCAAGGCGTCCTGGGTCAGCGGATGAGTCGACGCTTGAGCCACATCGACAGGCAGCTTGGCCGATCTGAGGGCTCGAACGCAGTTGTCTTCCTGACCGTCCTGATTGAGTACCAGCAACCGCTGTCCCGCCTCGACGCGGACGACGCCCGCCCCCCGGTTGTTTTCCGGCAGGGGATCGCCGGCGACTTCCAGCTTGACCTCGTAAGAATGCAGACCGCCACTTTCCAGCAGGTCGCGGAACAGGATCTGATTGGAGCCATGCGAAAAGTGCCGCGACTGACTGGCAATCGTCCGGCCCTCGCGTGAGACCGTGACTTTGCCGTCCGCCTCTTTATCAGAATAAATCACAGCCGAGAACTGAAACGGTTCACGCGGCGCCACGATCTCCGGCAGCAGCACGGCTTCGACCGCGACATCACCAGTCCGCAGCCGCTCGAAGCCACGATAATCAATCGGCACCTGCATTTCCTGAGCCCGCCGGGCCGCAGTCGTGACCGGCGAACCGTTCGCTTCACCATCAGACAGGACCAGAATTCGAGACGGCCGGTAAGGGTCGACCAGATTGAGGGCCGTCTGCAGGCCAGCCTCGAGGTCACTGCCGTCGGGCAGAATCTGCTTGGTGTAGCCGCCTCCCGCGAGGACATCGGTCCGCGACAGCATCAATTCGACGGCAGGCTCTTGTCCGAAAGTAACGATGCCGACTCGGTCACCAGCCCCGCGCCCCTTCAGCAGATTGGCGAGAAGTTCGACGATCCGAGTTTCAGACTCGGCAGTCATCGAGCGTGAACGATCCACGACCGCGACGACATCGATACCGCGCCCCCCCAGATCCCATTCCGGCGCGGTGAGGACTAGGAGCAACAACAGTAGTTGGACAGCTCGCAACCAACCTGTGACGCCCCGCACTCGCCCCCAGCGCCAGAAGGCAAATCCCAACGGAATCCCGAGCAAAAACAGCTCGGGATATTGGAACCGCAGCGGGATGGAGTGCCAGTCAAACATAATCTTAAGAGCTGATTCCGGTATGGTATTCAGCCCCAAGGGGGCGCGCTAGGCCAGCCCAGGGCATCGCCCTGGGTTCGGGGATTCAATGAGCTCTTAAGCCCTGAAGGGGCGCGCCCCTTCAGGGCTTAAGAGCTCATTCCGGCGTCCACCTAGGGCGTTGCCCTAGGCTGGCCTAGCGCGCCCCTTTGGGGCTTAGGTCATCCTCAATCTCACGTTGAATCTATCGACTAACAAACGCAATCTAAAACAAGAAGTAGATAAACGGATTGTACTGTTGCGTCGCCAGCAGGACGATGCTCAGCAGAAACAGGACACATCCCCAGACGGCTTTTCCCGGTGTTTGCCGCTCGGTGAAATTCCACGCGGTCGGGCAACCCCAGACAACGACGGCACCAGCCAGCAGACAGAGCACATGGTACGGCTGAAACAACAAACTCCACAAGAGGGCCGTCGCCGGTTGTTGGGGAGCCACGCCGACCAGCGCAGCATAGTAGCGCCCCGCATGAGCCATGTCGTGCCCGCGAAACAAAACCCAGCCCAGCAGCACCAGCAAAAACGCAAACGCCGCCGGGGCAATTCGTCCCAATGAACTACTGGCTGGCGGTGTCGGGGCACGGCCTCGAAATTCGCGGTAGGCTCGCTCACCAGCCAGCAACAACCCGTGGTAACCGCCCCAGATCACGAAATTCCAAGCGGCTCCATGCCACAACCCGCCGAGCAACATCACCAGAAACAGATTGAGATAAGTGCGAAAACGACCGTGACGATTGCCCCCCAGCGGGATATAGAGGTACTCGCGCAGCCAAGTTGAAAGTGTGATATGCCAACGTCGCCAGAATTCGGTGATCGAGGCCGAACAATAGGGCGACTGAAAATTCTCGGGAAAGGTGAAACCGAACATCAGCCCCAAACCAATGGCCATGTCGGAATAGCCACTGAAATCGAAGTAGATCTGGAACGCGTAACCGACGAGTCCCCACCAGGCCTGAAAACATTCCAGGGTCCCCGCGTTAAAGGCGGCCTCGGCCACGGAACCGCAGGGATTCGCCAGGATCACCTTCTTCGCCAATCCCAATTGAAATAACAGCACCCCGCGCGAAAATTTTTCACTGGTATGCGTGCGGTATTCCAGCTGATCGGCGAGGTCCTGGAAGCGAATAATGGGGCCGGCGACCAACTGCGGAAAGAGGGAGACGTAACACGCAAAATCCACGAAGCTGCGAGCCGGCCGGGCTTCAACCCGATAGATGTCGATCGTGTAGCTGAGCGATTGAAAGGTGTAGAAACTGATCCCCAGCGGCAGGATCACCTGCCACAGAGCGTCGGGGACGTGCTGCGACCAGCCGAGTTGCAACATCAGACTGCGGTAGGCATCGGCCCCGAAATTGAAGTATTTGAAGAATCCCAGCAGCGCCAGATTCGAGCTCACTGAGATGACGAGCGCCGTGCGTTGGCGTGCAGTATGGGATCCGTTCTGCCGAGTCATGTCGGCGGAGATGATCGCGCCGGCGATGTAATCGATCGTCGTCGACAGCCACATCAAGGGGACGTACAGCGGGTTCGTCCAGCCGTAAAAGACATAACTGAGCAGCGTCAGCACACCCAGCCGCCAGGCTTGCGGCGCGGAGTAGTACAACACCAGCGTCAGTGGCAAAAAGTAAAACAGAAACAGGAAGGAACTGAAGACCACAAATCAGCCAGCTATTTGTAGAAGAATTCGTAAGAATTCTTGAGTCTGTCCGCATGCGGCGGAAGTCTTACGACGTTCCGCTACAGCAGCGGGGCACCTCCACAACGAGTGGCACCCTGTAGAGTGGCATGTTAATGTAAAACAGGTGTGGTGAATGCGCTCAATTCCACGTAAGGACGAATTCATGTCTTGGAGCCACTGGAGTCTCCTGCTGCTTCTGCTCAATCCGGGGTGGCTACTCGCCGCGGACCAGTCGGAAGAAAAATACTTCCAGGCAGAAGTCGAACCGCTGCTGGTTCGACGCTGCCTGGAATGTCACGCGGCCGAAGCGCGCGGCGGGCTGGATCTCCGGACACGCGGATCAATGCTGAAGGGTGGTGATACGGGCGCCATTATTGTCCCCGGAAAACCGGCGGACAGCCTGTTGTACGAGCATGTTTCGAACGAATACATGCCGCCCAAGAAACCGCTCAAGGCCACAGAGATTGCCGTCCTCAAAACGTGGATTGAACGCGGCGCGTATTTCCCCGAACGAACTCTCGATTTGTACTCGTTCGGGACTGAACGGCGCGGCGGCTACGACTGGTGGTCTCTCCAAGCCGTGGCACGACCGGCGGTACCCGATTTTCACAGTACCGGCCGGCAACGCAGTCCGATCGATGGGTTTGTTCTGGCTCGACTGCAGGAAGCTGGCTTGTCGTTCTCCGAACCAGCAGACCGTCCTACTTACATTCGGCGGGCGACTTATGATTTGCACGGGTTGCCGCCGACTTATGAGGAGGTTCAAGCATTTGTCGGTGATACTCGTCCTGATGCCTACGAGATACTGATCGAACGCCTGCTCGATAGTCCCCGTTACGGTGAGCGGTGGGGCCGGCATTGGCTGGATGTGGTCCGCTTCGCCGAGAGCAATGGGTTCGAGCGTGACCGCCTGCGAACGAATTTCTGGCGGTATCGCGATTACGTGATTTCGGCCCTCAATGCCGATCTGCCCTACAACGATTTCGTCCGCGAACAACTCGCGGGGGATGCCCTGCGGCCGAACGATCCGCAGGCTTTGATTGCGACCGGCTTTCTTGTGGCGGGCCCCAAGAACGATGTCGGGACGATCAGCGAACTCGAGCGAATGATGACCCGGCAGGATGAACTGGACGAGTACGTCGTGGCCACCGGAACGACATTTCTCGGCCTGACGATCGGCTGTGCCCGCTGTCACGATCACAAGTTTGATCCCATTCCGACGCGAGACTACTACAGCTTCGCCAGCATCTTCAGTGGCCTCGACCGCAACGACAATGTTGTGGCCCAGCCCGAAGACAAGGCTCGGTACGCGGCCGCCAGCCAAGTTGTGCAGAAGCGGATCGATGCCGCAAAATCCGCGATGGCGAAGCTCCTCGATCCCGTGCGTGAAACGCTCGTAGCGGAACTGGCCGCGGAACGCTCAAAAGCTCCGCAAACTGACAAGTTGCCTCCGGTCAATTTTGCTCGGAACGAAGAATCATTCACTCCAGTCGTTGCCCGTTTCTTGCGGTTTGAAATCAAGGCCACGACGGGAGCTCAACCCTGTGTTGACGAACTGGAAGTCTACGGTGCCAGCCCCAAGCTGAATCTCGCGCTGGCCAGTGCCGGGTCGAAAGCGTCGGCTTCATCGCTGCTTCCCGGCTACCCCATCCATCAGATTCAACACTTGAACGATGGCAAGCTTGGGAACTCGGCGAGCTGGATCAGCAACGAACCGGGCAAGGGGTGGGCGCAGATCGAATTTCCGCGTCCGGTCGAGGTCTCGCGCATCGTCTGGGGCCGAGATCGCGAAGGTGCCTTTCAGGACCGACTTGCCACGGATTATTCAGTCGCTGTTTCAGGTGACGGTCGGGCTTGGATGATGGTCAGCAGTTCTGACCGCCGTCGGCCCTTTCAAGGTGGAACCAATCCGGCTGCGGAGGTCTCAACCGAACAAGTTCTGGCTCGTTTAACATCCGAGCAACGTTCTACCTATGACCGCCTGCTGAAAGATCTGGGGGCCGCCGAGGCCGATCTCAAAGCCATCCCGTCGCTGCCCGTCAGCTATTCGGCGAGTGATGGAGCAATTCAACCCGCGTTCATTCTACGTCGCGGAAATGTCCGCGACCGGCAGGAGCCTGTCGACCCGCGCGCTCTGTCGGCGGTGACCGCTCTCGATGCCAACTTGCTGCAGAAGGACCAGGATTCAGGCCCCGCGCGACGTTTACGTCTTGCGGAATGGATCGTCGATCCACGCAATCCGCTGACCGCCCGAGTCATCGTGAATCGCGTGTGGCAGTACCACTTTGGCCAGGGAATTGTCGATACCCCGAGCGATCTGGGATTTAACGGCGATCGTCCGTCACATCCGCAACTGCTCGATTGGCTGGCCACCGATTTCATCGAACAAGGTTGGAAACTGAAGCGGCTGCATAAGTTGATCATGCTGTCGGATGTTTATCGTCAGTCCTCGCAATCCCGTCCCGAGGCTGCGGCGAAGGACGGGACGAACCGGCTCTTGTGGAGAATGAATCCGCAACGGATCGATGCCGAAGCCCTGCGCGATTCGGTTCTTCAGACCAGCGGCCAGCTTGACCTCACGATGGGCGGGCCCAGCTACCGCATGTTTCACTATCGCGACGGGAATGTGCCGGACTATGTCCTCCTGGAAAAGCCGGGTCCGGAAACCTGGCGGCGCGGCGTGTACATGTTCAACATCCGCACGTTCCAGGAACCGCTGATGAGCGTCTTCGACTGCCCCGATCCGTCGGTGCAGACTCCGCGGCGCGGTCAAAGTACGACGGCGTTGCAGGCCCTGTCACTGATGAATAACCCGTTTGTTTTCGACCAGTCACGGGCCTTGGCGGAACGAGCCACGAAACTCGCGGGAGCTCAATCGTCTCCCGAGAAACTGGTCCAGCGGATTTACGAATTGGTTTATGCTCGCGATCCGGCCCCAGCCGAAACAGCAGCCGCCATGGATTTCATCAAGCAGACCGATTTGTTTAGTCTCTGTCGGGTGTTGTTGAATTCGAATGAGTTTTTGTATGTGAGGTAACGCCCCCGTGGCGGACGCTGCCAGCGTCCGCGTACCAGCATTCAGGCGCGTTTTGAATTGAATTCCATCGGTCGAAAGGCCAATTGAAAAATGTCTCATTGCACCGGCTATCAACGCTACGTGACCCGCCGTGACTTTCTGCGCCAGATGGGTGGCGGACTAGGCTCGATCGCGCTGGCAAATCTGCTGCAGGCCGAAGAGCATCCCAACAACCCGCTGAAGGGTCGGCTGCCTAAGGCCACCGCGAAACGAGTGCTGCTGCTGTTTATGTCAGCGGGTGTCAGTCATATCGACACGTTCGATCACAAGCCGGCCCTGGTCAAGTACAACGGACAGCCGCTGGAAGGGCAGGGGAACATCACCGACGTCTTCTTCCGCGTCCCCGGCAAGCTGATGCAGAGCCCGTTCAAGTTCCGCCAGTACGGCCAGACGGGAAAATGGGTCTCGGAAATCTTCCCCCACATGGCCGAGAAGGTGGACGACATGTCGTTCATCCACTCGATGGTGGCTGAACAAAACAGCCACGGTCCTGCCATGTACCACATGAGCACCGGAGTCGGCCGCAACGGCTTCCCTTCACTCGGTTCGTGGGTCGTCTATGGCCTGGGCAGCGAGAGTCGCAATCTGCCCTCCTTCGTCACGCTGATGGACCGCGGCATGCCGCCGTCTGCCGCTGCCAACTGGGGGAATGCGTTTCTGCCGGCGAAGTACCAGGGGACCGTGTTTCGGGCGGAAGGCAACCCGATCCTTGACCTCGCCCCGCCTGGTGATTACAGCCCGGAACGACAACGGGCCAGCTTTGATTATCTGGCGAAGCTCAACGCAGCGCATGCTGAAGAACATCCCGGCGATACCGAACTCGCGGCTCGGATTGAAGCTTATGAGCTTGCCGCACGGATGCAACTCAGCGCGCCTGAGGTCACCGATTTGTCGAGCGAGACCGAGGCAACGTTGAAAATGTATGGCGTCGATCGCGCCGACAAGCAACAGGCCCTGTTCAGTCGGACGTGTCTGCTCGGACGCCGGCTGCTGGAACGCGATGTGCGATGCGTGACCATCTACTGCGGAGGGTCGAACAACGTACCGGACTTCAATTGGGACGCTCACGCGAATCTCGACAAGAATCACCGGTTGAACGCGGCGATCAGCGATCAACCGATTGCCGCACTGCTGACGGACCTCAAGGCCCGCGGATTGCTCGACGACACGCTGGTGATCTGGACGGGCGAGTTCGGCCGGACCCCGACGAGCGAAGGCTCAAACGGACGCGACCACAACATCCTGGGATTCACCATGTGGATGGCGGGCGGCGGCATGCAGCCCGGCGTGGCCTATGGCGCGACCGATGAGCTGGGCTTCAAAGCGGTCGACAAGCCCGTGACGATCGCCGATCTGCATGCAACGATTCTGCACTGCATGGGGCTCGATCACGAGCATCTGACGTACTACCACAATGGTCTCGAACGACGCTTGACGGGTGTCGTGGGAGGGCATGTGGTAAATGGCGTGCTGCGAGATTCTGCGTGAGCGTATCGTGGGACGGGTCTCCAGGCCCGTCCGTCCCCGTATTGAATGGCTCGCACAAGCAGAGTTTCGATCCCAGTCGAGAGGCATTCATCGTGTGGAATCTCCCCCCACCACCCGGGTTCCAAGGACTCCGCGAAGACCAACCTCTCACCTTCTACGAGCGACATCTGCCGCACTGGCGACAAGCTGGAGCAACCTGTTTCGCCACGTTCCGACTGGCCGACTCGTTACCGCACAGCAAACTGGATGAATTGGCCAGAATCAAACGTGAGTGGGAAGACACAAATCCCCCACCTCGTTCACGCGACGTTCTTGAAGTGTGGGCTCGTATGGCGTTTGAGCGTGTGGAACATTGGCTTGATCAAGGTTATGGCGACTGTATTCTCAACAACGATGAGTACGCGTCGGAGGTCATCAAATCATTGCACCACTTCGACAATCTGCGCTATGAATTGGATTGTTATGTCGTGATGCCAAACCACGTCCATGTGATTTTGCGGCCGTTTGATTCTTCAATAAGTTCTTTGGAAGAAATCATCGGAGGCTGGAAGTCTTATACGTCGCGTCGCATCAATGCCACGCTGGGCTTACGAGGCGATCTTTGGCAAGATGAGAGCCACGATCGTATTATTCGAGATGAAGAGCACTTGTGGCGGGCCATTCAATACATCGGCCGCAACCTGGAAAAGGTTGGCATGCCACGTGATTCGAAACGCCTGTGGATCCGACCCGAATGGGAGCCGTTGGGTTGGACGTTTGAGTGGCGTCTTGATCCGAATTCGAAATAAATGAGGGGGGACGGACGGGCCTGGAGACCCGTCCCACGATACCTTACGCCACTTTACGGTCGCAGTCTGATGCCGTGACGATCGGCAGCGCAATCGTCGCGGGAGCCTGCGGCTCTGGGGCGGGGCTGTATCCAAATCCCAGCCATTTCGTCGTCGGCCACAACAGATGCGCGTGGGCCTTCACCCAATCCCAGCGGAAGTAGTACTTCGTGAAGCAACGAGCGTGCCAGGCGGTGACCTCGTCTACGGTCAGGTGCTGGTACTTCATCACTGGCGTGTAAACGTTGTACTTCGTGAAGTCGAAATCGGCGATGTCCTGGACGACCTGATTGTAGAACTCGGTCCCGGGATAAGGGGTCACGATGTTGAAATTTGCGAAGGTGGGATTCACGGCTTTCGCGTAACGCAGCACGCCCTTGATGGACTGGGCGGTGTCCTCAGGGAAGCCAATCATAAAGCCCGCGACGGTGCGAATCCCCAGCCGACGGCAGGTTTCGATGAACTGCCGTTGTTTGTCGTCGTTAATGGGGGCCCGCTTGTACTGCTTCAGGGTGCCTTCGTCGGGGGTTTCGATTCCTACCGTGATCGCGGTCAAACCGACTTCGCTGAGAACAGTCAGCGTTTCCGGCTTCAACAGGTCGATGCGGCTCTCGATCGAGAATTGCACTTTGCGCGGAAGCTGGCCAATCAATTCGGCCATTCTCAGGACGCGCTTGCGATCCAGGCCAAACAGCGGATCGCGGAATTTGAAGGAGCGGAATCCGTACTCCTGCATGCCGCGGCGCATTTCTTCCACGACGCTTTCGGGAGACCGGAAGCGGGTCTTGTTCTCGATGACGATGTAGGGGCAATAGTTGCAGGTGAATGTGCAGCCGCGACTTTGTTGAATCAAGCCTGTGGGGAACTGTGAGAAATCATAGGCGATGCGAAACTTTTTCGGTGCGAACAGATCCCAGTCGGGGAAGGGCAGGGCATCGAGATCCTGGATGGAACCCACGGCGACCGGTCCCGGCTTCTTGTTGAGAACCTCATCGAGCTTCCACAACA
This sequence comes from Planctomycetaceae bacterium, assembly GCA_021732415.1. Taxonomy (GTDB): domain Bacteria; phylum Planctomycetota; class Planctomycetia; order Planctomycetales; family Planctomycetaceae; genus JAKFVC01. The sequence continues at coordinate 24,263 of JAKFVC010000116.1, forward strand.
GTTGCTCGGGTTCGCCTTGCACGAGCGTCACGGGCAAATCGGCAAACGCTGTGGTTAAAGTCGTTGCCAGAATTCCAACCACGAGAATCGTGGCTGAGGGCTGAGTGCGGACGACCTCGCGGATGGCATCCAGTTCGAGGTTCAACGTGATCAGCGAGGGGCTGAAAACATAGACGTCGCCATGGGGAATGATTTCGTCTTCGCCAAAGTGAACATCATGCCCCAGCTGACGAAAAATGCTGGCCAGGTAAGCGAACGTGAGGGCCGTCGGCCGATGGTCGCGCTTATAAAATCGGCGCACAATCTGACCGCGAATGCCCCCGCCGCTGGCATACTGTCCCACGCCGTAACCGCCGGCAAAGTCCTTCGAGACATCGAGCTGTCGCGTATCCCACAAGACGATTTTCATGGAGCTTTCTCAGATTCAAGCACGTATCCACCGCAGCTGTTGCCGGTGGACTCTTTCATCACTGACAAGATGTGAAGGCTGACGACTCAGCGGCGCGGTGTCTCGCGCGGCGGAAGACGTGTCTCGCGTTCCAGTGGAACACGATCCGAAGCGGGGGAAAGTGGTTCGGCGAGATCGTATCGCAATTGCCGACCGGCAACTGAGGATGGCAAAACAGCAGGTTGCAGAACTCGCATCAGACGTCCTTGTCGATCCAAGTCGTAGGTAATTCCACGCCAGACAATGCGTGAGCCAAAACTGGCCGAGCACATCGCCAAGGTATTGTAGAGCAAGGACAGGGGAGCCGCCCAAACATCGAACAGAGCCGCCCAAGTTGTGCATTTCGTCCAGTTTTGCACATAGACCTGGGCCAGGCCATGCCGTAGCCACCCGCGATAAACTTGCAATGCGTACCATGTTACCAAGAAGCCGGCAGCCCACCGAGACCAGTTTTCATTGAAAATTAGACTCGCTGTCAACAAACCGATCGCACCAAATACGGCGACCGTCGACAGGATCATCAGACACAACGACTGGTACCAGATCCGAGGTGCATAGATGCGACCGATCATGTGTTGACGTCGCAGGAAGCTGCCCAATCCCAGGAGCGAATAGTCCATGGGGGATTCGGTCATGCAGGCGGGTTCAAAATCGATGGGCAGACGCGCTGCCTGGACGGCCCGGGTCGCGACAAGATCATCGCTGATCGTGCCTTGCCAGCTCTCACGGATTCCAAGTGATTCGAAATCAGAGCGGCGAATGGCCCAGGATCCGCCCCAGACGATACTCTGTCCGCCTGATCCCAGCAGCGCTGCAATCGAGGCATTGATGCTGTAGAGCAGGCAGTTCGCCAGTGTCAGCCGAACTGGCACAAACCAGCGATAGCCGGTGATGGCGCCAGAATCGGGACGCGACAAGCGGGTGACGAGACGGGCCAGCCAATCGGGCTCGGGACAGACGTCGGAATCGACGAATGCCAGGATCTCGACATCGGCACCAAGTTGCGCGGTGGCCGTCGCGAGGTTGTGGATTTTTTGACCCGTTTCCAGTGCCCGGCCCGCAATGATAATCCGGGCAGGGACTTGGGATTCCCGTTGGATCAGGCGCTGAATGACTTCCAAGGCGGGATCCGTGTCACTTTCGACAATGAACACGACCTCGTAGTTCTGATAGTCCTGCCGCAGCAGATGGAGCAGATTGGACTCCAGTTGCAGGTCGAGCCCTTTGCAGGGGGACAGCAGGGCAACCCGGCGAGTCTGATCAACGGGACGTGAATCGCGAATTCGACGGCGCGCAAACCGGCGGTGCTCCCAGGTATGCAGTCCCAGGAGCACTCCTTGTACCAGGGCGACGATGCAGGCCGCACCCCAGATCCAGAAGGCGATGGTCAAATAAATCACGCCAGCTTCTCATCCATGAGGAAGTTGGAGGCACAATCCGGGGAATCACGGCGATTTCAGCGAAGGTTGCTGAATTTGGTAGGGATCAACGACCACGAAACTGAAAATCCAAACCCCACCCAAAACCAAGCAGCATATGGATTTACATTAACGAGCACCGCGTAACCAGCCGAGGGCGAGTTTGCGGATTAAGTAGGACGGGAGTGTGGTTGTCTGAGAAATCGACAAACGCCGCAAGATGACTTTCGGAAAAACGGGATGGGGTCAGCGATTGTGAAAAAGCTTTTATTTAAGTCCTTTCCGTCCTTCGTGTCCCTTTCCTAGTTTCAAAAAGGGACGTAAGGGACGGAAAGGGCATAAAGGACCAAAGCGATTCATTCAGCTATGACCTGAGACACGGTAGCATGGAAGGGCCCCCTTTTTCCGGAGAGTCCATTCGTGTCGCAAATCATTCCGCCCGAGACCGCCAGTTCCACCGTGCATCCCAACCCCATGGCCCGTAATCGGGACGATGTCAATTGGGAACTGGCCGCCGAGGGAATCACCTTGCGCATCCGCTGGTTCGGGTTGTGCATCGGTTATTTTCTGGTCGACTTTCTCGACAGGCAACTCGTCAATCGACCGTTGATGAATTCGATCCTCTCCTTAGGAGCAGTCTTCGCTCTTCTGGATACTTACTGGAGTCTGCAGGGCAAAGTTTTTCTCAGTCGCTGGCCGCTAATCGTTTCATTGATGGAAGCGATTTTCATCGGCCTGCTGTGCCACTTCGACAAGGGGGTCGAGAGTCCGTTTCTGGTCTATTACTTCCTGTCGCTGCTGGTCTGCGCGATTCGGTATTCGTCGACCATCACGTACTCGACGTTTGCCCTGCATGCCTTCAGCTATCTGACTCTCTTTCGACACGTCCGCACGCGTGAGGATTTGACGACATTTTTTCTCGTCCTGATGTTCCTGGGCTGGGTGACTTGGGCCAGTACGTCGTTGGCCGGTCTGTTGAAGACCGCCTGGAGACGTCTCTCAGAATTGAATGCCGCCTTACGCGTGAATCAAGCACTTCTGGAGCAACGCATCAGCGAGCGCACCCGAGAATTGCAGCAATCACAAGCGTTACTGGTCCAGCATGAAAAGCAGGCCGCATTTGGACTGCTGGCGGCCGGCATCGCCCATGAAGTCGGGAACCCGCTCGCGGCCATCAGTGCCCTCGTCCAGATGCTGAATCGCCGCAACCCCGACGACTACACGCGTGAAAAGCTGCATCTGGTAGACGACCAGTTGCGACGGATTCAAGGCACGTTACGCGAGCTCGTCGACTTCAGCCGCCCGGCGACCAAAGAGCGCAGCCTGTGCGACATTCACGACATGATCGGTGCCGCGCTGAACATTGCCAAGTATTACAAACGCACCAAAGGCAAGCGGATTGTCACCTGCTTCGCCCCCGGACTGCCCAAACTCCGGGTGGCCCGCGATCAGGTGGTGCAGGTCGTCTTGAATCTCGTTCTGAACGCCATGGACGCGACTGACGAAGGGGGCACGATCGAACTCGCCACATGGCTGACGGCGGGCTGGCTGCACGTCAGCATCCGCGACACAGGACATGGAATTTCAGCAGAACAGGTCAAGCACATCTACGAACCCTATTTCACGACGAAGCCTACAGGGACCGGGCTGGGTTTATTCGTGTGCAAAAACATCATGGAGCAGGTTCTGGACGGCAAGATTGAACTGGCTGAATCGACGCCGGCGGGTTCGAAGTTTGTGGTCTCGCTGACGTGTGAAAATGCTCGGGCTCATCCGGATGTCTTGCCGACTGAAACGGCGTCTACTGAAGTGGTGGAACGGGCAACTTAGGATCGCAGAGTTTTTCTACAGGATGACTCGGATGGCACGCCAGGACAGTGATGAGGTCATCATCGAGCCGACTCCGCCAGGGTTCACAAGACGCAATTGGTTCAAGTTAGCTCTCGTCCTATCCGCGTTGGTATCGATTGGCTTTGGGTGGATCTCACTGAAATCCCGATCTGAACGGTTCGCTCGACACGCGAGAATCTCTCGAGTTGCCGCTGGACATAAGATTTCCGTCCAGTGGCAATATCCTGATTACCTCTACTGGCAACTTCAGCGAAGATTTCCTCGACTGTCCCTGCCGAACTTCGTGTTCGAGGACCCGGGCGACGTCAGTTCTGTCAGTCTGAACCACAGCTTGAACAAGCAACTTCCCGATCAATTTTACGCCGATTTGCAGGATTATCGTTATATCTACCGTCTGACTTGGCTTGACGGCCAAGATTCGGAGGCTATCGCAAGAATCCTGCAACTACAGCAGAGGTTGAACGCCCTGACTTTGTCCGTCCGCCAATTTCACGATTGGTATCTCAATCATCACTCACTATTTGTCAATCTCGATGAACTCTCAATCGACGGTCTCGAATCGCCAGAACTCAACGGCAGTTTCTTACAAGCCGCAGTTGGAGCCGGTCGCCTCCAGCGCTTGGCTCTGCACCATCTGAATCTGAGCCGAGAAGCCTGCTCCGCGATCGGAAAACTCGGCTCACTGAGACATGTCGACTTGACAGGCTGTAGACTCACCTCAAGCCTTGCAAGTGAGCTGGCCGGTCACTCTCAGCTGAAGCGATTGACATTGGACGACACATTTGTGGACGATGACTTCTCCGACAAGTTGGGTTGCCTGGTCGCCATCGAGAAGCTGAGTGTTCAACGCACCGCGTTGACCGCCGTGGGACTTCGCACCCTCGCTCGATGTACGGCATTGATAGACCTGACCACGGCCGGCATCCGCGGCGATCCGCAATTGCTGGCCGCTCTTAAGAACTGCCACAAACTCCGATCGGTCGACGTGGTGTGGAGCGGTCATTTCTCGTCGACAGAGATAGCCGACTTCAAAATGATTCCTGATGTGACTTATCTTTATTTCGCCCATATCGGGGACGCTGAAGCCGAGTCTCTCGTGCAGTGCGAGCATCTCACCGGTCTCGATATTCATTCCACACGGATGACATTACGCGGAATTCAATCTTTGATGAAGATGACTGATCTGCGTCATCTCAGGCTGGCAGGGACCGCCTGGGGGCGCGAGTTGGTTGATGTGCTCTATGAGTCACCGACGCTGGAAACAGTAACGATCCTCGATCGGCGCTGGGAATGGTGGGAGTTCGAGAATCTGCGCCAAAGGTTGTGAAGTCGAGCCCAATGAAGGGAGCTGACGAATCGCGTCTGGCTTGCGCCAGACGCTGCCCGACTCTGGAGAGTCGGGCTACAATTCGCCCTTTCGGAAAGTGGGCGTGGTCGCTACAATCCCCGCGTTCTGCCTGAATGATTGAATTTTCACACGCGTGACGCATGCAAGCTACGACTCGACCGCTTAGTTTGGCCCTGCTGGAAGTCAGCAACTTGTCCCCTGCCTTGATGGTGGCGGATTTGTGCGCGAAGGCTGCCGGGGTCCATATCCTGGGGATCGAAAGCACCGATGGTGCCGAACAGTGCATCAAACTGGTCGGGAACGTCGCGGAAGTCACCTACGCGGCAGAGCAGGGTGCCGCCCTCGCCAAAAGAATGGGGGCGACCTCGTTCTTCAGTGTGATGGCTGCACCGCTGGAAGTCACTCAGGCGTTAGCCAATACCAAACCCGCATTTAGCCCATTGCTGGGCTGTTTTGATTACCGTATTCCGCGAGAGTCGCACATGAGCAGTTCGGAAGCCCTCGGTCTGTTGGAAACTCAAGGTCTGGTCGCCGCCCTTCACGCTACCGACGATATGTTGAAATCGTCGAATGTGAAGCTGGTCGGCAAGGAAAAGATCGGGGCGGCTTACGTCACGATCATGGTGCGCGGCGACGTTGCCGCCGTGCAAACCGCCATCGAAACCGGCAAGGCCACCGTCGTCCGTCTGGGCGGGAAACTGATCCTCGCCGACGTGATCGCCCGGCCGCACCCGGAACTGGCGGCTTTGCTGCCCAACTAATTGGTCAAGATGGAAGTCGGTTGGTGCAGATCGAGAGATCGGTCGTGCGGCAGCCGATTTGCATCCAATAGTCTATTTTCAGACGACGTAAGGTACTCTAGTTGGAGTACCTTTTTTGTTGCCTGTACGAATTCCCCGAAGGGGATACGTCGAATATCCCAAATTCGTGTTTAGCCCCGGATGGGGCGACCGCATAAAAGCCTGGGGCGGAAGCCCCAGGTCCGCTGCATGTCAGGAAATCCAAGCCCCGGAGGGGCGACCGACAATATCCAACGCCGGTTTCGGTCGCCCCTCCGGGGCTTGGACGTTCGTTTTGCGTCAGGTCCTGGGGCTTCCGCCCCAGGCTTTATGCGGACGCCCCTCCGGGGCTACCAACGATTCGTCAGATTCAATCCACGCTATTTGACGTTATCCCTGTGCGCAATTCAGGGCACGCATGAGCTTGAGCATCGCCCGGAGTCTGAATCTTGAACTCGCAGGCCATCCGTGCTGACGCTCTCAGTCTGAATCCGCCTCTCTGGCAGGTCGCGGCCGCGATCGTCTGGCTACTGGTATTTGCGGCCTGCTTCTACCGCTTCGATTTGCCCAACAGTAGCCCGCGGGTCAACCGTACCGAAGTCTGGCGGCAGCTCCCGGCATTGCTCGTAAATATGGTCGATCCTCCCTCACCGGCGGCCGACGACATTGAGGCACGCCAGTTGTGGAAGCACGCCGGATGGCGATTTTGGCCACAACGGTTCGGGATGTATGGGATCAGCCTCGTGATTCTGGCGGGGGCATTTGGTTGGGGCAGTGCCGTCCTGCGGCTGATGCGAGTGCCGCTGCCCGGCTGGTCGCCGGAACGAATCTTTTTTGCTTTTGCCTGCGGACTGTCGGTCGTTTCGCTGCTGACGTTGGGCTGTGGATTAGCGGGTTGGCTGTCGCGCGAGGTTCTCGTGGGCTGCTTGATGGCCGGTTGGATCCTGGACCTCCTGCTGAGTCAGTTGGCCAAAAATCCCCACGCTGGTCCGGCGTTGGAAGGCCGATCATTCGCGATTCGGTTGAAACAACTCTGGCCGCTAGTGGTGCTGGTTCCGTTTCTGATGATTTACGTGGGAGGCGCGTTCCTGCCCGAGACCGATTTCGACGTGAAGGAGTATCACTTTGGCGGGCCGAAGGAATGGTATCTCGCCGGGCAGATTACGTTTTTGCCGCATAACGTTTACACCAGCTTTCCATTTCTCACCGAGATGCTGACGCTGCTCGGCATGGTCCTGTATGGAGATTGGTATTGGGGGGCCCTGGTCGGAAAAGGCGTGTTGATGAGCTTCGCGCCGTTGACGGCGCTGGGGTTATTCATCGCAGGCCGGAAGTGGTTCTCGCCGCAAGCGGGAATGTGGGCGGCTCTGATTCATCTCAGCACGCCGTGGATCTATCGGATTTCGATCATCGCGTATGCCGAAGGTGGGCTGACTTACTATCTGTTCGCGGCCCTGCTGGGTGTACTGTTCTATGTTGAGACTGTCTCAAGTCACATGCATCTTCCAGCCCTGGGTGCCACTGGCTCTGCCAGTGCCGGGAGTTTATCTGCTGGCACCCCAGACACTGGCACAGCCAGTGGCACCCCGATTCACCATCGCGATCAGACTCGAGTGCCTCCGGAACTCTCGTGGGCCATCCTGGCCGGTTTTCTTGCCGGAAGCGCGATGGCCTGTAAGTATCCCGGGGTGGTTTCAGTCGTCATTCCCCTGGGGCTGGCGTTGCTGTTGATTACTTACCGCTCGCAGCAGTCGAGTGACTGGCGTCCGGTAATCCAGATCGGGCTCGTCTTCTCACTGGGTGTTGCCAGTGCCATCGGCCCCTGGTTGCTGAAGAATCTTGTGGAGACAGGGAATCCTGTTTACCCCCTGCTATACGGGGTTTTTGGCGGCGCGGATTGGAGTCCGGAACTCAACGCGAAATGGAAGCACGGCCACAGTCCCGACCATCACCAGTTGGGTGATCTGGCCATCAAGCTGATGGACGTGACGCTAAAAAGCGATTGGCTGAGTCCGCTGTTGTTTGGGCTTGCTCCGCTGGCATTACTGACTGCTCGGCGACGACTGGTGAGACAGTTGTGGTTGTACGTCGCCTTTCTGTTCGCGACGTGGTGGCTGCTGACACATCGCATTGACCGCTTCTGGGTCCCGCTGATTCCGGTGGTTGCCTTGCTGGCGGGAGTGGGGGCGACGTGGACCAAGCAACGGGTCTGGCGGATTTTTGTCACCGGTTTTGCCGTCTGTGCGGTGACCTTCAATTTTGCGTTCATGACGACATCGCTGTGTGGGTACAATGCGTATTTGCTGGACTTGAATCGGGCTGCCGATCAGACCGCGCGGATCACGGCTCCGGAAATCGTCACGCTGAATTCGACGCTGCCCCCGGGATCCAAAGTACTGTGCGTGGGCGAGGCAGAACTCTTTGATGCTCGCTTTTACTATGTATACAATACGGTGTTTGACGTCTCGATCTTCGAGCAATGGTTTGGAGTCGCCAATCATTCTGGCGGATCAGCCAGTCGTCCGCTGAAACCTGCGGCCGAGATTCGCCAACTCCTGAAGGAGCAGGGCGTCACTCATGTCTGCGTAAACTGGCAGGAGATCCTGCGTTACCGGCTGACCTATGGCTACACTGACTTCGTCTCTCCGCGACGATTTCAGGAGTTGCAAGCCGCCGGTGTCCTGGACGCCGAATGGCAGATGCCGGGCGGGCAGTTGTTCGACAAAATGGATGCCCGCAGCCAGCAGGAAGTCCAGAGTTGGGGTCCCGCGCTGATTCGCGAAGAGACCGGACAGCGGATATTCAGAACCTTCGAAGTTTTTCCCGTGTTGCCCTGATTCCGGAGTGATTTCCCCAAACGTTTGCGAGAGTATGAGTGTGTGAGAGTAACGGAGTGACATGACTGCTCCAAAGTGCAACTTCTTACTCTCATACTCCCCCACTCTGGTACTCTCACACATTCTGCGTATTCGATTTGTTGTAACGCTACGACTCGAGGTCCTTCCATGTTGCCGCGCATTCTCGAACCCGAGGTCATGGATTCCGTCACTGAGGCCGCCGATTATGACTCGATGGACCATTCGGAGGTGAATCGCCGGTTCGTTGATCAGTTGCTGGAGCAGCGCTTGCCGACCGAAGGTCTGAAAGACCGCCCGATTCGCGTGCTGGATGTCGGCACGGGGACCGCGTTGATTCCGCTGGAATTGTGCCGGCGTGACGTCCCCACGCACATCACGGCGATCGATCTGGCGGCCTATATGCTGCAGGTCGGACAGCGGAATGTGATCCGCGAAGGGCTGCAATCACGCATCAAACTCGAGCATCTGGATGCGAAAAACCTGCCGTATTCCAGCGGCTCGTTCGATTGGGTGATCTCGAACAGTATCGTACACCACATCCCCGATCCGCTGCCGTGTGTCCGGGAAATGATCCGCGTGCTGGCCCCGGGAGGGTTACTGTTTGTTCGCGATCTGCTGCGGCCGGCAGATCTGGAGACTCTCCAGCATTTCGTCCAAACCTATGCTGCCGGAGCCAACGCGCATCAACAACAGATGTTTGACGATTCATTGCATGCGGCCCTGACGTTGGAAGAAGTTCGAGGGATGCTTACTGCGTTAGATTTACCAACCGACTGGGTTACGCAGACAACGGATCGGCATTGGACGATATGTGGCCGCGTCACAAAGTGACGACCGTATCGTGGGACGGGTCTCCAGGCCCGTCCGTCCCTTCCGGGGCGACTTCACCTACCTTGAGAATATCGCGCAGTGCATGACTCACGCACACTGAAATCGTCGCTTTTCTCAGACAATTGGAACAAAACGCCGTCAGCCGCTGCGAGATGGTCGCGAGGTCTTTACCCCAAATAACGTCGAAGAATACGGGGACGGACGGGCCTGGAGACCCGTCCCACGATACCGCGATGCCTCGTTACAAGCGTCATCATGAAGCACTTCCGCACGGTAGGAGTTCCCCGTGTGATCGGGTTGACCGGGTCAGGAAGATAATCGCTGAGATGCCTGCGTCGCGCTGGTCGATGGAAAAAATGTTCTACGTGTCCCTGGCAGGGCGGCCTGGGGTTGATCGCCTTGAATCCAGAGATTCCGGATGCACTCATTCCACCCTTCCGACGAGCGCCCAGTCCCACGTTCTAAACTCGGTGCCACGTTGCTCAGGCTGCATCGCAACCTCGAGGGCAGCCGCCAGCGCGAACAGGCGGCTCTGGAACTGTTCGAGACGTGGCAATCTCGCTGGTCAGATCATCGCGAAGTCATCGCCAGACGTCTCGAGTGCCTGGATCAGGAGCTCGCTCAGTTAGTGACACCGGAAAGCGTGATTCCCAGTCCGCATCTCTCGTTGATGGCCATGTCCGAGACCTCCGAAGAGCAAGGACTGGCGGCAACGCCGGACGAGCAAGACGCCAAGTCGGGCAATGCCTCAGCAGACACACAACCCCGTTCGCGCCACATTCTGTGGCAGGGCGAATAGCAGGCAGCCAGAGTCTTTACGCAGCGGCGTAAAGAAACTCGTCAGACTGATTGCGCACGCTGGCCCAAAGCAGGAATTCTCACGAATTCTGCTCGACAACGGGGCTTGTTTTCAGGGATTACGACAACTTCGCGGGCAGGGTGTCTCTGCGGGCGGGGGGGTTGCTGCGGGCATTCTGTAGCCAAGAGCCAGCGATTGTCGGCGAGCCTCGACAAATCTCAACAGTTAATACTGCATTTCAGATTTGATCGTCGGCGAATCGCTTGCCCGGCTAGACAGTTTTCAAGATAGCAGGTCCTGATCTCATCCACTTGTCTCATTCACTTACCAGGGGCCATACCCTGCAGGGCAGTGCCACGGTTCTTATCTTACAGGTCTTACTGATCGCTTAGTCCACACGCTTATAGACTACAACAACGAACAGGGCGCGCAAGCTTCAGTAGACACTTGCGGAGCAATGGTGACTTCGAAGTCCCGGATCACCTCGTCACGCAGCACCGTGACGTCGCGGGGAGCAGAGATCCCCAATCGAATACGGCCGGCACCAATGTCCACAACTTTGATGCGGATATTGTCGCCAATCAGGATTTCCTCATTCACCTTGCGGGTCAGCACTAACATGATCAACACTCCTTTGTTTGGATCTTCGTTCGGTACATCGGTACCTGAGTCTGGAACGAAAACCTTAATCCAGATTGCTGATTGGGTCGATCAGCGATCCGGTTTCCCTCATCGCTAAGGAACATACGTCCGGCGAAGTTTGACTAGCTTCGCTAATGAGTCGGGACGTCAGCGGAATTCACTATGATTTGCACAGACTGGCTAAGTCTGGTCGCTAAATCCAGCTAGCAGATGACGAATCTGTGTTATGGCACCGTTATCACACCGGCCCACAACAACTGCCCGCGGTGTCGGACTCAGTCCGCCCTCTGCGGGGTCATTCGCGTCTCGCGTCCCTGACATTACGAAGATTATAAACAATGTGTCAAGACAAACTTTAATAAATCTTTACATTCCCAGCGTTCGGTTAGTAAATCTGGGAATTCTGGCGAAGCCGCAAAAGAGGTCGACAGACTCATTTCGAGTTGCAAAGCTGACAAGTCGGGCGGTCAAAAATCGCAGCTCTTCACTGATCCCTGTACTGATAGACGCTATTGGCGTGTAATCGGTGACACAGTTTCGGCAGAATTTGCTGGTTTTCTGAGAAATCTCCGAGCTCTATGCTCCACAACGCAGCACGTACTCGAGAACCGGCAGGCCGCAGCGATGCGTCGCGCGCCAGAATTCCAAGCCGACCTTCTCCGCAACACGCAATGACGCAGTGTTAGCTGGCTCGATGACGGCAATAATCTGCTGGACACTTGGAAGCAGACCAACCAAGTCTCGACAGGCGGCTGCGGCTTCGGTCCCCAAACCCTGTCCCCAGTGGTTGGGAAGAAACCGATAAGCCAACTCCCACACGTCCGGCTCACCTGTTTCCCGCCGCAGGAACCCGCAAAGTCCTATCAAACTCAGTCCCGATTTCTCAATCACTCCCCACAGACCCAACGGCGATTTTTGATAGGACGCGAGAATCTGTTCCAAAGCCTGCTCGACTTGGCTGGCAGCCAAAGGTCCGGTCACCGAGAACCGCATCACATCCAGAGACCCGAATAACTCGATGAGAGTGGGCAGATCGGCACGCGTCAACTTGCGGAGCACCAGTCTCTCGGTTTCGACAAGACATGGTTCGGATCGGATTTCCGCACTTTGCGCGGAAGTCGCTGCCATCGAGACCGACATGTGAAAGACACCTCGCCCACGACACGGCCAGCCACTTTCTCAGGCTGCTGTCGCGGTTGCAAAATACAAAAATCGCCTGCAATTCAGACCCAAAATCTTACCCCGCCAAGCCAGCATTCTGAAGGACAAATTCTTCAACTGCGAGATTTTCGGCCCCACAAATCAAGCGATCAAACAGTTAAATTGTGTTTAGATGGCAGGTCAAACATCTTGGCAATTGATCAGAACGCCCGCATGATCCAAGCTTCCCGCGCGATCGTCCTGCGGAATGAACTGCCTTTTGAGGCTTAAACACCAGAACTGATGCGCATGCGAAATCTGAATTCGAATCGTCTCCGGCAGGGTTTCACTCTGATCGAGCTACTGGTCGTGATCGCCATTATCGCCGTGCTGATTGCATTGTTGCTGCCAGCCGTCCAGCAAGCGCGCGAGGCGGCACGGCGGTCGCAGTGCAAGAATCACCTCAAGCAGTTCGGCGTCGCACTCCACAATTACCACGATACCTTCAATACGTTTCCGCCGGCTTCGTGCCTGAAAATCGGGGTGACGTTCGAAGGCTGGTCGGCTCAAGCTCGATTGTTACCCTATCTGGATCAGGCCAATCTGCAGAACCTGATCAACTTCAGTGCTGAATTTGACACTCAACCGAATGTGACGAAAACGCGCGTGCCGATTTTCCTGTGCCCCAGCGAGAGCAATGACCGAGCTCGGGTCGATCCTAATTTGACCTACTATCCGATCAATTACGGTGTCAACGAGGGCTCGTGGCATATCTTCAATCCGCTGACGGGGCAGGGGGGCGACGGAGCATTCTCGCCGAATGCGAAGATCGGCAGCCGCGACTTTACCGACGGCATGAGCAACACGCTGGGTATGGCGGAGGTCAAGGCCTTTCAGCCGAGCCTGGTCGACAGCCAGAACCCGGCGACGGCCAACGCTCCGATCCCCTCCTCCGCGGCCAGCATCGCGGGCTACGGCGGCACCTTTTTCGCCAGCGGACACACCGAATGGGTGGAAGGCTGCGTCAATGAAACGGGCTTTACGACAACTTTCGTCCCGAACACCGTCGTCCCCTACAGCTCGGGCGGCCAGAATTATGACATCGACTTCACCTCGAATCGGGAAGGCGAATCGGCGACCCCGAATGCCTTGACCTACGCTGCGGTGACGTCACGCAGTTCGCATGTCGGGTTGGTGCAGGTCTTGTTGATGGATGGCTCGGTGAAGTCGATCAGCAACAACATCAATCAGGGAACCTGGCGTTCGTTGGGAAGCCGGAGCGGCGGTGAAGTCGTCGGTGAGTTTTAGGCGCGGCCGGCCGGAACAACGACAAATCAATGCCCCAGGGCCAAACTGCAAACGTATTCACCATCTCCACTTCAGGCTTACGAGATCGTCACACTCCAGCCCGGCATGACGTCCTCCCCCTCCGTAGTCCCCCCTGCTACGATGGATTGAGTCTTTCAATCGGTTTCGCTTAAGGGAGGTCTGCGTATGCCCCGTCATCGTCTGATGGAGATCATCGGTTCGCTGCGATTTCGGCTAACGCTGTGGAACATGACCACGTTCCTGGCGATGATCCTGTTCACGATGTGGGCGGTTCGCCTGGGATTGCGGTTTACTCTCCGTCGTGAAGCTGACGAGCAGTTGATGGAAGATGCCAACGAGGCTCGGCTGATTTTCGAAAGCCTGTACCCGCACGATTTCGATCAGATCAAGGCGGAACTGAATCTGAAAGCGATAACCCACACCCATCGTGGATTTTACGTCCGGCTCTATGACGAAAACCGGAATCTGCTGTGGACTAGTTCGAATGCTCCGACACAGATCTTTCCGGAACGAATTCTGGATTTTCGCGACAAGCCGGTCAGCTATGAACAGTTTCGCCTGATCAACGCGTCCCCGCGCAAGCCAGGCATTCCGAAATGGACGATTCGCGTCGCAACGTCATTCGATCCCCTCGAAAATGATGTTGGACGGCTGACGCAATCAATGATCTGGGTGGGTGGTATCATCCTCATTATTTCCCCATTGGGCGGGTATTGGCTGGCTGGCCGCGCCACGCGACCGTTGGCGGAAATCATTCAGACCACAGGGCGTCTGCATCCGGACAAGCTGGTCGAGCGGCTTCCGATACGGGGCACCGGCGATGAACTCGACAAGCTCTCGCGGACGATCAACGGCTTCCTGGATCGCATTGCCAAATACATCGCCGACAATCGCGAATTCACCGCCAATGCCGCTCATGAGTTGCGGTCGCCATTGACCGCCATTCAGAGTTCCATTGAAGTCAGTTTGAACGAAGACCGCACTCCCGAGCAGTACAAGGAGTTGATCTGGGTCATCCTGGATGAATGCAGTGATCTCCGAGTTCTGGTCAATCAATTACTGCTGCTGGCCGAAAGCGATGCCGGTCTGCTGCATATTGAGAAAGAACCGTTTGATCTCCAGGTGATTGTGGTACGCGCTCTCGACATGTTCCAGGGAGTCGCCGAGACGCGATCCATCAAACTGACCCTGCATTGCCCTCATACGGTCTTCATTCACGGTGATTCGGGCCGGTTGCGGCAGGTGGTCAACAATCTCATCGATAACGCGATGAAGTTTTCGCCAGACGGCACGCAGGTCGCGATCTCATTGGGTTTGGATACGGAAAATCACCAGGCGGTCTTTAGCGTGAGCGACCAGGGAAGCGGTATCGAAGAAGCTGATAAGCCACATCTGTTCGAACGCTTTTTTCGCGGCGATAAAGCGCGTCAACGTGACCAACAGACCAAGGGTACCGGCCTGGGGTTGAGCATCTGCCAGGCCATTGTGCAGGCCCATCGCGGGACGATCACCGTCGACAACAATCCGACAGGTGGTTGCACATTTACCGTCCGCCTCCCGACGTAGTTCTGTAGCCTGGCTCTCCAGAGTCAGGCGAACCCAACGTGGAATTGTTGGGTCCAGTTGGCGTGAATTAAACGCAATGGGTTGATACAAGTTCAAACATGGTCGTCTCGTTCAGCGACTGGATTGTTCTCTTTCCGACTGTTGCTGGACGGACGGGCCTGGAGACCCGTCCCACGAATACCGACGCAATGAAGGTGACTTATGTCAGATTCCAGCTCGTGCCCCATCCCCCTGAGCGATCGCTGGCGCTGGGGGAGCCGACAAGCCATCAGTTTCTTGATGGAGCAGGGGGTCGATAACCCCGATATCCTGACGCTCGGCGCCGGGCTGGTCGATTCGGAAACGCTACCGGTCGAGGAAGTCGGACAACTGGTTGCGGACATCTGCAGCGATCCGGTCGAAGGACGCGCGGCCCTGCAATACGGATCAACACCCGGTTCTCCCCGTTTGCGAGCCGCCTTGCTGAAACATCTGGCTGCTCTGGAAGGCTGCACGCCGGAAGAACTGGGAATTTCCGCCAACCAGATGTTATTAACGACCGGTTCGCAACAGTTGCTGTCCCTGCTGTGCGAGGTCCTGTTCAATCCGGGTGACATCGCGTTTGTCGCAGCGCCGACCTACTTTGTCTTTCTGGGAACCCTGGCGGGTGTCGGTGCCCGGGCAATCCCCATCCGCAGTGATGAGCACGGGATGGTGATCGACGACTTGGACCGCGAAATCGCACGCCTCGCGGAGGCGGGCGAATTGCACCGCGTGAAGTTGATCTATCTGGTCAGCGACTTTGAAAATCCTTCGGGCATCTGCCTCTCGGCTGAGCGCCGTCAGCAAGCCCTCGCGGTGGCTCAGAAATGGTCTCGCCAGCAGCGGATTCTGATCCTGGAGGACGCCGCCTATCGGGAATTGAGATACTCGGGCGAGCCCATCCCCTCCATCTGGGGTTTTGATCGCGATCGTCAGCATGTGATTCTCGCCCAGACATTTTCCAAGAGTTTTTCGCCGGGCCTGCGAGTCGGCTACGGCGTAGTGCCCGCCGACTTGGCCGGCCCATTGGCGGATCGGAAGGGCAACGAAGACTTTGGCTCGGCCCATTTCAATCAGCATCTGCTCGCCCGGGCGTTGGAATCGGGAGTCTATCATCGCCACGTCGCCCGGGTCCGACGAGCCTACACCATCAAACGCGACGCCATGCTGGCCGCCGCGGACCGCTATTTCAGCGACATCCCCGGAGTCGAGTGGGTGCATCCGGACGGGGGCTTGTACGTCTGGATGTCACTGCCCACAGAGATCCCCACGAACTTCGACAGCCCGCTCTTCAAGCATGCGACCACGGCCGAGCAAGTCATGTACGTCCCCGGATACTTGTGTTACACAGGCCCCATCGAAGAACGTCCCCGCCATCAAATGCGTCTCAGCTTCGGTGTTCTGGAACCAGGTCTGATCGACGAAGCCATGAAGCGGTTAGCGATAGCAGTGCGGAAGTTCGTCGGCACCTAATCCCCCTCAATCCCATAAGTCCCATCCGTCCCATTGGTCCCATAAGTCCCATGTATTTCAGATGGGACCAATGGAACTTATGGGATCAAATACATCCAAAGAATATAAAAGCCGGAAACCCTGAGGGATCAGAGTTTCCGGCCTTTTAAAAATTGCAACTGTCAGAGGTTGGGGGTTCCACTGACAGTCGCGTGCTCGCACAAGTTTTTTGTGATGTCCGTTCGTTACAGGTTGTCTCGAACGTGGGGTTGACACCACATTACCGTGGGGGATTTGACGGTAAGCGACTGAGGTCGCACTTGAGGAGCGGGGAGAGTTGCACGATCAAAGGTTTACTACCTTGGTTGACGGGGTTGTGAGCTAATCTGCTTCGCCTGACGGGGCGTCGCGGCAGGTCGATTCAACTGAGTGAGTTGATCTTCCAGTTCCGCAACTTTGACTGACGTACTGACCACGGTTCCCTTCGAATCAATCAGCCAGTTGCTGACATCCTGGACTCCGTAGTAGCTGGCAATCGGGTTATTCCAACCCTTCTTGCCGGTTTCGCTATAGAAGATCTGGGGCCACACGATTTTGTGATCTTCGAGAAACTTCTCAGTCGCAGCTTGATCTTCATCCAGGCAGACTCCGACCAGCGTCAGACCCTGCTTGGCGTAGGCTTTGTGAAACTCTTGCAGTGCGGGCAAGTCATTCATGAAGGGAGTCGCTTGAGCTGACCAGAAGACGAGCAACACCGTCTTACCAGCCACATCTTCCATCGACAGGAAACCGCCATCGATCGTCGGCCCCCCCAGCTTCACTGATTGACCGGGCAGTTGGAGGCGACGAATCACCCCTTTCGCACGAGCAGCCTGGCTGCTCTGCGGATAAATCTGTTGCAGTTGAGCGTACGCTTCGACGGCCGGCTTGGTCAGTCCGTGCAACTCGCAACTGCGAGCTGCCGTGAACAACATGGCCAATCCACGTCGATCTTCTTGTGGAAAGTTCTTGGCGAAATGAATCGCCTGACGATTAAATTCGCTCAGCCACTTATTGTCTTTGGAGGTCGTATTCTTGGCGTTGGTGTAGGCGAGGTTCACCAGGGTGAAGGCCGCGTCGGCAGCCGGTTTCGATTTCGGATCGCGTTCCCACAGGGACGCGGCATCGTCATAGACTGCGTCGATCGCTTCCTTATCACCCTGCAAAGCCAGCTCCATGCGGGCTTCGAGCATGTAATTGACGGCGACTTCGAAGATTCGCACCTTCTTGGGATTCTGATGCGTCTGCTTGATCACAGCCGCGGTCAGGTCGATGATCTTCTCGTTGCGTTCCTTGCGAAGCTTGCGGGCTTCGTCAACGTCACCGGTCGTCGGCACCGGTTGAAATCTCAGTTGAGCCACTTCACGTAAGGTGAACTCAGGAGTCCCGGGTTGAGGGTCGTCGATGATTTCGACATCATCTTCGGCCATCTCGGGGTCTTCTTCGAGTTCCATCCCATCGAGCTTCTTCAACGGCTTGACGGGCTGAGCACTGATCGACGCGGTCGGGATAATATTTCCATCGGCAGCGGTACCGTCACCTTGTTCGGTGTTCGCGGCTGTCGTTGGTGTGGCTGCCTGCTGACATCCCACCAGCGCCCAGGCGATGAGGGTCAATCCGCACCAGCGTTGAATTGCTTGCATGGCCTCTCCTTCCTTTGAGAGCCAACATCTGAAGTCCAGATGTGCTCGTCACAAGTCATTGTCCTGCACGACGTTTTGAGCATCCTTTGCTCGTCGCTGCATGGTTGTGACGGGGGGGGTTGTATTTGAAAGACTGGGAATGACGCAAGAGAAAAAGTTACAAAACGAAAGAAACTGAAAACGCCGGAAAAGAGACCCTCAAAGGACTTATCGCGGCCGGCAAGCGGAGGGTGTAATTTCTGCAACCTGCATCGTGGGACGGGTCTCCAGGCCCGTCCGTCCCGCTGCGTAGCGAAATGTCGTAAGACATCCGCCGAGTTACCGTTTGACTCTGGTCCATATTCGCATCGGAACAAAAACATCTGAGCAAGTCCGCCAGGCCTCTTACATCAATCTTTTTGAATTCTTGTTCCCAATTTCTTGATCAATCAAAGTTTGGATTAATTCGAGTTTAATCCTGGACTAAAAACCTCGTTCTTCACCAGAAATCGGCCATGATGTGGAGTATCCCCAGCAATTGTCGCAGGTCGGCGATACGGCGGCGGGCCACTGACTGGAAGCTGCGACTGCGACTGGCTGAGCACATCACATTGCGCGGTTGTGGCCAACCGCGAGAGTTTCGACAAGTGTTTTAAGGAATGAACCATGTCAATGACCAAATGGCTGAGCGGCACTGTGGTATTGGGAGCATCTCTCTTCGCCAACATCGCCTACTGCGAAGAAACAAAGATCGATGTGAAAGACCTGCCCAAGGCGGTCGTCGATGCCATCCACGCCAAGTATCCGAAGGCGGAAATTGAGGGAGCTGAAAAGGAGACCGAAGACGGCAAGACGATTTACGAAGTCGAAATTGAATACGAGGTCGGCGACAAGGAACACGAGCTGGAAATCTCGTTGACTCCCGAGGGAAAAATCCTCGAAATTGAAAAGGAAATCGACGTCAAGGACCTGCCCAAGGCCGTTGCCGAAGCGATCGCAAAGAAGTTCCCCAAAGCCACCCTGAAGGAAGCCGAAGAAGTCTCCAAGGTTGCTGACGGTAAAGATGTTGTCGACAGCTACGAGGTCACACTGGTGACTGCCGATAAGAAGACCATCGAAGTCACTGTCACTGCTGCCGGCAAGATTACCGAAGAGGAAGAAAAGAAGGACGACGACAAGAAGGAAGACAAAAAAGACGAGAAGAAAAAGGAAGAGAAGAAGGCTGAGAAAAAGTAAGCATCTCGTCCAGAGAGACCCACCTCCGGCCACGGCCTGCAAACGCGGTGGCGGGAGGCATTGGATGGACGTCGAGCTGACTCAGGCACGCTGCATCGTGGGACGGGTCTCCAGGCCCGTCCGTCCCGCTGCGTAGCGGAATGTCGTAAGACTTCCGCCGAGTTACCGTTCGACTCTGGTCCATCATCGAGCGGTCATCGAATGTCAGAGACAGCACCAAGAATTCTTACGAATTCTTCTACGCCATTGGGGGGACGGACGGGCCTGGAGACCCGTCCCACGACACGATCACTCCCGCTCCAGAGCATCGAGCGCCTGCAGGCGCCGATCGGCATTAAATACGGGCGGCGGCAGTTGCTCAGCGAGGCGTAAGGCCTCCTCGGAACTCAGATCGATCCGCGACGTTCCCCAGCCCCTGAAGACCGGCAGTTCCTCACGCAGGGCAATGATCTCGCGACGTGTCCGACCACGAGGAGAATCGGCCCATGGTCCGCGTTGTTCTTGAAACTCAAAAAACAACGACACGATCTGCTGCATGTAGCGCCAATAGCCGGGGTTATCGGTTTGCAGTACGAACTTGCCCCCCGGCACCAGCGACCGATGCACGAGCGCCAGAAACTCGGGCGTTATCAGCCGCTTGCCGATGTCCCGTTGATCGTAGAACGGCTGCGGGTGATAGACGTGAATCTCGGCGATGCTGCCGGGAGCGACATGTTCGGCGAGCAGTTCACGGCCACCGATCACGCCAAATCGCAGGTTCTTATAGCCGCGCTGATTGCCCCGTCGCGTCGCGTAGCGAATGACGACTGGCAAAATATCGGTCGCCAGATGGTCCATCTCCGGCCGCCACATGGCAGACGCCAGCATGTACCGGCCGTTGCCGCAGCCCAACTCCAGCACGATCGGCGCCTGCCGGCCAAACAACTGCTGCCAGTCAATGTGCCCGTCGGGAATTTTTTTAAATGCGGTTTGAGACCAGCGTTCCGGTTCCAGGATTTCTCCGGGAACCGGAACACCGAATTCACGTTCGCGATGTTTAGAGGGTTTGTTGGATGTCATAGCCCATCGATTTTAGCACGGGCGCATCCCAATGGCACCAGCCGCTCTGTTTTGGAAAGCGGTGATGAATCACCGCAGTCCAAATCTCGCTACCCCATCACCTCAGCCAGTTTGACCAACCGGCTCTTTTCCGTGAGGGACTTGGCAGCCGCATGCACAATGGCGGTCACTTCCAGGATCTCCTGATGGGGAACCGGTTCCTTGCCGGTCAACAACATCTGGCGGAAGACGGCCGCCATGCGGAACATCTCGTAGTGATGACCGTATTCGAAATCTCCTTCGATCGATGGAGTGTACTGATAGCGCTTATTTTTGAAGTGAATCTCAGTGCGGCAATACTCAAACTTTTCGTAAGGCTCGCCATACCAGACATGGGCGGGATAGCGGTCAGGCCAGGTGATCAGTGCATGACAGGTGTCGTTGTTGTGTTCGTACATACTGACGGCATCGACCCCGGGCCCCATCAACGTCATCACCGTCCAGACAGGATGTTGGCCATAGATCATCCACGCATCGAGTTTATAGCGGCTGTGGAGAGTCGCCGTAATGAATTCGATCGGACCGAAGACATTCGAATCACGCATCCGCAACGCCGCTTCCATGCCCCATTCGTGACGGAAGAGACTTGACGACATGATGTTCGCCTTGTTTTGGCGAGCGAACTCCAGAATCTTACGCGTCCCCGCCACCGTGCCGCCGATCGGTTTGTCACAGAACGTCGGCAACCCGCGAGCCAACCCGGGGGCCACCAGATCGAAGTGATCTTCCCCGTAGCCCGAAGCATCCCCCATCCAGACGGCATCCACTTCCTTCACCATTTCTTCGAGCGAAGTGGCCACCTTCACACCCGGGAAGACTTCCGTGAAGGCTTGGGCGGCGCTTGGATCTGTGTCGTAATAGTGCGTGATCTGCGTGTCGGGAAAGGGTAATTCGCCAAAGTTGAACTTCGGGTTGCGATAGTACTTGACGAACGACTCATAGGCGGGCTGCCAGTGCTTTTTGAAGGCATCAAAGTCCATCGTCGGATGCAGGTATTGGGCAAAACTCCACGTATGGCCGTTGCGCGGTTGCGGCTTTCCACGGATGGCGGCAGAGACGACCCCAATCCGAAACGTCTTGCGAGGCGGCGTCTCTTCGGCACGTACCGCACCGGTCGCGGCCAGCGAAACCAGGCCGGCTGTACCGACAGTCTTCAGGAGATCACGTCGCGTTGTCGGAAGCGGATCGAACATGCGAAGTCCTTCAATTTGTTGAGCTGCCGGTGTCACAAAATGCGTGTGAATTCTGTGACACGATCTCTGGCAGGGGCACGGTTCAAAAACGCGGGAAGTCTATCAGGAATTGGCTGTATTCTGACGAAGTTACGCGAAGAACCCCTAACAAAACCGATTAGGAATCGCCCCCGTCGGGCTTGCCCCGACGGAGCGCTGACTGGCCAGCTACCGACCCGAAAGTTTTGCCGAATTCTCAACCTTTATGTCTCCGATGCCCCCTGCCGCCTTCCAGTCGCTGCTGTGACAAAGGTTCGCTCACGGCGGCAGGGGGCATCGGAGACTGCGCGTTGAGGGGCCAGCGCGTTTCGCTCCGGTAGCAGTCCAGTCAGGGCTCCGCCGGGACAAGCCCGACGGGGGCCTGATCGGCCAGTTTTTTAGCGGTTCTAAATCAAAGCCGACCGAACTTAGCAATTCGCTGTACAGATTGCGAACAGGTCCATTCGCCTTCAACTCAACGCGGTGATCGATCGGTCGAGGTGGACGTAGCCCCCGTCGACATGAATCAGCTGACCCGTGGTGTGACTCGATTTCGCAGAGAGCAAGAAGGCGACCATGTTGGCGATCTCTTCGCAAGTCGTCATGCGGTGTTCGAATGGAATACGGGCTTCGATCTGGGCGCGGGTCCCTTCGGGATCGGGCAGGGTGGCCAGCCATGTCGCATACATCGGAGTCCAGCATTCAGCCACGATCACGGCGTTGACGCGAATGCCATACTTCGCCAGTTCCACCGCCCATTCGCGGGTCAAGGCATTGCGTCCACCGTTCGCCGCCGCGTAGGCCGAGGTCCCACCCTGGCCGGTTTCGGCCACCTTTGAGCCCACGTTGACGATCGCTCCCCGCGACTTCTTCAATTCGGGCAGGGCAAAATGAGCCATCTCATAGTAGTGAATCAGATTCTTGCGTAACGAAGCGAGAAACCGGTCCGTATCGCCGTCCTCCAGATTGACTCCGTCATTCACGCCAGCGTTATTGACGAGACCATCAATCCGCCCCCACTGAGTAACAGTCTGCTCAACCGCCCGGCGACAATCGGCGGTCTCATTCAATTCTGCGTCGACGGACCAGGCCTGGCCTCCTTGGGCGACGATGTCTTGAACGGCAGTCGCATTGTCAGCAGCATTGCGTCCCACGATGACAGGAATCGCCCCTTCCGCAGCGAGGACCTGGGCCACGCCGAGGCCGATCCCCTTGGCTCCGCCGGTGACGAGGACGATTTTGTTCCGCAATCCGAGGTCCATGCTGAGCTTTCGTAAAATGCGTTGTCCGCCGAGGGAGCAAGTCGGTTGGAACTCACACCGTAGCATAGACTTCCAACCAATAATACGGTCCGAACCGGACGCTCAATGCGTTCCGACTCAATTGAGCACATTTTCCTTGCATTTCTGCCATGAAAAAGATTATAAGAGATATGGGCAGAGCGTTTCGAGCTGTCAGATGATCTCAATCTGCCAGATTCCGCCCCCCCGAAACATGAGTTTCTCAGGTCCTTTCACGTGTCCGAGTCCTGCTACAACTTGCTCAGTGCCACACGGCGCCACCTTTGGCTGGCAGCCGCGGTGATCGCTGCTTGTTTTGTAGCGAGTCCCCAAACCGCTGAAGCTTCGTGCGGTGATTACGTGATCATCGGGGGAGCAGGGCAGGGTGCTCATTCGGACTCGGCTCCGATGGCCAGCGGCCATTCGGGATCCAACCGTGGTATCCCCATTTGCCGCGGAGCAGGCTGTCAGCAACGCCGCGAAGTGCCGGCGTCAGCTCCGCAGCGAATGACTCTGGATGAGATTAGCTGGGGCTGGTGCCCCACGCTGTCGACTTCAACCGCTGCCCAATCTTGGGCGCTACGTGCCCCCTTCGAACAACCGGTGTGTGCCGTTTTCCTGGCCGCCGGAGTGTTTCGACCACCGCGATTGACCGCGGACTTCTAGGGTCCGCCAGAGTCATTGCGCACTGTTGATGTGTCATTGGCCCAGGCGGTGTCCTCATTAAATCACGCGCCGTGGCCGACGCTGCCAGCGTCGGCGTCCGTGCGTAAGGTGTAATTCATCGTGGCTGGCGCCGCCTGCATCGCCTGATGTATCTACCAATCCAACGGAATGCGACTCCGTCTGTCGCTTCGTTGTTGGCTGTTTATCCCGGTTTTCTCGTGTCTTCAAAGCAGAGTTCGCTACTCATTCATCATTAAAACTCATCTGCTTTTCAAGGGTTTGATCATGTTGTCTCAGAAACGTCGTCCTGGTTTTACTCTCATCGAACTGCTGGTCGTGATTGCGATCATCGCGGTTCTGATTGCCCTCTTATTGCCTGCCGTGCAGCAGGCCCGTGAAGCCGCCCGGCGGTCGCAGTGCAAGAACAACCTCAAGCAAATGGGGCTGGCCATGCACAACTATCACGATACGTATAAAGTGTTCCCGTCCGCATCGGGAGGCAACGGATTCTCGCCCCATGCCCGCGTTCTGCCGTACATCGATCAGGGTCCGCTTTATAACACGCTGAACTTTCAGACGACCACGTCGATTTCCCAGTCATCGGTCCCAGTTGATGCCAACAATGCCACAGCCTGGGCCTTGTCGCTGACAGTGTTCCGTTGCCCGTCAGACGTGGACACCCTGCCGGCCGCGACATCAGCCGGGGGCCGCAATAACTATTGGACAAACTCGGGGACCGGGGTTCTCAACGGGGTTCCTGGAGTGTTGCCCGGAGACACCAATTATGGCATGCCCGAGAATAACGGCTCGATCATTCAGAACCGATATCTCGGTCTCCACGAAATGACTGACGGCGCCAGCAACACGGCTTTGATGTCCGAAAAACGTCTCGGCGACGGAAGCAACGCGATCACGACCCCCGCGACCGACACATACGCCCCCGGCACGTATCCAGCCAACGCTGACGAGGCTTACCAGTTCTGCATGGCGACCGACGTGACCGACCTGTCCAAGCAGGGGAAATCGAACATTGGCGTATCGTGGCTGGCGGGCTCGAACGATTCCACGTTCTACTTCCACGCCCAGCCGCCCAACGGCCGCTCGTGCCGGTTCCCACCCAGCCGCATGTCGTCGACATCCAACAGCCTGCATACCGGCGGCGTGCATACGCTGCTGTGCGACGGCGGAGTCCGCTTCGTTTCGTCCAATGTCAGTCTGGTCGTCTGGCGCGCCATCGGGACGCGAAATGGCAATGAAGTCGTAGGCGAGTTCTAGTGCGGTTCAAAGGCCCCGTGGCAGACGCTGCTAGCGTCTGCGATCCGACGCTGGCAGCGTCGGCCACGGGAGCGATTGAACTAATAAACCCTAACAAAACCTCTGCGTCAGTTCAGAACTGCTTGAAAGATTGCGGTTCTGAACTTCCCACAACCGGTTTTGTTAGGGGATATAAGCCCCAATTCTCCATCGATTTCGTTGAAGGCCAGTCTGATGTCCATGTGTCGGATGACAAACTCACCTCGCGGGCTGCTAGTTGCCGCGTTGATCTGTTTCGCGATCAGCGGTTGCCAGCCCTCCGCCAGCAATCTGTCCGTAAACGAACCTCAAGCCCGTCAGGCTTGCGAAAAGTTTCTGACAGCCTGGAAGGAGGGCCAGCACTTGAAAGACCTCGAACCAGACATCATCGGCGGCGACTTCGAGTGGACCAACGGGCTGAAGCTTGTTGGTTTTGAGTTGCTTCCGAAGGTCCACAACGACGGGGCGAATTTGCATATTCCTGTCCGCCTGACCGTTCAGGACGCGAAGGGACGCGAGTCCAAATCAGAAGTCATGTACACGGTCAGCACGTCTCCGTCAGTGACCGTTTTCCGTGAATAGCCATGTCCTTATTCCAATGCGCTGATGGATCATTTCTAGACGGCACATTGAACTCCACCGGGAACATAAAACATGCGAATCTCCTCGACATTGATGCTGGGTCTCCTACTCGTCCCGTTCGGTAGTAGTCGTGCCGCCGAGCCCTCCAAAGACACCCCTCGTCCGCTGCCGATCACTCGGCCGGAGATGAAGCAACTGATCGAGGACGTCAAAGTCCGCAAACCGCGAATTCCGCTCCCTGAAGCGACTGCTGAAGAACGGGAACAGCAGGGGGGAAGACAAGGGGATAATTATGAAGGGCGATTGCGATCGCACTACTTGAAGGGAATTGACGACGGCCGCACCAGCGGACGCATCACCGGAGCCGCCGGCAGCGGAGGCGGCAGAACGGGCAACGGACGCGGTCAACAACCGCAAGACCCCAACATGACGCTCGACAATGCCTTCAAGGTCGAGCTGTTCTGGATCGTCTCGCGCGCTAACAACTGTCAGTATTGTATCGGCCACCAAGAGTCCAAGTTGCTCGCCGCCGGATTGTCCGAAGACCGGATCGCGGCACTCGATTCGAACTGGTCCGAATTCAAACCAGAAGAGCAACTCGCGTTCGCGTTTGCTCGCAAATTTAGCTTCGAACCGCACTTGCTCTCCGACGCCGACATCGACGGCTTGCGGAAGAATTACACCGATCCGCAGATTCTCGAGATGATTCTGTCGATGGCCGGTAACAACTCAATCAATCGGTGGAAGGAAGGAGTCGGGGTCCCGCAGCGCAAGGACGAAGGCGGCTATTCCCGCCGCGAACTTGCTCCCGAAGCCACCTCCACCGAACAAGCCGCCGACGCGAAACTGCCGCGTGGCACATACCTGACCCCCACGTCAACGGCCTACGCCAAGAAGATCAGCCTGGTCGCCCCGTTGGTGAAAGACGAAAAGACCGGCGAGGTCACCCAGGCCACAGTCAACCAGCGTCCGCAGCTGGAATCCCGAGCAGTGGTGGAAGAAAAACTCGCCGCCTGCCAGCAGCGCAAGGCCCGCCTGCCCCTCGTGGAAGAAGCCGCCGCGCGGACCGTCCTGGCTGACAAATGGAAAGACACCGCACCATTGCCGAATTGGGTTCGATTACTGGTGACCTTCCCTCGCACCGGAGTCAGCCGCATCACAACCACAGTCTCCTCAGAAGAGAAGGGCGACCTGACGCCACTCCTGAAGGCTCAACTCAGCTGGATCATCGCCCGCCAAGATCGAGCCTGGTACGCCTTGGCCCTCACGCAAAAACGATTGCGAGAGCTAGGTCAATCAGACGATCAGATCTTCGCCCTGGATGGCACCTGGAAAGAGTTTACGCCCCGTGAACAAGCCTTGTTCGTTGTGGCGAGACAACTCGGTGCCTCACCGGTCGTGCTGACCGACGCCGAAGTCGCGAAGGCCGTAGAACTTGCCGGCCCACGAGACGTCGTCCAAGCGATCAGCTACACCACCAACCGAGCGGCGTTCAATCGCATCACCGAAGCAGCTGGGTTGCCGATAGAGAAGTAAAGACCGTCGACTTCCGCGATCGGAATCACGGCCATTGCGTTATAGCGCAGCGAAAACCGGCTACATGGGAGGGTGAGGCTCCTGCCGAACCGCTTAGTCTGGTGGGATCCGAATGACGCTCGCGGTTCGGCAGGAGCCTCACCCTCCCACGTAGCCGAGAGTTCGCGGACACGGACGCTGGCAGCGTCCGCCACGGGGTCTTCATGGAGAATCTATGGTCAACAAGCTGCGACTGTCGCTGACCGACGAACTCCGGGAGTTCATCGACCGTAACTGCGGAGACGGGACGTTGTACCTGACGCCCAGTGAATTCATTCGGGATCTAATCAGGCAACGAAAGTCCCAAGTCGAAACATCCCAAATCAGGGATGCGATACTGGAAGGCTACCAGGACGCCATTGAAGGACGAACGGTTGCATTTAAGGGCAATTTGCGAGCCCTGCTAGAGGATGCCCGAAACTGAATTCCCGCAGACAATTGTGTAACACCAAACGCAAACAGCCGCCCCCAAAGGAGCGGCTGTTTGTCAGCGACCAACTGACGTTCTGCGTTGATTCGTAACCTACGCCTTGAAAATCTTCTCGCGGCCCACCGTGACGTTCTTCGTCGCGTTGCGGGTATCCAGCACCAGGCTGGAATGCTGCACGATGAAGTCATAGTCGTAAGCCGAGTGATCCGTCGCGATCAACACGACGTCCTGACTCGCCAGGAATTCCGGGGTCAGCGGTGTGCTGTCCATATCCGGAACGTTGTGGTGACGCACTTGAGGCAGCTTCGGCACCCACGGATCGTTGTAGGTCAACTGGGCACCGCGTTCGCGCAGCAAGTCCATCAACTCGAACGACGGGCTTTCACGCGGGTCGTCGACGTCCTTCTTGTACGCGACACCCAGCATCAACACCTTGCTGTTCTTGATCGGCTTGCCAATATCGTTCAAACGTTCGGCCAGCTTGTGAATGACGTATTCCGGCATATGAGTATTCACTTCACCCGCGAGTTCAATGAACCGCGTCGCCATGCCATACTTACGAGCCACCCACGTCAAATAGTACGGGTCGATGGGAATACAGTGCCCGCCCAAACCGGGGCCGGGATAGAACGCCTGGAAACCAAACGGCTTGGTCTTCGCAGCGTCGATGACTTCCCACACATCAATGCCCATCTTGTCGAAGAGCATCTTCAATTCGTTGACCAGGGCGATGTTCACGCACCGGTAAGTGTTTTCGAGAATCTTGCAGGCTTCGGCGACTTCCATGCTCGACACGGGCACGACTTGCACGATAGCCGAGGCATACAATTCTTGAGCCAGCACTGAGCTCTGCGGATCGTAGCCACCGACGACTTTCGGGATGCCAGCCGCAGAGAATTTCGGGTTACCCGGATCTTCGCGTTCCGGGCTGAATGCCAGGAAATAATCTTCCCCAGCCTTCAGGCCAGTTGCCTCGAGAATCGGCAGGACAACATCGCGGGTTGTGGTCGGATAAGTGGTGCTCTCGAGGACCACCAACTGCCCTTTGCGGAGCGTCGCGGCAATGTATTTCGCGGTGTTTTCGACGTACGTCAGATCAGGATCGCGGCTTTCCGACAACGGGGTCGGCACGCAGATCAAAATCGTATCAGCATCAGCCAGACGACGCATATCGGCGGTCGCTTCGAACTGCTGCAGCTCGTTCCATTCTTGAATGGTTTCGGCTTTGATGTGCTTGATATAGCTTTGGCC
Source organism: Planctomycetaceae bacterium (assembly GCA_021732415.1). Taxonomy (GTDB): domain Bacteria; phylum Planctomycetota; class Planctomycetia; order Planctomycetales; family Planctomycetaceae; genus JAKFVC01. The sequence continues at coordinate 53,028 of JAKFVC010000116.1, forward strand.
GGCCTGCAACGCATTGACCTTGCGTTCGTCAATGTCGTAGCCGATGGCCTGAAATCCCGACTTCACGAAGGCGCTGATCAACGGCAGGCCGACATAGCCCAAACCGACGACTCCGATTTTCGCCGTGCGATTCCGGATTTTCTCGGACAATTGCCGAGCCAGCGGGGACAAAACGGGTGCTTCGGGCATGGTGACAGACGCCGGTTCGACACAAACAGTAGCCATCGGTGACTCGACCTCACGGGGTACAACGTGACAAATGGGACGCGTAACAAGTAGTTCTCTAGCACACGGACTAATTGCACCGGTCGTTTTCGACAGGCGCAGTGCGAATCCCACGAACGGCAATTAACAAAAAAGCCAAATTCGTGCCAGACCAATCCCTTCCGGGACCATATCCAGTGTGCTTGGTTCAGCAAGGTTAGGTCATGGCCACCAGATGTCCAGAAAAATCACCATGTCTCAGGAACAAGACACACCGCCCAGATCGTGTAGCAAGGTTTGATGCGAGGAGACGGAAACGTTGCGAAGAGGCATCAAAGACTATCGTGGGACGGGTCTCGCGTCCGTGGGATGGGTCTCCAGGCCCGTCCGAGCCCGTAATCACCGACGCCACACACCTAAATCCCTCGCGAACGTCGCGCAACGCACGACTTGCTTTGTATTGAATCTTGATTGAATGCTTTACGTGTCCGGCATGCAACTCGTACGCTGCGCGAAGCTCCTGAACGTCAATACTGTGTCGCGCCGATGGTTACAGGCTCGGACGGGCCTGGAGACCCATCCCACGAAAACAGACCCATCCCACGACGACACTCTACAGTTCCGGTTCGTTCGGCTTTTCCAATTCTCGCGTCTGGATGAACAACGCCTTCTTTTCCCCCGGCAGAGTAAAATCAAAACCGCAAGTCTTAAAAAACTCTTCCGACGACGTAATCGCCATGACCTCTAGAATATTCAGCTTTTTCGCGCACTCCACGCACGCCTGCACCAGCCCCTGTCCGATTCCCATCCGGCGAACCTCCGGAGCCACCGCCAGGCTCCGCAACTCCGCCAGCTTGTGAGAATAGATCTCTAAGGCAGCACACCCGACGATCCGCCCTTCATAAACGGCCACGTAGCAGTGAGCGACCAGAATCTCCAACTCCATCGTCGTCCGGCGTAAGAGCCGGCCCTGTGCCACGAACGGCTCGATGAACTTACTGAGTTCCGCGACGTCCGCGATCGTGGCCTGACGAATGGTCACATCCGGATGGGTTACGTTGGGCTGAGATACAGGGTCCGACATGGTATTCCAAAGTCATTATGAGGCCCCCTGACAAAACCGGTTGTGGGAAGTTCAGAACTGCGATATTTCTGGCAGTTCTGAACTGACGCAGAGGTTTTGTCAGGATTTTTGAACCAGTTTTGTGCCAAAATGCCGCTCGAGAACCTGTCTGCGAAACGTAAAAATCCGCTCCAGATCCCGACGCACCAGGAGGGCATGGACCAACCGACCGCCGGGGCATTGGTATTCGACCCGGTCTCGGACAAGCGTTCCACCCTCCTGTTCCTGAAATGTATGCTCATGAACCCAGAAGTGGTAGGGGCCTTTCAGTTGCCGATCCACAAATCGAAAAGGTGGCTCCCACGCCGAGATCTCAGTCCGCCAACAAATCGGCACATAGTGCAGCCGCAATTTGTAATCGATGAGCTGTCCGGGATGCATCTCGATCGGCCGCGGCGTCAGGACTTCAAAATGGAGCCACGGCGGCGTAATGGCCTCCAGATTGCCGGCATCCCCGAAAAAGGGAAACACCGTTTCACGTGGAACCGGAAACCATTGATCGGTCGCCAGCAAATAGGCACCAGGACGCGTAGGATGTCGAGTGATCTGAATTTCGGACATGAAAACTCCAGGGTCTGTGGGCTTTCTGATCCATCCGACAACGTCTCGTTCCATTAACCGCGCATTGTCTGCCTGGGGGAACAATCAGGATACAGCCGCTATTGGTGAGAAATAACCTTTGAGATTCTGGGTGCCTGTGTCACAGTGAAACGCACGATTGCGATCTGTTGTCGCCCCCGTTGGGGCAAGCCCAACGGGGGCGGTTTCCCAATGCGTCCAACCGAATAGCTGGCAAGATGCCTGGGTTGCGAGGCACGCCCATGCTGTGTTATCACGGGGTTTCTCAATACGTAGCCTGACTCTCCAGAGTCGGGCGAATTTGCGATGAAGAATCGCCCGACTCTGGAGAGTCAGGCTACGAGAACACCATGTCCGAAACAGTCGAAACCGACTTACGCCGAGTCATCCTGCAAACGCTCGAGAGCTGGCACGCCGCGGGCATTTCCCATTTAACGTCAATCCCCGTCCTGGAAGCTCCGGCCCCGACACCCGCCGAGGCAGCACCCACCTCCGCGACCGCAGCCGACACCGAACCGACTCGACCACAAGAATCATCCACCGAAACGACATCCGACATGGCCAAGAAACCGGTGGCAGCGAAACCCCAAACGGGTCTCGATCAGCCCGCCGAAGTCGCCGAACAGGCTCAAGCAGAACTCCGATCTGGAAAATCCTTACCGCAGGCCCAACGCATCACCGAGCTCCAGGTATTGCAGCAAAAGGTCGCCCAATGCACGCGCTGCACCGAGCTCGCCGAAACGCGAACGCAAACCGTCTTCGGCGTCGGCAATCCTGAAGCGCGACTGGTCTTTATCGGCGAAGCCCCCGGAGCGGACGAAGACGCCCAGGGAGAACCCTTCGTCGGCAAGGCAGGGCAGTTGCTCAACAAAATCATCGAAGCCATGAAGCTCAAGCGGGAAGACATCTACATCTGCAACATCCTGCGTTGCCGCCCCCCGGGAAACCGACTTCCATCCCCCGAAGAAGCCGGCCACTGCCGCGAATACCTCGACGGACAACTCGGAATCATCCAACCCGAATACATTGTCTGCTGGGGCTCGTGTGCCGCCCAGAATCTGTTAAACGAAACAACCTCCATCGGCAAACTGCGCGGCCGCTTTTTCCAATACGGCGGAGCCCAGGTCCTATGCACCTACCATCCGTCCTATCTATTGCGAAATCCCGCCGCCAAAAAGGACGTCTGGGAAGACATGAAGATCCTCATGAAGGAAATGGGCCTCCCGATTGATTGATTGAAAAACCCCCGTGGCAGACGCTGCCAGCGTCTGCGAACCAACGCAAGCCGCGCCAGCCACGAGGATCCCAACAACAACGCGACTTCTTTGATCCCTTCGAATTCTTTGATTTCTTTGGTGTCCTCCACAAAAGGGTACTTAGGCGAGCCGGGCGGCGTGAGCCCCCGGATTCTTCGTCCTTCGTGTCCTTCGTGACCTTCTGTAAAAAAAATAATTGGAACAGAAGGTCACAAAGGACACGAAGACAGGCAGAGAGATGACTTCTGTCGAAGTCAGAGCCTCTGTGTTTCGCGGGAAATGCTGGATAGCGTACGAATCCCGGGGCTTACGCCGCCGGGCTCGCCTGCCCAGTTGTTTTTGCGTTTCTGCTGGCAATCAACTACGCGACTTCTTTGAACTCTTTGACCCCTTCAACTTCTTTGACTTCTTCGATCTCTTCGCCCCGTCCTAAATCTACTCTCAGCTCACTCCCATCAACTCTCTCGCCGCAGGCGTCCCAAATCCACTGGCCCTGCGCTTCCCGCGCTTTGTAGCACCGAATCCCCAGCTCCTGTTTCGCACGTTTCACCTGCCCGATCGACCACCCCGCCGCTCCCGCCGCCGCCTGCACTTCCTTGGCCGGGCAGGGTCCCTCCACAAGGTACTCCCGGAGCCACCTGGCCGTCTCTTGCAGTTGCCGGCACCGTGCGTGCTTCGCCGAGGCCCCGCGTACGCGATCCGCAGCCGGGACGTCAGATCGCTGCTGCCAGGCCACTCCCGTATCATTCACCCGAAACGCCAGCCCAGCGGGCAAGGGCCCCAAGTTGTGCCTCACCGGAACCCAGCAGCGCGAGGTCGCATCCAGCACCTCGCAGTCGACCCGCCACACATTCTTCACCGGCAGATCGCACCGGGTCGCCGCGGAAATCACGACGACCGCCACATCACAGTCTTCTGCCAGTTTCGTCAACTCCGTAATCAATTCCCGCAGCTTCGCCCGGTTCGACCCCATTTTCCCGCAATACGCTTCGAACGGATCGATGATCACCAGCCGGACGTTCGCCAAGTCTTCAATCCGATCTCGCAGTAAAGGAAGATCGCGTCCCAGATCAAAACCGCGCAACGCCGTCGGCAACGGAACTGAGACTCCCGGAGGAATTGGCGGCAACTGCGGCCGCATGCCCGCAATGACAGAAATGTTCTGCCGCTGAGCCCCACTGCTTGTCAACCGCGGGCAGATCGAATCCCGCACACGATCTTCGCCATTGACGATCACCACGCGCCCCGCCTCCGGAGCACCAGACTCATCCGGCCAGTTGATCCCAGCTGACACACGTGACGCCAGATCGAGCGCCAAGCTCGTCTTACCGATCCCCGCCTCACCATAAATCACCGTGACACGTCCGAGCGGAATCTTCCCCGGCCACAACCAGCGCACTGGCTCAGGAGAAACGTCCGCCAGCGAAAACTCCAGCAATTCGACAGGCTCAGCATCCATCTTCACTGCCGGCCGTGCCGTACCGGCTGCCTCCGCCGCCTCTTCCGCCTCCCACAGCGCATCCCAGGCCGACTGAATAATCCCCGCGAGACTCATCGGCGACAGCGGTGACCAGGAACGGCTCTTCGCAAACTGTCCCAGCGTCGCCTGCACTTCGGGAACCGACACCCCCTGGTCGAGTAACATCTGAGCACACATCACCAACTCCGCCCGCTGCTCCAGCCGCAGACCACAGAGCTCGATCTCGCCCAGCTCATCCCCGCAGACATCCTCCACAACCCGCGCCCCCTGCGACGCGATCACGGCTGACTTCCCACCCACCAGCGCCCCCTGTCTAC
>JAKFVC010000184.1 GCA_021732415.1 Planctomycetaceae bacterium
CGGGACCCGACATCACAGATCGGCCAGTTGGGGAGGGGGAAGGTGCGCACCGAATGCGCATCAACCAACAGACCACAAGCTTCCCACGAGAGTCCGCTGAAATCGAATGATTGATGAATTATCAGGGCTAGTGGCCTAAGCTTGTGAATGGACCAGACGAAAATGCATCTGAAAATGCAGAATCGAACGACGCTCGGATTGCCCCTCACCCCCGACCCCTCTCCCCGGAGTACCAGGGCGAGGGGAGCCAGATCAACTCGAAATACCTTGCGTCACTTGCTGACGGCGATTCGTCAGAGAAGTATAGCCGGCTACGAGATGTGATCTTGCTTCCGCAAGCCGTCCAGATCGTCGGCATGTCCCGAGCGGACGTAGCAGACATACAAACTCTGCCCGACGCGCCAGACACGGGTGGCGTACATCTTGGGCAGCGGATAATCCACCGCCGCCGTGTTGAAACTGGTTCCGACCGCCGGCAAGTTCGAAATGGCGACTCGGTCCAGATTGATCACCATCAGCACCACCTGGAGCTTTTTCCTCCCCAGCGCCCGGTACGAAAACAAGGCCCCGATCTCCTGCCCCTGCTGCCTGACACTGTCCGCCGAGTCCGCACGGGTCCCATTGGGCATCCAAATATCCGCTGGCAAGACGGGCTCGAACGATCGCTGAAAGTTGGCCCCGCCAGGCGGAGCTTCGGACAATGCGATCAATTCGCTAAACGACAGTGATGCCTGTCGCGGTGCATTCAGGAAAAACCAGCTTCCAAACGCCAACAGCAGGAGCGCGGCGCTGGTCACCGTAGCGGCCCGGCGTCGGGTCCAGACGTGGTCGGCGGGGCGGGTGCGCGGCAAAGGTTGACTGGTCGTGGTCGGCAGGGCGGTTTCGGTGGTGACCGATTGCGGTGCTGCTGAAGTGGCGGCTGGAGCTTCGATGGCTGCGGAGAGTTGGGCCATCAGCCGGGTTTTGAAGTCGGATGGAATGCTGACATTCCGGATCGCGCGGCCGAGATCCCGGTCAGACTGCTGCTGAATTTCCCAATAGGTCTGGCAATCGGGACATTGCTGCAGATGCTGCAGTGCCGGCGCAAATTCCCCCTGATCCGCGTCCGACGAGTCGGGGCGAATGAGAGAAAGCTGGGCTCGAATGTCATCACACGTCATCACAACACACTTTCCGGTCTCCAAACCGAAGCCCGCGGAAATCCTCAACCCTGTTTCCGGGGTTGCCGCAGGCTGCCGACATTTGGTCTTTTAGCCAATCGATTGCGCGGGATGAGTGTGTGAGAGTTTCGGAGTGAGAGAGTATGAGAGTGACGAAAGGTCCAAATCTTGGGACCGCAATGTCACCCCGTTACCCTCACACACTCATACTCTCACACCCTTTCGCTCGCGCAAACTTCAAATCAAACCGTTCTTAATTACTTCGCGGGAAGCGGCGACAAGCGTTTCTTCAGGAGCGATTTCGCTCGTGCCAGACGACTCATTACCGTTCCGATCGGGACTTCCAACTGTTCGGCGATCTCCTTGTAACTCAATTCGCCGAAATAGAACAAGACCACTGGCGACCGGTACTCCTCAGGTAACTCGAGTAAAGCGGCCTGCAACTGTTCTTCGTCAATCGGGTTTTCTAACGCCACTTCCGACGCCGGCTCGGCCACATCCTGCAGGCTGTCGGGTTCTATACCGCAGTGACTTCGTAATTGTTTCAAGTAAACATTTCGCAAGATCGCACACAGCCACGATTTCGCCCGTCCCGGTTCGCGCAACTGTTCCAGATGCCGATGGGCCGCGAGAAATGTCTGCTGGGTGAGATCCTCTGCGTCGGCCGCCGAACCGCTTAAACGGTAGGCGTACCGAAACAGCATCTCCGAGTATTCTTCAACCAACGCCGCGAGCGCAAGCATGTCGTTTCCGGGCGTAACTGGAGGCTCGATACTCATGAGATTCCGAGAAGCGTGGGCTTATTCCCAGGAAGTGGGTGTCACGGTCAAATTTGTGAAAAAACTTTTCTGGACGCCGTCACGACAAGACAAACCGACTGCCGCGGCGGTGGTTGCTTTGACGTAACCTGCTGATGCACTGCAGTTTGCACGCGGACTCCTGTTGTGGCAGGTTCAGTATGACACAACTTGTGTCCCAGTGCAATTTGCGGGTTACGTCAAGTTTGCGCGATAGGGGAAGGCTGAGCTTGAATCTTTTTCGGAAAAATGAAGGAACGGCTGGAATAAAGTCCCCGCGCTCTGGATCATACCTGACGTGGCGGATCGAATATTGGCCCCGATTGATGGCACAGATCCCCGTCAAGCAAATACATGTGGTTTGAGCCTTGGGCGAACAGCCCGGCTCAACGAGGAGAATGAGGACTATGAAGAATATCGCTGTTGCTCTGTCGTTGGTTGCGTTGTCGGCTTACGGTATCGGCTGCTCGGAAGCTCCGAAGCCCGCTCCCGTCGTTGCCCCCCCGCCCGAAGTGAAGGCTCCCGCCGCTGAGACGCCCAAGGAAGAAGAGAAGAAGGAAGAAGCTGCTCCGGCCGCGACTGAAGAGAAGAAGGAAGAAGCTGCTCCGGCTGCTCCTGAAGAGAAGAAGGAAGAGGCTGCTCCTGAGGAGAAGAAGGAAGCCGCTCCCGAAGAGAAAAAGGAAGCCGCTCCTGAAGAGAAGAAGGAAGCTGCTCCTGAAGAGAAGAAGGAAGCCGCTGCTGAAGAGAAGAAGGCTGAATAGTTTTGACTATTCACTTCCGAGCCAGCTATTCTGCGTTAGCGTTTAGCGGTTCGATCTGATTCAATAAAGCAAGGGAGACCGTTTTGGTCTCCCTTGTTTTTTGCGCTGCGCTGTAGCCTGACTCTCCAGAGTCGGGCGAGTTCCTCGGAACGCGACCGCCCTCAGTTTCAAGAAGAATGATCTCACGCAAAGGCGCCAAGGCGCAAAGAAAGCAACGCACAGGTAAATTCTTGGCGCCTTTGCGTGAGATCCGGTCTTTGTTCTTGGACAGCGCCGGGATCTGGGCATTTCTTTAATTAGTCACCGTTTGTGGTTACATTCGTCGCAGAATGGTTCGCGAAGTTCGCTCGACTCTGGAGAGTCAAGCTACGACAAACAGCCCGGTGAACTTCACCGGGCTGTTTGGATTGCGATATTTTTGCCTGCGACTCTACCGGCTTATTTCTTATTACTGGTCGGCGTGGCGATGGTTCGCGGCTTGCCTGTGCCGGCATTCGGGGTCGTGTTGACCGCTGGTTTGGCGGCCGTCGTGTTGGTGGCGGGCTGGTTGACCGTGTTGTTGTTGGTCGATGTCGTCTGCTGTCCGGCATTCGGGTCGCTATTGGGGCTGTCACCAGTAGCCGGTTCCTTCCAAGCTTCGACCGACCAGAACCCGTAGGTTTCGATGACCGTGTGGCCCAGTTCCACCAGCATGCCGTGGAATTTGCGAGTTGACATGTTGTGGTTTTCAATGACCTGCTGCAGAGCAAACCGGCGATTGGCGGGGATGTAGCTGAAGAATTTTCCCTTGCCCATCAAGTCGTTCTCGGCGAGCAATTTCAACAATGCCGTACGCGGAACATCGCGTGAGGACCGGGGCAATTCATCCAACCAGGCCATGACCCAAATGGTCTTGGCATCGGAACTCAGCACGGCGGACATCGACAGGTTCCACTCTTCGCCCCCTTGCGGTTTCAAGGCGAAGGCAAAGTCGAAGCGGCTCTGACTTTGAGTCGGCTTCAGACCGATGGCCTCGAGCATCTTCTTGAGCGTCTCTTCGTTCAGAGCACCGGGAGCGGGAGCTTCTTTGGCGGCGGGAGCGCCTGCAGGGGCCGCGGCGGTTTTTGCCGGTGCGGCGGCCGGGGCAGCATCTTGAGCCATAACGAGCGCGGGAGCCAGTCCCGTCAAGGCCGCGGCAGCGAACCAGTCACGACGTGTTACTTCCATGTCAGACCCTCCTTGGTCGATGTGAGTTCAACTCAGGCAATCGGCCGCTGACATGCATCGGTCGGTTGCCGTGTTTAAGACTGAGGAAACAGGTAATCCAGGCAAATCTGTGACCATGTCTCAAAGCGATCACGGTCTTGGTGAAGTTGTGCCGGTGAGGCAAACCCTGTCTCGATTATCGACTTTTCCCGTGGTAGAACTTGTGGCGCATCCAGCTCAAAAATATGAACGATTCCCAAGTGGACCTTGCCGACCTCGGTTAAGTCGTCATTGATCAGCCCTACCAGACGGTGCTGATAAGTCGTGTTGATGATGACTTCTTCTTCAATTTCCCGCCGCATGGCTTCGAGATACGGCGAGGTATCGCGGCCGGCGTCGACGCTGGAAATGTGTCCGCCGATGCCGACGGACCGCTTGCTGTGCAGACGACCCTCACCCTGCGCTTTGCCGCGGGTGTAGGAAAAGATCTGGTCCTGGTACTTGAAGATGCAGTAGGGGATCAACTGCTTGTAGCTGGGATCGGATTCCATTTCCGGCCGCGGACGATAGCTCGTGTGGGCCGGATCGAGGAGCGTCGTCAGATACGGTTCAGGATTGGCGCTGAATCCCTGAAAATAGCCAACTTCATGGAACAGCAGCGTGGGGACAACCAGGATATGTTCAACGGGTTCAGCAACAACGGACATAGGGCCCCCGATTCAGGCGTTTGAGATCTGCGAAATCACCAGAAGTCGCCCGCTCCGGCAGCGGCCAGGTGGTTCGGGCGACAGGCGCGGATTATCGCAGAAGTAGGCAGCGGCGTGCCAGCCTCACGGGCGAGATGTAAGCGAGGTTCTACGTCACTCTCCGCCAGAAAGATTGGCGTGCGTTTCAAATGGCCAAGCCGACCAAAGTATTGAGACAGGTGAGCCGGGTGCCGTGAGGCCCCGGACAATTCGAGATATCGCTCGAACATCCGGTCCGGGGCCTTACGGCACCCGGCTCACCTAAGGCCGTTCTTGCTTGCGACTTTTAGAACTCTCCAATCACATTTCCATCCGCCATCCACGCCAGATACTGCCAGGTCGACAGATTGATGTTGGCGCTGATAAAGCGGACCGACCCATCCGCGAGCAGGGCCTGCGCCCCACCGACATGCCGGCTGCGTGATGTGGAGAAATTGTTGGGCGTATTGCCATCGGCGACACAGGGCAAGTTTTGCTGCGGCAAATTGACTGCGGCCGTGCAGGCATAGGGGTAATCGAGCAAGTTGTCCGGCACACTGCTGTTGGGAGGATTGGTGGCGTGAAGATATTGAGCTCCCGCGCGATTGGTGTAGAACCAGCCGCGCCAGTCGGTGGGGGTCCCCGTGAGGTACTCGGCCATCAGCATCGTATTGCTGGTTCCGTCGAGGAAGTCGCGGATTGATGCGCCGCGGTTGATTCCAAAGGCCGCCCGGCTGGTGCCGGCATCCGCTGCCGTCTGTCCATCATTGAGTCCGGAGAAAAAGCCCATGTAATTGGTGGTGGGCAGATTAACGCCGGTGCCGACCATCTTGTTGCTTCCGCCCTGATTATCGCTGGGGCATTGCAATGCAGGAATGCCCATCTGCAGGGTTATTGGCCACTGCGTGGGGTCGATCCAGGGACCGGGGCGGCCCCAGTTCGTCGCGAGGATGTTGTAAGTCGCGGCCTGATCGAGATTGGGTAAAATAAAATGGATTAAGTACGGCCATTCCGGACCACCGAAACTGCCGCCGGTCCGACTGATCGTTCCCGGAGCGAAACGGCCGAAGTTGTCGTGGTAGTTGTGTAATGCCAGTCCCAGTTGCTTCAAGTTGTTCTTACACTGCGTCCGCCGCGCGGCTTCTCGCGCCTGTTGCACCGCGGGAAGGAGTAACGCAATCAGAACCGCGATGATGGCAATGACCACCAGCAGTTCGATCAGGGTAAACCCTGCACGACGGGTTGAGAGTTTCATGGATTTGCTCGCTGTGACGAAAGTGAAAGCGGACGCTGGCGAAATAGAGAGAAACCGAGTCCGAAAATAGGCCTCGAAATTCCGCAAGGATTGAGAACCACTCAAGACGGAGAAACGAGCAAAATGCTCAAGCGGACCGCAACAATTATATTATCAGACAATCGTCGACAGGATAGTGAACGAAAGTGGTACTTGATCGTCGCGATGATCCAAATCGCCATGTTTCGCGATCTGGATGCACTTGCGATTCCCGGGTGGAGGTAGAATTCCACGAGCGGGACACATGGTAAAGTGGACCAAAATGGTCGCATTCGTTCAGATCATTGTTTGACAGAAAAATGTGACGACAGAAAGATGGGACCAGTGGTTCCCGTTCTTAATCTGGTCTTCATTTTTCTGTCGTCACATTTTTCTGTCAGGAATGGTCGAAAACTCTGATCTAAGTAGACCTGGAGAGACCATAGTTCTGTTTGGATGGCACCCTATTTCTTCTGCGGCACCTTGGGCTTCGGCTTCTTCGGCTGCTCCATCATTTCTTCGGACTCTGCCATCATCTCGTCCTTCGGCATCATCTTTTTCACGGCCCCTGTTTTGGGCTTCGATTTTGCTGGCATTTCGTCGTCCATCATGTCTTCGTCGCCGTCCAGCATCATGTCCGATTTCTTGGACATCGCTTTGGACTTGAACGTCGGCTGGTCCGGCTTGTCTCCGGTCAGCATATCTCCTAGGCCTGCTTTGAGCGCCTCCCCCTCGGACATCCCTTTCTTCCCGCGTCGTTCTTCTTTCTGATCTGCGAGGTCCTGCTTGTAGAGGTCGGGATTCATGCCCTCATTTTCCTGCTCGCGTTCTTCCTTGGTCTTCGACTTCTTCTTTTTCGACGCTGCTGGGGCGGCGACGCTGCCACTGACTTTGACGTGGAAGTTGGCAGGCAGATAGGTGCCTCCCGCGACATGGCGACCTTGTAGTTGAAAACTTTTGGTGGCGTTGGGCAGCAAGAAATACACTTGCCCATCCGCGTCCTCATAGACGCAGGGGTGGATATTCCCATTCACGACGGCCTCGAGGTGATAACCGACCCCCGTCATCATGGTCGGCAGGGCGACCAAGTCGCGATGGGTCTTTTGATCCGCAATCGCCTGGTGCTTGGCGAATTGTTTCTGCCAGGCCGCAAATAAATTGGGAGCATTCTTGGTGATGGACGCGATGCGGGGCTTGTCGAGTTCCGCGGAGTGCTGCGTGACGTAGGTCAAAAACGCGGGATTCTTCAGGGGCTGCACGGCCACGAAGTGCGACGCGGTCCCCGGGGCGACAGTGACCGCGACACCTTCCTCGCTGCCAATCAGCGTCATCTTGCTGGCGCTGCTGGTCCAATGGGCCGGTTCGGCTCGCAGATGCCGCAGAACTTCATCCCGGTCCGCGGCAGACAGGCCACTCATGCTGCCGGGGATGATGCCCGGCTTCACGTCTAAATCACGCACGCCATGTGCTGCCAGTTCCCCTTCCAGCTTGGGTTGAGAGGTCCACATGAACCAGGCCAGAAAGGCAATGAAACCCAAGGCACAGACGACGGGGATGATCCAGGCCCCTTGCACCTGTTTCTTCTGGGAACGCGTTTTCTGTTTGAGTTGCGTCGCAATGTTGAGGGAAGCAGCCCCGGCGAGCGGCGGCAAACCCAGTTCAGGAGCGACCTCCGGCAGGGAATCGTCGAGCGACGGCAATCCCCCGAACGAGGGTAAACCTGCGCTGGGCTGCGGCTCGGGTTTGGCTCGCGTACCAGCGGGAGCCGGCCGGCCAGCTTGAAAGTCCAGTGGCGGCAATCCCGGTGCCGTGGCCGTCATCGTCGGGGGATCCGCTGCACCACCGGTGGCTGTCGCCAGGTCCGGAACCAGCAACTTTTCCCCGCAGCGCGGGCACGTTCCCTTCTTGCCACCGGCGGTATCCGGAACGCGAATCATGGCCTCGCAACTGGGGCAATTGAATTGAATGGCCATTGGGAAAATCCTAATGTCTAATGACTAATGTCTAAAAGTTGCCAGCAAGCGACCGTGCGATGAGAAGGCACCCGCAATCCGCGGACAACGCTGCATTCCTCATCCATTTAGTCATTAGGCATTTAGACATTAGTCATTTCATACTATTGGTCTGCAAACACCGGTATCAACAAGTTATCCACGGGGGCATAGTCATCAGTCAATGTCATGCCGCGGGCCAGTTCTAAAATTGATGTCATCTGCGATGAGTAAACAACCTGGCCGCCCGACTTGGTTTCCATCGCAGCGAACTGCGAAGTTCCCCAGTATCCGCCGCTGCGCTTTAGATCGGCAAAATTGAGCGGCTTCAGCGAACAGGCTACGACGAAGGTGTCGCGGGAGGATCCGGGAAGGCCCTCGTTGGCCGAAAAGACGTAGACGTTGGGATAAACCTGGCAGACGGTATTCACGTAAGCCCCCAGGAAACGACCCGGTTTTGATTCGCGTGATTGCTGTGACAGATCTTGGAAGATCCTTTGCAGTTCGACGTTGCTGCCGGCGAATTTTACGAGTTCTTGCTCACGAGCCGGCGACATCACCCCGCGCAGTCCGATCAGATAACTTTTGGATTTCGGTGCGGGCAGCTTGGCACCTTCAGGGGTATCTCGCAGCTTGATTTCGAGAAAATCATAAGGGGCACGAGCCAAAACCCAGCGGTTTTTCTCGAGTGCTGCGGGAACCATCGCCTCGGGTAGCTCGCCTGTGAAGACTGGCGTCCGATTGGAGATGTCAGAGATGTCTGACATCGCTTCCAGCGGCGACTGGACCTTGGATGAGGCCAGTGCGAGCGCGGTTTTCGGATCGTCCTCGGCGATTTCGACCGGAGGCGATTCATCGAGCAGCTTGGTCCAGGCTTCGTACTGCTCGTCGGTCATCGCCTCGTGGCAGCGGAATTTGAAGTGCCCGTTGGTCTCTTCAAAAATCTCGACCTTGCCAAATGTTGACGGATTCGGAACGGCGTGCCATTTTTCTTTCGAGCGCCCCGCAGGCCAGACCGAAGTGGGGAGCGGCCCCAGGATGTGAGACACCTCGGCAAATCCCAACGGAATCTGCTTGGGGGCTTGAGCCCGGGGATAGATGTCGATGATGTTGACCAGGAAGACCCCTTCGTTCGGAGTCATGAGCTGCTTGATTTTCTCGGCAAATTCCTTGGTCGTCAGGTGCCAGGGAACGCTGAAGTCGTTGAAGGCATCACCGTAGACGAAGTCATAGTGATTGTGTTTGCCAGTCGCGCCCGGATCGAGAGCCATGCCATTCAACAAGTCGTCGACGGAATTCCGGGCATCTCCCAGGAGCGTTTTGACGAACGTCTTGTCGTCATCCGGAAGCCCCATTTCGCGCTGCACGGCCAATTTGACCGCGGGATCGAGTTCCAGCACGTGAATGAGCGGTCGCTTGGGAAAATTGGCTTCAATCCAGCGCGGAAAGACGAATCCGCCCCCTCCCAGAAACATCGTGCTCGTTTGCCGCGACTGGCCGTAGAGTTCTTCCACTGCCTGGTAATATTCCCAATGGGGGGCGTATTTCAGGAGCGTTTCGCGTTCCTGGGGAGTCACTGTTTCATAGCGGATCAGGGTGCCCAGCGTCTCATCATGCCGCACCTTTTTGCCCATGCTTTCGGGAATGACGGTGTTCGGCGGCAGCTTTTCGAGACCCACGGAACTCAGGCCGCTCATCATGGCCATGTTCGCGTCGCTGGTGAGTTCCTCGATGGCCTTCCAGTACTCCCCCGAGGGGCTGGCCACAAGCAGGGCGGCTCGCTTCTTCGTATTGAGAGCTCCTTTTACGGAAAGCTTTTTGGTCGCGGGATCGTATTTGGCCCAGGCAGGCAGTTGCCAGCCTTCGCCCATTTCGATTTTGAGATCCGCGGACGCTTGTCGGTCCCACGATTCCGCGGCCCGTTCGGTCACGGCGGCGTAGACGTCTTCGTAGTCGTAATACAATTCTGTCGGCTTCTGCGGGTTGAAATAGCTGTGGGTCAGATGGTCCAGATGCAGGGCCTTGACCGTATCGCCCGATTCGTGGCGATTGGCGACGTTGATATAGAAATAGTCGCTTTCTGCGTTGTATTCGTCCGGGTCATCGCTGCGGAGCTTCATTTTCAGGCCCATCTCGTGGGCCTGTCCCAGCAGTTCACGCAGCCACACGCGATCTGAGGCCGTTGCTTCGGGCTGCTTCACCGAGGCCAACATGCCGATCCAGAAGACCAACTGCAGCCAACCGAACAACATGGCCCCGCGGAACATTCTCTGACCCGAGGCGACGATGATTCCCAGCAAGGCCAGAGTCGCCGCCGTCATCCAGATGATGTGCTGCGTGCCGAACAGGCTGATCAGATAGAAACCGGCCAGGAACGTGCCGACGATTGACCCCATGGCTCCCCAGGCATACACATTCCCGACGGTCGATCCCGTATGCCGAGCCTTCGCCAGAGCCATACTCGCTGTGATCGGCGAGATCATTCCCAAGGCGATCGACGGATGCAGAAAGAGCGAGGAGACGATCACCACGACCCACACCTGCCAGCTAATCCAGTCGGGCCGGCCGCGGGTGCTCATCAGTTGCGAGAGCGGGTAAATCGTCATGCAACAAAAGCTGCTGATGAAGAACAACCACGCGAGCGATTTTCGATGATCGTAGCGATCGGCGATCCAGCCACCCAGGAAATTGCCGATGCTGATGCCGGCGAGAATCACGCCGATGACCGACGTCCAGGTGTAGAGAGAACTGCCGACAGCCTTGGCAATCAGGCGGGAAGCGGTCAGCTCCAGCACCATGATGCAGACGCTGGTGATGAACACCAAAGCACTGCAGCCTATGAGCGACCAGCGGGCGTCCCGGCGGCTTCTCTGGTCGAGATCGGACTTGGTCACAATCGGTTGGTCCATACTGGGATTCCGCGATGAGTTGAAAAACTGGTCGGAGAGACGTCATCATACCCCACGACTCTCGCGGAGTCATCCGCCTCGCACCCTTAAGAAAGTCCGTCTTATGTCAGAACCCGTCAGCGATCTCCGCTGGAAGAAATTTCCCGTCTTGAATGACGGTTTTGTGTGCCTGGTGGACGTCATGGGCGACGACAGTTCCGTGGTGCAGGCGGCCCGGGTGAGTTACGGCGAGGGAACCAAGCACGTTTCCGACGACCGGACGCTCATTCGGTACCTGATGCGCCACCGCCATTCGACCCCATTTGAGATGGCAGAAATCAAGCTTTTAGTGCGCGTACCCATGGATTGCTGGCGGCAGTGGATCCGCCACCGCACGGCCAACGTCAACGAATACAGCACCCGGTATTCCGTGGCCATCGACGCCATGCAGGCGACCTCGCCCGATGAATGGCGCACTCAGGCCGAATCCAATCGCCAGGGCAGCGGCTTACCATTGCCCGCCGAATTGGGCCAACAACTCACCGAGGACGAGCACGCCTTCCAGCGAGCCGCCCGGAATCTTTACGACCACCGATTGTCAGTCGGGGTGGCTCGCGAGCAGGCGCGGAAGGACCTGCCGCTGTGTACTTACACGGAAGCGTATTGGAAGGTTGATCTTCACAATCTGCTGCATTTTCTCGCGTTAAGAATGGATTCGCACGCGCAGCACGAAATCCGCGAGTACGCCCGCACCATCGGCGAACAGATCGTGAAGATCCTGTTTCCGGTGGTCTGGGAGGCGTTCGTGGATTATCGGATGGAGGGGCTGTCGCTGACCCGGCTGGATATTGGGGTGATCCAGCGTTTGCAGCAGCGGCAAGTGGCGTTGGGGACCGGAGCGAAGGTCAGCGAAGAGGATTTTCTGGCCGTCCAGGAC
Organism: Planctomycetaceae bacterium; assembly: GCA_021732415.1. GTDB lineage: Bacteria > Planctomycetota > Planctomycetia > Planctomycetales > Planctomycetaceae > JAKFVC01. Next base: position 11,718 of record JAKFVC010000184.1, read on the forward strand.
GAAGCTTGGCGAGCGCTCTCCCGCAGCCGCGAACGTGATGAATGCCGCAGCAAGCTGCTGCGGATGGGGATTCTTGGGTAGATTCGGCTGATTCCTTAATAGGCGGGCGAAAAGTGGGTATTGACTGGGTTGATGTTCATTCGAGTTTTGTCGCACCACGATCGGCGGCTTTCAGCCCCAAAGGGGCGAACTAGGCCAGCCCAGGGCATCGCCCTGGGTAAACTCGCAAGAGAGTATTCGAAGCCCTGAAGGGGCGTACTAGCATCGGCCTAGTACGCCCCTTCAGGGCTCCTATTCCATAATTTGACCTGCAACCCAGGGCGATGCCCTGGGCTGGCCTAGTTTGCCCCGTTGGGGCTCAGGAGGCCGCTGGTTCGCGAAATAAAACTGGCGAAAATGCCTAACTCTCCTTTTCGTTTTCAAGACTCAATTTTCGCCCTCCCAGCACAAAACGCCAACAGCCCGCTCTCCGGCGAAAATCGCAAGAGGCGGGCTGATTTGGATCGTTGATTGGTTAGGAATCAGCAAGCGGTGACGCGTCAGCGTCTTAAACCGCTCTCATTCCGTCACCACGTAGGGCAGCAATGCCATGAACCGAGCACGAAGAATCGCGTGCCGGACGGCTCGCTGGTACTTGGCACAGTTTCCGGTCTTGCGGCGGGCGACGAGGTTTCCGTCGCGGTTGAGCATAACCTTGAGCGTTCGCAGATCTTTATAATCGACGAACACGGGACGCGGGCAACCCTCGGCTGTACAGAACCGGCACTTCAGCTTTCGCTTAATGCGAGCGCGTTTCCGCTTGTTGGGACCCTTGGGCTTCTTGTTGAACTTGAATGGACCAACCATGCCGCCACTACCCTCTGCGTACTGCTATTTGAATAACCTGTTGACTCTTAACGACTTCCGAATATCAGAGACCGCCCAGCGGCCATTTCTTACCCCGGAAACGGACGATTATGGCATCCTCATCCAAAACTTGCAACCGTACGCGGATCGGTTTGCAACGTCGTGGGATGGGTCTAAAGGCCCGTCTGAGTCCGTAACAATCGACGTGATACAAATTCATCCCTCACGAGCTTCGCGCAGCGCACGACGTGCTTTCGAAAAGACGGTAGGGAAATTGCTGCTGTTTCCTCCGACCAAGTCGTGCGCTGCGCGAGGTTCGCAGGTGTAAATGGTTATTGAAGCGAGTAGTTACGGGCTCGGACGGGCCTGGAGACCCATCCTACAAGATGCGACGCTACGCGTCGCGATGCACAGTCGCCGGAGAAAACGCCGGCAAACAAACCGCAATATACTCAGCACCGCCCTCTTGTGGCGTGCTGTATTGAACCCATTCGCCGGCTCGAGTCAAAACCCCCTGGCCGGCGGCCACATCCAGTGTACCGTCTTTCGAGGCCACGCGTAGCAGACCCTTTAAGACAACGGTGTATTCGTCGAATTCCGGCGTCTGTCCCGGTTCCAGCCACCCTGTCGGGCTGACCATCCGGGCGATGCTCAGGGCTTCCGTTCCCGAGTTGACTCGGCCGAAGAATTCTTCAATCCGTTTGGGTTTGTTTCCAGCGGCTTCAATGACCTTGGGTTGCGCGATCAATTGGGGCATCACAGAATCTCTTCGAGGAGTGCGAACAATCATGTCCGTCGTATGAAAAGCCGGACATGATTGTTCGGCGTGAGTATTTGATTTGCCGAACGGCGTACGATGGGATTTTGCATTTATCCCGGAGGGATTAAAGAGAGTAGCCGGTGGTTGAGGAGCGGAGCGACGACACCACCGGAATACGTTCGACGATGAAATCTCGACCCTGGAGGGGTCGCAGAACCGATGCTCTGCGACCCCTCCAGGGTCGAATGCGGGAATATGACGTTGTCCGGTGGTGTCGTCGCTCCGCTCCTCAACCACCGGCTACTCTCTGTGACCCCTCCGGGGTCGAAAATTTGCGTATCGATCCGCCAACCGCCAAGGAACGTGAACTCTCCGCCATTGTGCAACAGGATGTTATGGATTGCATAACATCCTGTGATTAACAACGCTTACTTCTTCAACGTGACAAGTTCATCCTTGGGGAAGGTCTCAATCTTGAGATCCTTGAAGTGAATCTCCTGCGGCACCTTGTTGGAGTGCAATTGCAGACCGATGGGGCCTTCCAGGATGCGCTTGGGTTCCGGATCGCGCCAGTCGGCGATCAACGCTCCGTTGACGACAACGCGGATGCGGTTGCCCTGGGCCAGGATTTCCAGTTCGTTCCAATCGTGTTGTTTTCCGACCTTTTTAGCCGGTTCCGGATCAACTCCCAGTCCTTGGCGGCCGTAGAGGTCATAGAATCCCCAGCCTGACGGGAACATCACCAGGTGCCCGGCGTAGGTGTATTTGTCGCCCTTGTCGGGGGCCACTCGTCCCCACATCGCGATGCCCGAATGCATTTCGGATTCTACGAGCTTGACCGTGCCCGTAAATCGAAAATCGGTGTAGTTCTTCTTGGTGAGCAGGTACGTACTCACCGGGATGGGCTCGGTGTTCTTGGCGATGATCACGCCGTCCTTAACGGACCACAGTTTTTCATGGCCTTCCCAGCCTTCGAGATCCTTGCCGTTAAACAGGGCGTAGGTTTCCGATTTGCCTTCTCGAGGCGGAACGACGGGGGCTTCTTTTTTGTCCTGGGCCTGGACGGCGAAAATTCCAATCCAGAACCCTGTGGCGAGAAGACTCAGACAAATCCGGCGACGCATGGAATGTCTCCCTCTTGAAGAGTTGTGATGTTGCCGGCTGTTGTAGGGGATGTGATGATCCGAACGACGGAATCGCAGCCGACAGCTTGATTCTGATCGAATGCCCGCTGGCTGGCAACGAACTCCCGTGGGAACTAGACGTGAATTGCGAGCGTCACACACGGTGTGCAGAGCCGGGAGACGGAGGCCTCAAACTGGCAGAAAAACCGTTTCAAACCCTAAGTTGAACGCGGCATTGTACTTTGAAACGGTCATTGCCGAATTGGTGAGGTATTTGACGTTCGCGTGTTGCCAATCACGGAAAGCCGGGCTTTGGGAGCTATACTTAGCCGCAGTGCGTGCCACGCGTCTGGGAAAGTTCGGAATCAATCTATGTTAGATCGTCTTATCGGGCTGATGCAGCAAAGTTTGACTTGGCTGGACTATGAGCCTTCCGAACGCGCAGCTCGCTCGAGGAAGGTGCGCGGTTGGGGAATCGAGACCCTGGAGCCGCGGCAGCTACTCAGTGCGAGCGGCTCGGGACATTCGGCGTCGGACATGCGTCTGGTCACTCCGAAGATCCTGAACGGGACGCCGACGGACGGCTTCTCATCCGTGGCCCTGGTCGGAAATGACCTGGGATATTTCGGTTCCGGAACGCTGATCGCTCCACAGTGGGTTTTGACTGCCGCACATCTTTCAGAAGGCTTGCCACGTACCGAAGCGCGTGTCGAAATCGCCGGAAAGACGTATTTAGTCGACGAAATCGACATCCATCCAGACTATAACCCGCGGCGATTCAATACCAATAAGGCGAATGATCTCGCGTTATGGAAGCTCAGCGAGCCCGTGGAAGGGGTCGATCCCAGTCCGATTTATCGTGAGAAACCCCGCGTGGGCACCTTGCTGACTTTGGTGGGTTATGGAGCTGGCGGGACGCTGGATGGCGAGACCCCCAACGACTTCGGCACGAAACGTGTGGGGACGACTCCGCTGGAAAAGGTGACTTCGACGCGAATCCGCTGGGTTTTCGACCAGCCGACGGACTCGAATACTGGTCACGGTGATTCTGGTGGGCCAGCGTTCATCAAAGTCGGCGTGACATACTTCGTAGCCGGTGTGACATCCGGCGGCACGAAAAACAATTCCGGTCGAGGCGACCATTCTTTTGATACCCGCGTCGATGCGTACCGGCATTGGATCGACAATGTGATGAATGGTGCATTCGCCAACAACGCGCGTCAGCCACGGAGTGCGCGACGTGCCGCTGCCATTCAGGATGCCGTAATGAGCGACATCGTGCCGCACCTGTAGCCCGACTCTCTGAGTCGGGTCTTCTCTGAGGAGTACCCGACTCAGAGAGTCGGGCTACAGTGAATGTGGCTACAGCACCTGCGTCTGCTCATCCCCAATGTGGGGAATCTCTTTCCCCTGCAATTCGAACAGCGCATTGTGCGCCGCACGTTGCTCGGCCTCTTTCTTGTTGGCTCCCCAGGCGGGTGAGTACAAATGCGAGCCGATAGTCGCCGCAACCTTGAACCATTTGGAATGATCGGGGCCCCGTTCATCGAGCAGCTTGTAAACCGGCGTGGCGCCCAGGCTTTTCTGTGAATGCTGCTGCAACAGGCTCTTGAAATTGCGGCCGTGGTCCTGCTGCGTCGTCAGGTCGATTTCGGGAGTCATCACCCGTTCGATCAACTGTCGCGCAGGTTCCAGTCCACCATCCAGATACACGCCGGCAATCAACGATTCGAAGACTGCGGCGATGACCGATTCCGGGACCCGATCGCTGACTTTCAGGCCCTTGCCGACGAAAATCAGCCGTTCGCAACCCATCTGGAGGCTGATCTTCGCGCACGTCGTGCGACTGACCAGGATCGATTTGACGCGCGTCAGTTCCCCTTCGGTCGATTCCGGGAAACGCTTGAAGAGCATCTCGCACACGACCAGCCCCAACACCGAATCACCCAGAAATTCCAGGCGTTCGTTGGATTCCAACCGGATTCTGGCTCCTGAAGCATGTGTCAGACACAGTTGCAGCAGGCTGCGATCTTGAAAATTATAGCCGAGGACCGCTTCACACTCGGCGAGTACGTCCGTGGTGGACAGAGCTTCCACGCTCCTTTGCATGCCGTCTCCTACCGCCAAAGGCGGTGTTCTCGGGCGGGTGCCCGGTGTTCACTGAAGAGAGGCGATGGAGTTGACGTGATCCGCTAAAATCATACACGGTGCTCGATCAGACACACTGCGGCCGGTCTGTGATTCACAGACCGGCGGTCGGATCAAGCCGCGACAACACCCGCGCCGGACTCTTCGAAACCTAGGATTCGGCCGGGAATCTTGTCCGCACTCGACGGCCCAGCGTCAAGGGCGGAGAACATTCACGGCAGACAATCTCGTCTACGGGCCCCACGGACTCGCAGACCTCACAAGTAATGGAATTTATGGTGTTTTAACACCACTGTCAAGAAAAACGTGAACAGCCGCGAAGACAGATGGGGGGAATTGGCCTTTTGTCCGTTGTCCTTAGTCAGTTGTCCTTTGTCATACATTCGTCATTTGCCCGAAAGGGAGCCTGTGCCTGAATTGCCTGAAGTCGAAACCATGGTTCGTGGTATCCGTCCGTTTGTAGAAGGGCGGCGGATTCGTGAGTTGGTGGAGTGTCCCTGTCCCTGTCGGCCGCTGACGTATCGGCCGGGTCTCGAAGAGATGGTTCAGCGTGTGCGCGGGCAGTTGATTACCGCGGTCAAGCGTCGCGCGAAGCGGGGGATTCTGGAGCTGGAAAGCGGTGAGGCAATCGTCGTCGAACCGCGGATGACTGGGTTACTGCTGCTGACTGCTGCTCCTGATCCCGGTCATCTGCGGCTGGAGTGGAAGCTGTCCGGTCGCCAGCAATACAACTCGCTGTGGTTCTGGGACCGCCGGGGCCTCGGCACCGTTACGTTGTACGAGCCCGCGGCCTATCAGGCCCTGATCACCACAGGTCAGTTGGGACGAGACGCCCTGGAGATGGAAGCGACCCACTGGGTGGAGGTCTGTCGCCAGTCGAAGCGGGCCATCAAAGTTTTGTTGCTCGACCAGAAGGCAGTCGCGGGGATCGGAAATCTCTACGCCAGCGAGATCCTGCATCGCTCGCGCATTCACCCGTTGGCCCCAGCGAACGTCTTAACGAAACTGCAGATCGAGCGGCTGGCCGAAGCGGTGAGCCATATCTTGCACGAGGCCATTCGCTATGAAGGTTCAACCCTCAGCGACGGCACCTATCGCAACGCGCTCAATAAGTCCGGCGGCTACCAGAATGCGCATTTAGTCTACGATCGAGAAGGCGAACTCTGCCAATCGTGTCAGGGAAGCGAAGTCCAGCGAATCATCCAGGCCCAACGTTCGACGTTCTTCTGCGTTAAGTGTCAGAAAAAGCCGAAGATCAAAGTGCGTGCGGCCGTGGCATCTGACCTTTCTCGTCCAAATCGTTGATTTGACCGGGAGTCGTGATGTCACTTTTTTGACCCCGGAGGGGTCGCAGAGAGTAGCCGGTGGTTGAGCGCAGCGACACCACCGGAAACGGTTAAGTCCTTCACCGGTGGTGTCGCTGCGCTCAACCACCGGCTACTCTCTTTAATCCCTCCGGGATATTTCCGAATACGGGATCTCAAGTCATTCCGCAAAAGTGTTGCAGAAATAACAGACGGGCAAGAGTGCCCATCCTACGGCCGCAAAACTCGCACTTTGTTGTTCGAACTATCGCCGATGTAAACCAGCCCATTAGCGTCAACAAACACGCCGTGCGGGCGATTCAATCGACACTTGCGAGGCGCGCCATCGGGGCCGTCGCCCGCTTTGCCGTCGCCGACGATGGTCTCGATGATTCCCGTCGCGGTACGAATGACGCGAATGGTGTGACTCTCGGTATCGCAGAGGTAGATGTCGCCGTTCGGTCCCAATGCAATCCCCTTGGGGCCGGCCAGGACGGCTTGTTTGGCCGGACCACCGTCTCCGCTGTAACCCGATTTGCCCGTGCCTGCGAGATGATGCAGCGTTTGCGTTTTGAGATCGAGCTGAAAGACCGCGTTGCCTTCTCGCAGGGCAAGATACAGCGTGTGCTGTCCGTCGAAGTCGAGCGTGCGTGGTCCGTTGAGGGGCGTGTTGGCGAACGGGGCTCCATCAGGAGTTGGCTCTTTCTTGCCAGTGCCGGACAGGGTACGGATCTGTCCGGATTTCGCGTCGACGATTCGCAGCCGATGATTGCCGATGTCGGCAATATAGACGTTGCCGTCAGCGTCCAGCGTTATCGAATGCGGCGCATTGAACAGCGCGGCCGTCGCTGGCCCACCGTCCCCCGCGAACCCCGATTTTCCAGTCCCCGCAATCGTGGAGATCACCTGTGTTTCATGCGCAACCTTGCGGACGATTTGGTTCTTCATCTCGACGAAATACATGTCGCCCGGTTTGTCGAACCGGATTTCGTACGGCTCGCGACAGGTGGCTTTTGTGGCCGGTCCACCATCGCCGCTGTAGCCTTCCTTGCCAGATCCGGCGACCGTGGTGATGACACTCGTCTTGAGGTCAACTCGACGAACGGCGTGGTTTTCGGTCTCGCAAATGTAGAGCGCACCATCGGGACCGATCACGACTCCAAACGGCCCGCCAATTCCGGCCTTGGTCGCCGGGCCGCCGTCACCGGACCAGGCGTGTGTTCCATTGCCGGCGATGGTCACCACCTCGGCGGCGGGCAGCAGCGGACAGAAGGCGCAAGACAAAAGTGCAAGCACAAGAAGTTTGATCGTGGGGCGAGGCATAGCGGGTTTCCTTATTTTGTAGCCTGACTCTCTGAGTCGGGACTTCTTCGTTAGACAATACTCCCGACTCAGCGAGTCGGGCTACGACATTACGGGCAACTGAGCTGCCTCCCGTTGTCTTTGGCTCCGAGTTTCAACAGATACGGCACCGCAGTTTGGCTCCATTCCTCGGCATCGGGGTAGTGTTCTGCCGACCCGCCAAAGCAACTGCGTAGCATCTCGGTGTTGATGATCCCAGGATTCATGGGAATGGCGGCCATCCCCGAGGGAAGCTCCTGAGCGAGGGCCAGCGTCAGGCCCTCGATCGCCCACTTGGTTGCACAATAGGGAGCCACTTCCGCTGAAGTGGCTCGTCCCCAGCCGGAACTGAAATTGACGATCACCCCGCGCGACTTGGCGACCATGGCGGGGACGAAATGTCGGATGACGTTGGCGACCCCTTTGATGTTGATATCGACGACTCGCGAAAACTCGTCCGCGGAGATCTCCCACAGTGGAGCATTCGCGTTGATGGTCGCCGCATTATTCAGGATCAAATCGGGAGTTTTTCCCTCAGCCAACATCTCCCCGGCCCACTTCGCAACGGCTAGATCATCACTCACATCCACTGCCGCGAATTGGTGTGGCGAGGCATGTTGCCGAGACAGCGTCGAGATTTCCGCCGCAGAGCGACCGCAGCCCCAGACTGTGTGGCCCGCTTCGATGCAGCGTTCGGTCATGGCTCGCCCCAATCCCTTGGTGCAGCCGGTGATCAGAATAATTCGTGATGTAGGTGCCATAGTCATTGACCGCTGGGTATGAGGAGATGTGGCGTATGCTGTCGTAAGTGCCGCACTGATACAAGTGACCGTGTCGTGGGACGGGTCTCCAGGCCCGTCTGAGCCTGTAACCATCAGCGTGACAGAGATTCGACCCTCGCGGACTTCGCGGAGCGCCGACGTGCTTATGGGAAACTGCTGTCATTGCGCACCGTCTTTTCGAAAGCAACTTCTGCGCTGCGCGAAGCTCCCGAGGGATGAATCTGTATCGTGTCAAATGTTACGGGCTCAGACGGGCCTGGAGACCCGTCCTACGGTTTCAACGCTCCCGGTTGCAATCAGGCTTCCGGAGGTCTACAACATCGGGTTGTCGAATTTTCGTCGCATCCACGAACCTTTTCGCCCAGTAAAATATCCCTCCACTATGACCTACATCAACGACAGCTATCTCAAGTTAACCGCCGGCTACCTGTTTCCGGAAATCGGTCGCCGTGTCAAAAAGTTCTGCGACGAGAATCCCTCGGCGAAGGTCATCCGCATGGGGATCGGCGACGTCACCGAACCCTTGGCCCCCGCGGTGATTGCGGCCATGCACACCGCGGTCGATGAACTCGCCCAGCGCGGTACATTCCGCGGATACGGTCCCGAACAGGGCTATGATTTCCTGCGTGAGGCGATCGCTCTGAACGACTACCAGGCCCGCGGAGCCAACGTCGATGCGGACGAAATCTTTGTGTCGGATGGATCGAAGTGCGATTCCGGTAACATTCTGGACATCTTCGGCCACGATAACGTGACCGCGGTGCTCGACCCGGTTTATCCCGTTTATGTCGATACCAACGTGATGGCCGGCCACACTGGCCCGGCTGATGCCAGCGGGCGGTATGGCGGCCTGGTTTATCTTCCCGTGACGGCCGAGAACGATTTTGTCCCCGAGTTTCCCAAGCAACGGGTCGACCTGATCTATTTGTGCTATCCCAACAACCCGACCGGTGTGGTGGCCAGCAAGGACATGCTCAAGCGTTGGGTCGAGTATGCCCATCAGAATGGCTCGACCATTCTCTATGATGCCGCCTATGAAGCCTACATCACCGATCCCTCGGTTCCGCACTCGATCTATGAGATTGACGGTGCGAAGGACGTGGCGATTGAATTCCGCAGTTTCTCCAAGACGGCCGGCTTCACCGGTGTTCGCTGTGCCTTCACCGTGGTGCCCAAGGCGTTGAAGGGGAAGACCCGGGACGGCCGCGAAGTCGCCATTCACCCACTGTGGAATCGCCGGCACTGCACCAAGTTCAACGGCGTGTCGTACCCCGTGCAGCGCGGTGCGGCAGCCATCTATTCGCCGGAAGGCAAGCAGCAGGTTCGCGAGACCATCGACTTCTACCTGGAAAATGCGAAGCTGGTTCGTGAGGGTCTGACGAAACTCGGCTTGAAAGTCTACGGCGGCGTGAACGCTCCGTATGTCTGGTTGAAGACGCCCGGAAATCTCAGCAGTTGGGACTTCTTCGACAAGCTGTTGAACGACGCGAATGTCGTCGGCACGCCAGGCAGCGGCTTTGGCGCGAGCGGGGAAGGCTACTTCCGGCTGAGTGCTTTCAACAGCCGCGCGAACGTCACCGAGGCCATGGAGCGGTTCGCGAAAATCGTGTAACTGGCGGCTGGCGATCTTGTCGCCCGGCAACGGATCGTGTCAAAATAAGGCCGCGGGTTGGCGAGGAACCAGGGTGCAGGTTGGCTCGATGCGTCAGTTCACAGTTCTGGACTGATTTGCAGTACGGCCGATCGTTTGGGAACACGAACGCAATGTCCTATCAAGACGATAACTACCGCGACAATCCTTCGGGCTCGCAGTCTGACCGAGACCGCTACGATGATCGTTATCAAGATGATCGTGATCGTGATGATCGCGAACGCACTGGTGCCCCCGGGTATCCCGGACAACCTCCAGCGAAGGGGGGCTGTTCCAAGGGTTGCCTGTGGGGTGCGGCTGGTTGCGGGTGTTTGACCGTCCTGGCGATTGTCGCGATGGGTTTCGCCTTCTGGAAGGCAATCGATGTCGTGTCCAAAGGTATGAGTACCGACCCGGCGGTGATCCGCGCCGCGACTCAAGAAATTGCTGATATCAAACCGCCGGCCGGTCTTGAGCCCAAAATCAAGATGGACGTCCTCGTGGCCAAAGTCATTCTCTATCAGTCGAATGACGGTGAGTCGACATTGACTTTGCTTCAAATCAGCCCGCAGTTCGCACAAAAGGGACAGGGCAAGAACGCCGAATTTGGAGACGGATTCCGCAAAGGATTCGGCGACGGCGGACAGCAGGGTGTCAAGAAGCAAGAAATGAAGATTGAAAAATCGGAAACGAAGGACATCAAGATCCGCGGTCAGGTCAGCAATGTGAAGTTTTCTGAGGCGAAGAACCCCGACGGAGACGACTATCGGATCATTGAGGCGGAATTCCAGGGCAAGGTCGGCCCCGTGCAATTGCAACTCCAATTGCCACTAGAAAAATACGACGAAGCCGAGGTGACCAAGTTCCTGGAATCGATTAAGTGATGCGGCTCAGGATGACGCAGCCAGGAAAAATGGCGAACCAGATCCCTCCTTGAAGGGTCTGTTCCGGCTCTCCTGGCTGCCACTGACATCCTGGGTTCTCGCATCATGTTACGTCTGCAGATGGCTTTGAATCAGATTCAGTTCGCGCGAAAATACTGCGTGCGATTGATCGATCAAACGGATCCTCAAGACTGGTTTCGACAGCCGCAAGAGGGCGTAACCCACCTGGCGTGGCAAGTCGGGCATCTGGCGATGGCCCAGTATCGCCTGGCACTGGAACGCATTCGAGGCACGCGGTCCGAGGATGAGGCACTCATTCCGCCCCAGTTTCTGGTCGTTTTCGGGAAGGGTTCTGTCCCCCACCTCGACCGCACGCAGTACCCGGAACCAGCAGAAATCCGGGCGGTCTTCGATCGAGTTTACGCTCAGACCCTCGTCGAATTGCCCCAGGTGAGCGACAGCGATTTGGATCTGCCGCCAGAAAAGCCGCATTCGCTATTCGATACGAAGCTCGAATCACTGCACTGGGCAGCCCATCACGAGATGATGCACGCCGGGCAGATTGGCCTGCTACGCCGGCTGTATGGGCAGCAGCCACTGTGGTGAAGAAAGTAGCGGATTGTCAAAGCAATAAGATGGGTTAAGAGAGATGGGAGGGCGAGGCTCCTGCCGAGCCTAAGCGAGCTTTAGCTCGGCGTCCGCCGGAGGCTGGGTAAATGCCTCCGGCGGACGCCGACCTTTGGTCGTCTTAGGCTCGGCGGGAGCCTCGCCCTCCCAGTGCGTGAAGGCTACTATCGATTCCGATTCCACGCCAACGCCAGCGGCGCCGTAGCGACCGGGGCGACGACCAACGCCAGCAGTCCGATCATAATCAATATCGGATGTTGCTCATTCCGCAGCACACCGAACCTGAAGAACACCATCAGGGCCGTCGCCGCGACCCACAGGCCCGAGGCCGCGTAAATCGTGGCCCCACTGATCATCGCGCGTTGGCGGGCGACAATCATCGCCCAGGCCGTTCCCAGGATCAGCAGGACTCCGATCACTTCTGCGCAGGCCCGCCCCAGCAGGATGCGCTCTTCGCGGGAGAGTAAATACTGCGCGGCCAGGCTGCTCGAGATGTACAGGAACAGTCCGCAGCAAATGATCTCGATGAAGAACCAGCGGCGGCCCGTGAGTCCCATCGAGGTTCCCGCGGTGCACACAATCCAGGGACCCAGCAATGTGGCCGGAAAATACAACCACAGCATCTGGGCGGGGAATTTCGGCTGCAAGGTGACGCCCGACGCCAGCGCGATGAGATAGAACGCCAGAAAGCCCACGGCCCAGATCGACCACGCGAGAAGTACGCTACGAGCTGTCATCTCGAGAATGATGCGCGACAATGCTGGGGTAGTCATCGGCCGGCTGGCCAGGAACTGACTGATTTCATAACTCGTATCATTCGAGCCGGTGTTTCCCATGATCAGTCCACCCACCAGGGCCACCAGCGAGATCATCCCGCCACCCACCAGGAAGCCTTGCAGTAATTCTTGCGGATTCCGATTGAAAGTGGTCCAGAGACCGACGCCAACGATCAGGCCCAGCATGACCGTTACCGGAAGAGCCCAGCCCTTCGGCTGCCACTCGAACCAGGCTTGCGCTTCAGCGGGACTGCGAAATGGCTGATCGCCACGACCGGAGAGATCGCAGATGCGGCAGATCCAGGCGATGATACCCAGCGACGGCAGGGTATCACCTCGACGGCTGCGAGCCACCCCGATCACCGCTGCATAGTACGACACGATCGGAACCACCGCCATGGCGGCGACTTCACCAGGCGTGACCTGCCGCCAATAGTGCTGAGCCAGAGAAAATGTCGGCCCGAATCGCGACTTGAAACAGATTCCCAGGAAGCTGGCGACGATGCCCAGAGTCAACGGCAGCCAGGCCGATTTGTCGGTCTGCCAGAGCGTTGCCTGCATCGCCGGAACGGCCGCCGCGACGAAGAGAGCCGGCCCCCAGATGGGCCAATTCAAATGGAAGACGGCATTGAACACGATCGTGCTCAACACCGACTCCACTGCGACCAGCAGCATGGCGGGCAACACGTGCCAGAGGACCATCGTGGAATTGGGAATCGGCGTGGCATAGAGTCGTGAGACCTGTCCCTGAGCACTCACTACGGTGACCCCGAACACAAACAGGTGCACTTGCGTGAGCATTACGCACAACGTGACATAACTGGAGTCCGTCGGATCGAGGGGGCCTTGTTGTGCGAGTGCCGTGAACAACAGAACCGGCAAGATATTCGCCCCGAGGAGGCCCAACATCAAAGTCCCGCGACCGTGGACCAGCAATTCCCAGATCAATGCTCGAGGGATGGTTTGCATGTTGCTGGCTCCTCACGAATGAAACAACTTAATAGAACTAACGCTTGCTAATCTGAATGAGGCGAGCGTCCGGCGTAAGCCGGATGGTTTTTAGCCACCTCCAACACTCCTGGCGTCCTCACTTCGATTTGAGCTGCACGATCCATTTATCCACAGATTTCGCAGATGGACGCAGATTGAATCAATACTGACCAGAGCATCTCATGATGCACACCGAATCCTCATCTGCGTGAATCTGCGAAATCTGTGGATAATACTCTTCTATTATTCAACGATCATCAGCTTGTATCCCGGATCAATCTGACGTTGGCCGTCTAACAACCATTGGGCTTACGCCCAACGCTCGCCTGATTGTCCCTTTGGGACTATTGCTAACTCAAAATCCGCGACACAAAAATCTCATCCAACGTGAGTGAAGTTTCACCAACAACAGTCGCCCCCAGCGCTTCGGCTGCCCGTCGCAGCTGGTTGCTCTCGCCGCTGCAGATGTAAGTCCACTCGGTCCCTTTGCCCTCGTAGGAGAGGGCTCCCACCAATGCCGGGGCGCGATCGAGTGCCTGATTAAACCGCAGAGTCACCCGGTGATGAGAATCTCGGATCTCATCCATCGACGCGGTGAGCATGATGCGCCCCTGATGAATGATGGCCACACGGTCCGCAACGCGTTCGACCTCATCCAGCAAGTGCGATGAAAACAAGACCGTGCGCCCTTCCTCAGCAATGGTGCGAATGATGGCTCCCAGGATGTCGCGCCGCACAACGGGGTCGAGTCCCGAGGAAGGCTCGTCGAGAACCAGCAGTTCCGGGCGATGAGCCAACGCCACCAGCAAACCCGCTCGAGCCCGCTGCCCACGTGACAAATTCTTGATACGGGCCTTGGGGTCGAGATCAAACGCCAGCCGCAGTTCTTGAGCGTATTTCTCATCCCAGTTGGGGTAAAAAGCCTGCGTATACCGCATGAGTTCGCCGACCCGCATCCAATTGGGCAGGTCGCGTTCTTCCGACAAATATCCAATTCGCCCCAGCGTGCCAACGGGGTTCTCGACCGGATCGAGACCGAAGACCGCAACAGAACCCGTCTGCGGTTTGAACATCCCGAGAATGTGCTTGATCAACGTGGTCTTGCCGGCGCCGTTACCACCGATCAACCCAAACACACCACCGCGTGGCACGGCCAGCGAGAGATCATCCAGGGCTGTCTTGGTACCAAATTGCCGGGTTACGCGACGAATGTCGACGATCGGCGGTGCCGGGCTGGGATAGGCTTCAACCATGTTCGGGATCCCTTATTGCGAGTCGTGTTGCAGAGCCGCGTAACGCTGCTGCGCGAGTTTGACGACGTCCTCAAAACTCACATCCATCTGACGAGCCTCGGCCAGCAACGCATCTAACCGTTCACTAAGGATCTTGACGCGTTCGCTATGAGCCAGAGGCGACTGTTGAGCCGAAACGTACGTACCAGCAGTCCGGCGCTTCTCAACGATGCCGGCCATTTCGAGTTCGCGATAGGCTCGGGCGACGGTGTTGGGATTGATCAACAACCGCTCGGCCAGCACGCGCATCGGCGGCAGTTCTTCCCCCGCAGCCAACCGGCCCGACGCCACCAGATACTTGATCTGATTGACGATCTGCAGGTAGATCGGAATGCCATCGTTGGCAGAGATGTGAATTTGCACGTCAGAATCCCATTCGGGAAGTTGTCGGTCGCCACGGACTTGTATTAATGCAATAATACAAGATGCGTGCGGCATGTCAACTGACGAAATTCAGAATTCTTTCTTCGTACGTGGTCGATGACTGTATTCCGCGATATCAGCCGGCACGCGTTAGCGTCCGGTTCTGTACGTGGTATCCGACCTGAATGTGACTCCAAACTGTGGGCTAGCGCCCAGCGGCTGATTTCTACCAGCGAATACGGGATGCGATAAAAAACATAAGTCCCATCCGTCCTATAAGTCCCATTTGTCCCATGAATTTGATGGGACTTACAGGACGGATGGGACCAATGGGACTGATGGGAAACGACGCTTTTGTCGCGACATTAAGCCGGCTTGCAGCGGCCGCAGTGTCCTTTTAACAGCACTTCGGTCAATTGGCCGATGTTCGATTTCTTCGAACCAGGCGCGGGGTTGATCGTGACTGTCACATCGGACAGGCAACTGACTTCGCCACAATCGAGACAGAGGAAGTGTGGGTGATCGTTATCGTGATGCTCGCTCTCGCTGCGCAGTTCGAATCGCCAGACGTGGTCGCCATGTTCCGAACGGGTGACTAGTCCGGCATCGGTCAAGTCAATCAGGTTGCGATACACGGTGGCTTTATCAAAGCCTTGCGGCACGAGGTCGATGGCGATCTCGGCATGAGTGATCGGGCTGGTCGCCGATTCCAGGCGCTGCATGACGGCAATCCGAGCCGTCGTACTGCGTAAACCCGCTTCACGAATCCGCTGTCGTACTTCAGGCAGCGAGGAAACGCCCTCTTTTTTCATGTCAGTCTCATCGTCTGAACGGTCGAATTGCAATTGCATCCATTGCACTTGCAATAATCTTAACAGTTTTCAATGAGATGAGAAGAGCTGTAGCAACCCCGTAGCCCGACTCTCCGAGTCGGGTGTTGTGAGCGGCACGGCGCTAGCCGCCGGTTCTCAGGCGTGAATCGTGCGAAGAACCGGTGGCTAGCGCCATTTCGCTCACCTGGGCTTCAGTGGATGCAATCCGCGCCCCACCCGTTGTTGATTCAACAGCAAAAACGCAGGCGTCTCCAGTTGTAGAAACTTCGCCAACTGCGAAGCCGAGCAATCCAGCTTCAGAGCAGCGGTTGTCACGTCCCAACCACATGCGGCCAACAAATCCAGGGCCTCAGCCAGCAGCCCGGGAAAATCATCGTGTTCAGGATTCACGCGAATTCGCTGCTGGACGCACCGCGACCGCCACAGTTCCGAAGGTGCCGTCTCCAGTTCCACCGGACAACGAACCTCCACAGCCAGCCGCACTCGCAACCGAGTCGTCGCCACCGCCAGATTCTCCGGCTGACTACGACGTTCACTGGCCTCCGCCTGCACACCGGTAGGCCGGTGAGTCAACACGATCGCCGTTTCGACCTTATTGCGATGTTGGCCGCCGGGACCCGAGCGTCGAGTCCGTTCAACAGAACAATCCTTCAGCAAAGTCTCAGCCGGTAACGCAGCAGGATGTGGCATGATATCGACTCCGGTCCGCAGAATGCTCTACGTTTCAGGTCGTCCTGCGATTATAGTGGTTATGATAGAACTGAAGTATTCTGTTCCCACGCTGATGGATGAGACGTTGCATGTCAACTGACGTACTGATACTAACCGCAGAGGATCTCTTCGATATGCCGAAAGACGGCTATCGATACGAATTGGTCGAGGGGGTTCTTCGCAAGATGTCGCCTGCTGGTGGAGAACACGGAGCAATCGGACTATCTCTCGGAGCTCGTTTGATAACGCACGTCCGGAAGAATCTGTTGGGGATGGCTTACGGTCCTGATACCGGCTTCAAGATTCGAACCAATCCAGACACGGTGCTCGTTCCAGATATTGCATTTGTTGTTGAAGATCGGATTCAATCCCTCAGCGACGATCGTAAGTACCTTCCGTTTGCGCCTGATCTCGCGATTGAGGTCCTGTCGCCAGGGGATCCCGTGCGACAGGCAATACTCAAGGCGAATGAGTGGCTATCTGCCGGAACTCGCGCGGTGATCCTTATCGATCCTCGGACGAAATCAGTCAGTGTCTATCGCCCGGCTGAAGCCGTCACACTTTTGACCGAACTCGATGTGCTTCAAGTTTCCGATATCGTTCCCGGTTGGTCAATTTCCGTCGCGGAGATTTTTGACCTAAAGTCGCGATGGTAGCTCACGTCGGACGGGTACAAAATCATTCGCCCGGAATCTCAGGAAAATCCACAGATCCCGGGCGATGTTGAATAATTCCTGTCGCAAACTAGCTCAGCTTGCGAGACTTGATCCAGTCGGTATGGAACGTCCCCGCCTTATCAGTTCGTTGATAGGTGTGAGCACCGAAGTAATCGCGTTGGGCCTGCAACAGATTGGCCGGCAGACGTCCCTGGCGGTAGCCGTCGTAGTAGCTCAGTGCCGCAGAGAAGACCGGAATCGGCAGGCCCAATTCCACGGCCGTGCAGATCACGCGTCGCCAACTGGGTTGGGCTTTGTCGATCGCAGCGCGGAAGAAGTCGTCCAGCAGCAGGTTTTCGAGCTTGGCATTCTTGTCGAACGCCTTCTTGATGTCTTCCAGGAACGCGGCGCGGATAATACAGCCGCCACGCCAGAGCAGGGCGGTGGCACCGTTATTCAGCTTCCAGCCAAACTCCTTGGCGGCCGCATCCAGTTGCACGAAGCCCTGGGCGTAGCTGCAAATCTTCGACGCGTACAAGGCTTGCTTGACGTCTTCGATCAACTGGTCGCGATCGCCGGTGAACTTGGTCTTCGGGCCGGTCAGCAATGATGACGCCCGGACGCGAGCATCCTTCAACGCGGACAGGCAGCGGGCGAAGACAGCCTCGGTGATCAAGGTCGTCGGCACACCCAGGTCGAGAGCATGCTGGCTCATCCACTTGCCGGTTCCCTTTTGCTGGGCCGTGTCGAGGATCTTGTCGACCAGTTCCCCTGAACCATCGGGATCGGACACGGTGAAGATGTCGCGCGTGATCTCGATCAGGAAGCTTTGCAGTTCGCTCTTATTCCACGCATCGAAGACCTGATACAGCTCTTTATTGGTCAGCCCGAGAGCATGCTTCAGGATGAAGTAAGCCTCGCAGATCAGTTGCATATCGCCGTATTCGATGCCGTTATGGACCATCTTCACGTAGTGGCCAGAACCGCCATCTCCCACCCATTCGCAGCAGGGAATGTCGTGATTGGGACCGACTTTGGCGCTGATCTTCTGCAGGATGGGCTTCACCAGCGGCCACGCGGCTTCCGATCCACCGGGCATGATGCTGGGGCCGATACGAGCTCCCTCTTCACCGCCGGAAACGCCCGATCCCACATACAGCAAGCCAGCCGCTTCGGCCTTCTTGACGCGAGCGTTCGTGTTTGGGAAATACTCGTTGCCACCGTCGATCAGCACGTCGCCGGGGCTCAGCAGAGGCATGAGTTCGTCCATCAGGGCGTCGACCGCGGGGCCGGCCTTGACCATCATCATCACCTTGCGGGGTGACGTGAGATTGCTGATCAATTCCTGAGGAGAATGGCAGCCGACCAGATTTTTGCCCGGGTTGGCGGCGATGAAATCGTCCACCTTGGAAACCGTCCGATTGTAAACGGCCACGGTGAAGCCTTTGCTCTCCATGTTGAGAACCAGGTTTTCACCCATCACAGCCAGACCGATCAAGCCAATATCACACTTCGCCATGTTTCGTTTCCCGCCCGCCTGAACGCGAGCTTTCTGAAAGGTGTAGAACGGTGAATTGCGCACGTGGCGCGGAGTTATTTTACGATGACTTTCACTGTTTGAACGAAAACCGGCAGTTTAGCTTCATTGAAGGAAGATTGCCATAAAAGCCGGTTCCGAGCCACGCAAAATGTCGGATGAAATGACGAGCGTCGAATTGGCGTGAGATCGTCCATTCGCCCTTATCCCGGAGTGATTAAAGAGAGTAGCCGGTGGTTGAGCGCAGCGACACCACCGGTAATTGGCAATAAGTGTTTTCGACCCTGGAGGGGTCGCAGAGCAACGTTTCTGCGACCCCTCCAGGGTCGGAATTTTATCTAAACGCTATCCGGTGGTGTCGCTGCGCTCACCACCGGCTACTATCTGCGACACCCTCCGGGGTCGAAGACGACCGCCACTGGCAATGCCGATTCTGGATCTCTAAAATGGGGCGGCTATGACCATCCCATCCGCATCCACGAATTGGCATGTTTCGACACTGACGGTGGTCGGCGTAGGGCTGATTGGCGGTTCGCTGGCTGCGGCCGTGAAAGAGCGGGGTCTCGCCACGCGGGTGATTGGCGTGGGGCGAAATGTTTCCAAGCTGGCTGGAGCCGTCGATCGCGGTTTGCTGGATGAGGTCACGTCCGACCTGACGTGGGCGGCCCGGCAGTCCGATTTGATTGTCTTTTGCACCCCGGTGGATCGCGTCGTCGCTGGCGTGCGCGAAGCGGCGGTGGCCTGTCGGTGTGGAACACTGATCACCGACGCCGGCAGTACTAAGGCCGAAATCTGCGAAGCGCTGGAGACGGGACTCCCTCCCGGGGTCGAGTTCATCGGTTCCCATCCCCTCGCCGGATCTGAAAAGAGCGGCTACGAATATTCCAATCCACAGCTGTTTGCGAATCGAGTCTGCGTGCTGACTCCTCACGAGCGGACTTCGCCGGCGGGATTGCAGAAGCTGCGTTCATTCTGGACCAGTTTGGAGGCGCGGTTGATTGAGATGCCGGCGCGGGCCCATGATCGAGCGGTCGCCGAGACAAGCCATTTTCCGCATGTGGCGGCGTCTGTGCTGGCGGCGACGTTGGCTCCTGAGCATCAGCAACTCGCGGCACGGGGGTTTCGAGATACCACGCGAATTGCTGCCGGCGACGCAGATCTCTGGACCAGCATTTTGTTGGACAATGCCGAGGAAGTGGGCCGGAGTCTCGATAAATTTGCGGGAATTTTGGACCAATATCGAGGGGCACTGTCCCGCCGGGATGCCGTCGCCATCAAGCAACTGTGGGAACATGCCAAGCAGATTCGAGATCAACTCGGATAGAGTCGTTTCACCTAAATGTTGCGCAATCGAAAGCGTGTCAGCGTGTGAGGGTGCCAGAGTAACGGAGTCAGAGTTCCAGCCCGAACTCGAACCGATCTCTCTCTACTCTCACACGCTGGTACTCCCGCACCCTGAGGCATCCCCATGCGTCCCATCTTGAATGTCGCGGATCTGGAAGACCAGTTGAGCCAGCCCACAGCGGGCGTGCTGGAGACATTAGGTTCTATTCCGGGGGACGTGATGGTCCTCGGCGCTGGCGGCAAGATGGGCCCGACGTTGGCTCGCATGGTGCGTCGTGCGATGGATCAACTCGGGCAGCGAGACAGAAAGGTGTTCGCGGCATCTCGATTTTCATCGCCCGCAGTCGCGGCAGAACTTCGCTCGCAGGGCGTCGAGACAATTACGTGCGATCTCATGGATCGTGACGCGGTGGCGAAATTGCCCGATGCGCCCAATGTCATCTGCATGGCGGGGCAGAAGTTCGGGACTTCTCAAGCACCTGAGTTGACCTGGGTGATGAATACGCTGGTCCCAGCAGTGATTGCCGAGCGTTATGCTGCCTCCAGGATGGTGGTGTTTTCGACGGGCTGCGTTTATCCCCTGGTTTCTGTGGATGGTCCTGGTTCGCAAGAGGACGACGCCTTAACTCCGCCGGGGGAGTATGCCAATGCGTGTGTCGGTCGAGAACGTGTGTTTTCGTATTTCGCCAAGCGAAACGGCACGTCCGCACTGCTGTTTCGGCTGAGCTACGCAATTGACTTACGGTATGGCGTATTGCTGGATGTCGCTGAGAAAGTGGCGAAAGGCGAGGCGGTCGATGTGTCGATGGGGGCCGCCAATGTGATCTGGCAGGGAGACGCCAACGCTCGTGGCATTCAGTGTTTACAACACACTTCGACTCCTCCGCTGGCGCTGAATGTCACAGGGTTGGAACCGGTGCGAATTCGGTATTTGGCCCAGCGGTTTGGCGAATTGCTGGGCCGCCCGCCGGTGATTACCGGCAGCGAAGGGTCTGTGGCCTGGTTATTCGACGCCCGGAAATCGTACGAGCTCTTCGGTCCCCCATCAGTGACTCTTGATGAGATGATCGTGGCAACCGCCCAGTGGGTCCAACAGGGAGGGCAAACCTTGGGCAAGCCGACCCATTTCGAAGTGCGCGATGGAACGTTTTGAGCGTTTGGAAGATTATCGAAGAAGCCCGATTTGATTTGTGATTCGAGTCGATGGGAGGGTGAGGCTCCCGCCGAACCGGATAGTCTGGCGAGGTTCGAATGACGCTTGCGGTTCGGCGGGAGCCTCACCCTCCCATGGCGTCGAAACGTATTCGCGCCATGCCTCGGCGTGAATTACAGCACACTTGCAAGGGTTGTCCCAATCACGACAATGCAGGATTCGGCGAACCAGTCAGAGTTAAATAGCAGGAAATCATCCGAAATGTTGTGGGAAATTGAGATTCGTCCGTTGCCGTCTGAAATCGATCGTGAAGCGGCTCGCGTGCAGGGGAGTTGCCAGTCGATGCGGTTGGCGTCGATTACGGACATCCGGGCGGCCAAATCGTTCTTGATTCAGGGCGAATTGGATCAGGCCCAAATCGAACGAGCGGCCCAGACCTTTCTGGTCGATACCGTCGTCGAGTCCCACGCCATCCACCCGCTTTCGAAATCGTCGACAAAGTCAGCAGACGATGCCAGCCTGTTGAACGTGATGTTCAAGCCGGGCGTGACCGACAACATTGCTTACAGCACACAGCGGGCACTGGTCGATCTGGGATTTGCCGTCGAGGCGGTCTCCACCTGCCGCAAGTATTGGGTGAACGCCGGAGCCAGCGAGCCCGATCTGAAACTGCTGGCGTCGAAGATTCTCTCGAACGACGCGATCGAACATGTCACGCGTGGCTCATTGGCCATCGGCAATCTGTCGATTGGCCGCGAGTACCAGTTCCAATTGCAGAAGGTCGCGATTCGCGAGTTGTCCGACGAGCAACTGCAGCAGCTCAGCAAGACCGGGCAGTTGTATCTCAGCCTGACGGAAATGCAGACGATTCAGAATTACTTCCGCAAGCTGGACCGCGATCCCACTGACGCAGAGCTGGAAACCGTTGCCCAGACGTGGAGTGAACATTGCTCGCACAAGACACTGGGCGGACGTGTTCACTATGTTGATGACACGCGTGACATTCAGTTCCAGAATATGCTGAAGGAAACGATCTTCGCCGCGACGCGCAAATTGCGAGAGCAAGCAGGGGATCAAGACTGGTGCGTGAGCGTCTTCCGCGACAACGCCGGCGTCGTTGAGTTCCACGAGAAGTTCCATGCGTGTATCAAAGTGGAAACTCACAATCATCCCTCCGCGTTGGAACCGTACGGCGGGGCCAATACGGGATTGGGTGGCGTGATTCGTGATCCGCTGGGGACGGGCCTCGGTGCCAAGCCGATTTGTAATACCGACGTCTTCTGTTTTGCGCCCCCGGATACACCATTTGAAACATTGCCGCCGGGGGTGTTGCATCCTCAGGTTGTGGCCCGTGGTGTTGTTTCGGGCGTTCGCGATTACGGCAATCGGATGGGTATTCCCACAGTGAACGGCGCTGTCTATTTCGACGAACGCTATCTCGGTAATCCGTTAGTGTACTGTGGCAACGTGGCGCTGATTCCGATTGATATGGTGGAGAAGGGTGCGAAGCCCGGCGACCTCATCGTTGCGGTCGGCGGTCGGACCGGTCGCGATGGTATTCACGGTGCGACTTTTTCCTCGGCCGAGCTGACTCATGAGAGCGAAACGCTGTCGGGTGGCGCGGTGCAGATTGGTAATGCGATCACCGAAAAGATGGTGCTGGATGTGATCCTGGAAGCTCGTGACAAGGGCCTCTATACCGCGATCACCGACTGTGGTGCCGGTGGATTTTCCAGTGCCGTTGGTGAGATGGGTGCCGAATGCGGAGCGGAAGTGTGGCTCGATCAGGCGCCCCTCAAATATACGGGTCTCTCCTACACGGAAGTCTGGATTTCCGAAGCCCAGGAACGCATGGTGCTGTCGGTCCCGCGCCAGAACTGGCCCGCTTTCCAAGCCCTGTGTGCGGCCGAAGGGGTCGAGGCGTCGGCGATTGGTGAGTTCAAGGACAATCATCGGCTGCTGTTGAAATATCAGGACCAGATTGTCGGCGATCTGGCGATGGAGTTCCTGCACGATGGCCGCCCGCCTGTCATTCGCGAAGCGGTGTATCGTGCTCCTCAAGTCCAGGAATTGAAGCTGCCGGCCCGTGAACGGTATGACGCGGATCTCGAAAAAATTCTCGGCTCGCTGAATGTGTGCAGCAAGGAATGGATCATCCGCCAGTATGACCATGAGGTCCAGGCGGGCAGTGTCGTGAAGCCGCTGGTCGGGGCGTCGTCGGATGGACCGTCTGATGCGGCTGTCGTGCGGCCGATCCTGGATTCCAATCGTGGCCTGGTGATTGCCTGCGGCATGAATCCGCATTTTGGAGATTTCGATCCGTATTGGATGGCCGCCTCGGCCATTGATGAAGCGGTGCGAAACTGCGTGGCTGTCGGAGCTGATCCGCGTCGGATCGCGATCCTCGACAATTTCTGTTGGGGCTATACCGATCGCCCTGAGACGTTGGGCAGCCTGGTACGCGCGTCTCTCGCCTGTCACGACGTGGCGATCGCGTTCGGCACGCCGTTCGTCAGCGGCAAGGACAGTCTCAATAATGAGTTCTCATACTTCGATACCAAGGGGCAGAAGCAGACCGTGGCGATTCCGGCCTCGTTGCTGATTACGGCGATGGGTCAGATGGAAGATGTCAACCGCGCTGTCACGATGGACCTCAAGGCACCCGGGAATCTGCTGTATCAAATCGGTGTTACCAAGGACGAGCTGGGCGGCAGTCATTTTTCGCTGGTAAAT
The DNA here is from genome assembly GCA_021732415.1 of Planctomycetaceae bacterium. GTDB lineage: Bacteria > Planctomycetota > Planctomycetia > Planctomycetales > Planctomycetaceae > JAKFVC01. The sequence continues at coordinate 35,552 of JAKFVC010000184.1, forward strand.
AAGCTGACCGGAGGCCGCGTGCCGCAGGTGGACTTGCCACTGGCCGTGAAGATTTTTGCCGCGCTGCATCGGGCGATTAATGCGGGAATGGTTCGCAGTTGTCACGATTTGAGCGAAGGTGGCTTGGCCGCTGCCGTGGCTGAGATGGCATTCTCCGGAGAAGTGGGAGCCGAACTTTCGCTCGCCGCTGTCGCGAAGGTGTCGCAGTTGACCGAGAGTGCTCAGTTGCTCTTTTCCGAGAGCAATACGCGATTTCTGGTGGAAGTTGTGCCCGCGAAGGCCGCGCAGTTTGAAGCGCTGTTTGCTGGGTTGCCTCTGGCCTCGATCGGCAAGACCGTTGCTGAACAGGTACTGAAGGTTGACTCACCGCAAGGGGTGCGAGTCATTGATTCCGAGCTGAAGAATCTTAAGGCATGCTGGCAGAAACCGCTGAATTGGAATTAGGGAGTGTGATGCGCCGAGCTCACCTGGATCAGCGTGGGATGAAGGCGTGCTACGAATGCGATTCGTCAGTCTTCGATAAAGGAGTGATTCATGTTGCTCAGAACGATGCTGCATTGGATGCTGCCGCTACTATTTTTGGGAGCGTTCGCCTCGACTGAGATTAGAGCAGACGAGACCTCCCCGTGGGACGTTTCCGCTCTCCGGCAACCGCCGAAGGTGACTTGGGTGGATGAGTCCGGGCCGCTTCGAAAACTCTACTATGAAAGCGAACCGCGGAACGGCGCCCCGACACGGGTGTTTGCCTATTGTGCGTATCCGGAGAAGATTGAAGGCAAAGCCCCGGCGGTCGTTTTAATTCATGGCGGCGGAGGCAAGGCGTTCCCGGAATGGGCCAAGTTGTGGGCCGATCGCGGTTACATCGCACTGGCGATGGATCTGGCGGGGAAGGGCCCCGATGGGCAGCCGTTGCCTGATGGTGGTCCCGATCAGACTGATACTTATAAGCTCCCCAAGGATCCCACGAACCTGAAGGACATGTGGACCTATCATGCTGTTGCCGCGTGCGTGCGGGCTCAGAGTTTGCTCGCGAGCTTGCCTGAAGTTGATGCGGATCGGATTGGTGTCACAGGCATCAGTTGGGGCGGGTATCTGACGTGCATCGTCTCGGGGGTCGACGATCGCTTTAAGTTTGCTGTGCCGGTTTATGGGTGTGGATTCCTGCAGGAAGACAGTGCCTGGCTGAAGCAGTTCGGTGCCATGTCTGAAGAATGGCGAGCTGAATGGGTGAAGAACTTTGATCCTTCGAGCCATGTCGGCCGTGCCAAGATGCCGGTCTTGTTCGTGAATGGGACGAATGATTTCGCCTATCCGATGGGCAGCTATCAGAAGACCTATCGGTTGGTGAAGGATCGCACGCTGTGTGTCACAGTCAACATGCCACACGGGCACGTCCAGGGTTGGGCCCCGATTGAAATTGGCTTGTTTGGCGATCAAATCGTGCGCGGTGGGAAACCATTACCTAAGGTCGATCCGCGATTGAAATTGAACGCGGAAAACACGTCAGCCACTGCGGCCTGGGCCGGTGCAGATGAGCCGAAGCCCGCATTCCACTGGACGACCGATTCGGGAGCCTGGCAACAACGCAAGTGGCAATCACGAGACGCGGTGATCACCGGCGATCAGATCACGGCGGAGATTCCCAAGGAACGTCCGATTGTGTTCTTCGTGACGTTAAAAGATGCTCGCGGTGCGATTGTCAGTACCGAACACGAAGAGTTGAAATAAGAGTTTTTTTGCCACGGATGGACACGGATGGACACGGATGGACACGGATGAAACACGGATAATACCAGGAGATTCCGAGAGCGAGAAATCGCATAATGAAGGTATCTGTGAGCAACATCCTCAGACTTTATCTGGCATGTCTCGGCATCGTGTGGTTGTTGGGCTGGCCAACAGATTTGGTTGCCGGACCGACCGGTGCGCCGAACGTTGTGCTGATCATTTCCGATGATCAGGGTTGGGGCGACTTCGGGTTCATGGGGCATCCCCATATCCAGACGCCTCATCTCGATCGCCTGGCCCGCGAGAGCCTGGTTTATCGTCACGGATATGTCCCTTCCAGTTTGTGTTGTCCGTCACTGGCAGTGGTGTTGACTGGCAAGTATCCGCACCAGACAAAAATCACCGGCAATGAACCGCCACGGCCACAAGGCGTGAAGCAACCCTATCGCGATCCGGGCTTTTTGGCTCAGGTGAATGAACTCAATGGCTTCATGGCTCAGCATGCACGTTTGCCGCATGAGTTGGGCAAGGCCGGCTACGTCAGCTTTCAAACGGGCAAGTGGTGGGCGGGGAATTATCAGACGGGCGGGTTTACTCAGGGCATGAGCCACGGCGACCAAAGCCGCGGCGGCCGGCATGGTGACGAGGGGCTGGAGATTGGCCGTAAGTCGCTGCAACCAATCTATAAGTTTATTAAGGAGGCCGCCGATAGGCCGTTCCTCGTCTGGTATGCGCCGATGTTGCCACATCAGCCGCACAATCCCCCCGAACGACTGCTTCAAAAATATGTGCGCCAAAATCCCTCGCCACAGATCGCCAAGTACTGGGCGATGTGCGAATGGTTTGATGAAACCTGCGGCGAGTTACTCGGCCATCTGGAAGAGCAGGGCTTGGCGAAGAATACCATCGTCGTGTTCATGATTGATAATGGCTGGATTCAGGATCCTGACCGGGCTGCCTATCGGTCGGACTCGAAGCAGTCGCAATACGACGGAGGTTTGCGCACTCCGATCATGATTCGCTGGCCAGAACACGTGGCTCCGCGAATCGTCGACACGCCTGTCAGCAGCGTCGATATCGCTCCAACTCTGTATCGAGCCTGTGGCCGAGATGTTCCCGCGGGATTGCCGGGGATCGATTTGCTTGATGAGCAGGCCGTGGCCAATCGCCAAGCGATCTTCGGAGCCTGCTTCCTGCACAACGCAGTTGATATTCACGCGCCCGAGAAGAACGTGACCTATCGCTGGTGCGTGTCGGGTGAGTGGAAGTTAATTCTGCCGAATCTGGTGAACGTCAAGCAGCCCAATAAGCCGGGGCGAGATATCGGGCCGGAATTATATCGGATCAAGATTGATCCTACAGAAGAGAACAATCTGGTCAAGATGCATCCCGAGCAGGTTGAGCGATTGACGAAGTTGATTGATAGGTGGTGGAAACTTTAGTGGAAGTACAGATTAAGATCTTCAGGCGAGCCGGGCGGCGTAAGTCCCCGGATTCTTTGAGATTCAGGTTTGGAAACACAGAGGCACAGAGAAAACAGAGGAATTTTATGAGAGCTCTGGCCTGGATCGCGCTCGGCTTTCTCTTCGCATGTTGCCAAACCCCAAGCTTCGCCGCTGAACGCCCCAATGTCCTGATGATTGCGGTCGATGATCTCAACGATTGGATTGGTTGCCTGCAGGGGCATCCGCAGGTGAAGACGCCGCACATTGATTCGCTGGCGGCTCGGGGCACCGTGTTTACTAATGCTCATTGCCAGGCACCGTTGTGTAATCCGTCTCGATCCAGCCTGTTGTCGGGATTTCGCCCTTCAACGACCGGTATCTATGCGTTGCAGCCCGGGATGCGAACGGTTACCCGGTTGAAGAATCATGTCACCCTGCCGCAGGCGTTCACGCAGGCCGGATATCACACATTCACGTGCGGTAAAATCTTTCATGATGGCTCGATCTCCGCTGCCGATCAGCCGCGCGAATTCAACCAATGGGGCCCGGCGCCCGGCATGCCGCGGCCGACAAAAAAATTTGTGGAGACGCCGGCTCCGCACCCGTTGGTCGATTGGGGTGTGTTTCCGGCAGATGACCATCGACAAGCCGATTGGCAGATCGCCGATGCGGCCATTGCGAAGCTCAAAGCGGTGCCTGGAGATCGGCCGTTTTTTGTGTCCGTCGGATTTCGATTGCCGCATGTGCCGTGTTATGCCTCGCAGAAATGGTTTGATCTGTATCCGGTCGATCAGCTGCAACTTCCGCCGTATAAGGCTGATGATCGCGATGATCTGCCGCGGTTTGCCAGCTATCTCCATTGGAAATTGCCGGAGCCGCGTTTGAAGTTTCTCGTCGAACACGATCAATGGAAGCCGCTGGTTCGCGCTTACCTGGCATCGATCAGCTTGATGGACAGCCAAGTGGGGCGAGTGCTGGATGCGCTGCACGCGACGGGACGTTCGGACGAGACCATTGTCGTCTTGTGGTCCGATCACGGCTGGCATCTGGGAGAGAAGGGGATCACGGGCAAGAACACCTTGTGGGAACGATCGACCCGCGTGCCGTTGATCTTTGCCGGTCCGGGATCAGCCAAGGGGGCGCGTTGCAGTCGTCCCGTCGAATTGCTCGATGTCTTTCCGACCCTGCTTGAGTTATGCCGGTTTGAACAGCGAAGCGATCTGGAAGGACACAGCCTGGTTCCGCAGTTGAAGGACGCCGCGGCGGAACGACCCTGGCCAGCAATCACCACCCATAACCAGAACAATCACGCGGTGCGCAGCGAGCATTGGCGATTCATTCGCTATGCGGATGGTTCAGAGGAACTTTACGATCTGCGGACCGATCCCAACGAGTGGACCAATCTTGCGAAAGACGCCAAGCAGGCTGAGACGATTCGGCAACTTGCTGTTTGGTTGCCCAAGCAGAATACTCCACCAGTTCCGGGGAGTGCGTCGCGATTGTTGACCTATGAAAACGGCGTGGCGACTTGGGAAGGGGAGCGGATTGATCCAGAGGCAGCACTGCCGGATTAGAGCAAACAAGGCGAGCGTCCAGCTTATGCCCGGACGCTCGCCTGCGTTCACAAATAATTCGACCCTGTGTCCGTAATGCCTATTCCTTCGATGCGTAATCAGCAGGCTTTTTGCCCTTAGTGTAGCCGCCGAACTTGAACATCGTGGGTTCGAACTTTCCGACGATATCGACCTTCGATTTCTCGGGGATCTTGTCTTCCATCTCGAGTGACCAGTAGGTCGCGTTGACGAGCATCCGGCGGACGCCTTCGCTCAGCAAATCCAATGAGGCTCCCATGGTCGTCGTGAAGACGCGTGACGTCTTGCCGGAACTGCCCTTATAGGTCTTCGTCCAGGCGATGGGCATCATCGGGTCGTTCTTGGAGCCTTCCAGCGGCTTGTCGTCCGACTTCATGCCGACCAGGACCTGGCCCAGGACCAGCGGCTTGCTGTCCCCCGGGAGGGGTAGGCGGACGCCGTAGACGTCGGTCGGGCCCCAGATGTCGCCGTCTTTGATGCCGCGCAGGATGGGGTTGTCGGTCTGGCCCGGGGCGATGATTCCGCGGCAGCTTTGGCTGCCGTGATTGCCGTGGTGGCTGATCCAGGTCTCACCGAGCACCTGCCGGCCGAAGCCGCCGTCCCAGCCCTCGTCCTTGGCCGTCCATGTGTATTTTTGAAACGTCTTGCTCTTGGAGAGGTTGAATGAATGGGTCGCAGTCCGCAGGCCCATCATCGGTTTGCCCGATTCGACATAGTCGACGATCAGCTTCATCTGGTCATCGGGCAGATTGCGAAACCGCAGGAAGAAGATGGCCAGGTCGGCGGTCTTCAAGGCTTCCAGGCCCGGGATGTTTTCCTGGTAGTCGGGCTTGATCATGCCGTCTGCGGGATCAATCGGGAACAGCACCGTGCATTTGAAGCCGTGATGCGTCGAGAGAATTTTCCCCAACTGCGGCATCGCTTCTTCGGAACGATATTCGTCGTCACCGCTGATGAGGACGATATGCTTCCCCTGACCGGGACCGGGGCCCCCTTCGAACACGATCCACGGATCTTCGGCCTGGGCGAGGCTCGCCAAGTTCAGGACCACGGCGACACACACGACGGCCCAACTTGTCATCCGACGTAAAAGAGTACCACGAGGCTGCGCTACGATCATGGTCCGACCTTTCTGCTCCGGTTGGAAATTCTTGGAAGTCACTGCACGGACTCTATTTCTGATAGGTTAGCAGTGGCAGGCCGGAGTTTGAAGGACGTGGCTCGACCGTGGGATGGGTCTCCAGGTCCGTCCGAGCCCGTAATCGCCGACTTCAAAAATATTCATCCCCCAGGAGCATCGCGCAGCGCACGACTGGCCTGCGGTGAAGAGGTGAGAATTCTCGACGATTTCATCGATCGCGACCCGTGCGCTGCGCGAAGCTCGGGAGAGTTGAATGGTGTGTCATGTCACTGGTTACGGGCTCGGACGGGCCTGGAGACCCGTCCTACGAACGCTTTTAGACGCTTCGCGTTACGTGCGATGAATCAGCTGGTCATCGAAGTAATTGATCGACATTCCCGCATCGACAACGATTCCCTGGGCGTTGATTCCCGAGGACCTCGGGCTCAGCAGGAACGCGGCAACGTTGGCCGCTTCGCTGGTCTGGACGGCCTCTTTGCGGAGCGTTGCTTGTTCGGCGTAGAGGTAGCTGTCGACGTAACCCGGGATGCCGGCGGAGGCGGATGTCTTCAGCAGGCCGGGACACACTGCGTTGAACCGGACTTTGGAAAACTTCGAGAACGATTTGGCGAGAAAACAAATGGCCGAATCGAGTGCCGCTTTGACGGGGGCCATGTAGCCGTAGTTCTCGGCCGCCATGCGTGTGGTCGAAATCGAGATCGACACGACGCTGCCTTGTTCCGGATCCAGCAGATCTTTGAAGGCATTACAGACCGCCATCAGCGAATAGCAGGAAATATCAATCGCTTGCAGGAACGCGGCCCGGGGGGTCTCGTGGAAGGGCAGCCAGCCGGCCGAGTAATCCGCAAACGCCAGCGAATGGACGAGGCCGTGGATCACGGGGAATTGCTCGCGGACGGCGTCACGCAGGCGGTCGATCTGGTCTTGATGTTCGACATCGCAGACCAAGACCGGTGCGGGCGAAACCAGTTTCGACACCGATTCCTGCCGGGTTGCGGAGCGCACGACGTAGACGACTCGGGCGCCGGCCGTCGTGAGTTCCTGGCCGATGTGATAGGCCACGCTTTTGCGATTTGCGACGCCGAAGACCAGGATCGTTTTGTCCGCCAGCTGTAAAAAGTCTGCCACCCGTGCACCTCGTTGGAATTTCTGTCGGCTCGGAAAACACAATCAGCCCGGCTGCTTGGAAAAATCAGCCGGGCTGCATCATCGGGTTGGCTTGTTGGTCTTGTCAAACGTCGGCTCAAGGTCGCCGTTGACGACAGCTCGAAAATCACTGCCCATCCTGGGCAGGCCCGACTCGGAGAGTCAGGCTACAGAGAACCCGACTCGGAGAGTCAGGCTACGGGTTAATAGCGATAGTGACCGTGGTAATGTCCATGTCCGTGACCATAACCGCCGTGGTAATGCCCGTGGTGACGATAGCCGCCATATCCGTAGCCGCCTCCGTACCCATAACCACCGCCATATCCATAGCCGCCATATCCATAACCTCCACCTAAGCCGTATCCGACTCCATAAGCCGGCACACCATAGCCTCCGACACCGTATCCACTGTACGGAACTGGATAGCCGATATACGGCTGAGGTGCCACGACGACGGCTCCGTACGAATATCCCGGATATCCGTAGCCCCATTGGGCCTGGGCGGTCGAAGCCGAACTGCAGACAATCCAGCCCACGGCGACGACCAACGCGCACTGCAACCAAACTCGCTTCATGATGCTCCCTCTCGAGTTGCTTCGAGCCTCTGAAAATTGATTCCGGATGCTCGAAAATCCGTCCGCTGGCGGCAAACGGAATCTCTAACACTAAATTCTGCGCCTCTCACCTCTTCGTTTCAAGCATCATTGATGACGGATTCGTTAGGTTGTACACGATTGTGTTGAGTTGGCTCATCGATTTGGGGAGATGGGATGTTCTGTAAAGTATTGGGGGGCTCATCTAGGCTAATTTGCGTTGTCCAACAGCCGGATGACATCAGAAACACAGATGCCCGCAATCGTAAAAGTTTTTTGACAGAAAAATGTGACGACAGAAATATGCAAGCCTATCGATTCACGTCAGGAAATGAGCCCATTTTTCTGTCGTCACATTTTTCTGTCCTCAAGCTTCTGTAGAATCCCCGCCTTGAGATGCCGTGGAATTAAGGTCCGTAGACCTAAAGACCCTGCAACAGGCCATCGAAATCTGCTTATTTAAGAAACCGCCAAAACGTTTCGTTGAAGCGAACCTCCGCAACGCGTACGATGAATGGATGGAATCGCCAGATCGGCGTCGTCTGTAACGAGGATCTCCAATGAGCAGCTTCTGGTCGTGGTTGATGAGCCTGTTCGTCAGAAAACGGCGGCCCGCGAAGCGTATCGTCTCATTGGTGCTGTTGTTACGTGAGGAACGGTATCTCGACCCCGTCATCCTGCGGAAGCTGGCTTCCAACGCCTTCGACATGGAGTTCGAAGATTCCGACGACGCCGAAAATTTCGTCGTGATGGTGCAGGACGACGTCAACTACATGATCAAAGCCCACGGGCAGATGTTTTTGGTCAACAATTACGCGCGGCCGTATATTGAAGACGTGGAAGAAGTCAGTGAGGAAATCCAGGAGCTGCGGCTGCGTCAGGCAGTGCGAGAACACCGTGCGTGGATGTCGGTGGATCGCTTTGGTCCCGCCCACATGTCGGAAGACGCCAGTTTCCACTGGATTGGTCGCCTGCTGGCGGAGCTGATCGATAACGACTGCACTGCCATCTTCTGCCCCGGGAACAGCCGTGGCTGCGTCTACGACAGCGATCTCGACGAGGTGCTGCGCGGTCCCGATCCCTTGCAGATCTTCGAAGCCAACCATCGTCCCCCGGTGCTGGAAATCTCCGAAAGTGATCCGCTGATGATGCGGGCCGTGCAGGAGGCCCGCGAGCGTTGGCCGGAATTCGTCGCGGCTTTCGAGGAACGTCAGGCGGGAGATGTGTTCGCGGTCAAGGCGCCCCTGAGCGACGGCGATATGACGGAGTTCATGTGGTTGAGTGTCGGGGCCATCGAGAATAACATCATTTTCGGGCGGCTCGATAACGACCCTGTGAGCATCGGACGCATCAAGAGCGGTGATCGAGTTCGCGTGGCAGTGGATGATCTCAACGATTGGCTCTACACTTCGGGGAGTCAGCAGCATGGCGGCTTCACCGTGGCTGTGCTCACGAAGCTGTATCGCAAGGGCAAGTAGTTTGGTAGCGGAACGTCGTAAGACTTCCGCCGCATACGGACAGGCCGTGAAGGATTATTGTCAGGGAAATTCGAAGAAGTTCGATCGAATTCGTGATTCGAGTCGATGGGAGGGTGAGGCTCCTGCCGAACCGGATAGTCTAGCGAGAGCTGAATAACGCTTGCGGTTCGGCGGGAGCCTCACCCTCCCATGACGTTGAAATATTTTTCGCGGCGTAGCGCATAGCGGCTCAAGAATTCTCACGAATTCTTCTACGGCCGACTCATCGCAGAAAGCAGGGATGCCAGATGCCAGTACCGGATACGCGACAGGCCGCGCCTGGTGATGTCTCAATTCGTTCCGGCCGGTCGTCTCGATCGTGGCGACGGATCTTTTGTCTGGCGGCGGTGGCTGTGACGATTGCCAGCCCGTTCGTCTGGACTCCCTCTGCCACATCTCAAACAAAGGGTGCCATGCACGGGCCGCTCGACGCCGCACGTTCTTTCAAATATCTGACAGAGATCTGCGACATCGGCGGTCGAGTGAGCGGTTCGCCCGGGATGGAAAAACAGCAGAAGCTGATCACCGACCATTTCTCGAAGTTCAACTGCGAAATCAAACTGCAGCCGTTTGACGCCCCGCATCCGTTGAATGGCCAACCGGTGCGGATGAACAACATTATCATCTCGTGGCACCCGAAGGCCGCCGAACGCGTGATGCTGTGCGCCCACTACGACACGCGTCCGTATCCCGATCGTGAGACCAATCCCTCGGCGAGACGCCAACTGTTTGTCGGCGCGAATGATGGTGCGAGCGGGGTCGCCCTGTTCATGGAACTGGCTCATCATCTGGAAAAGATCAAGCCGGCATTCGGTGTCGACTTTGTGCTGTTCGATGGGGAAGAGCTGGTCTTCAGCCCGCAGGATCGGTACTTCCTGGGCTCCGAGCATTTTGCTCGCCGCTATCGGGATGAGCCGCCTAAATACCGGTACCGCTACGGTGTGCTGGTCGACATGATCGCCGACAAGCAGTTGACGATCTACTACGAAAAGAACAGCATGGATTACGCCCCCGATTTGGCGAAAAGCATCTGGGGGACGGCTCAGCGGTTACGCGTGAAGGAGTTCATCGCCACGACCCGTCATGAGATCCAGGACGATCATCTGGCCCTGAATGATGTGGCGGGAATTCCGACGATCGACATCATCGACTTTGATTATCCCCACTGGCACACGCGGAAGGATATCCCCGCGAATTGCTCGGGAGAGAGCATTGCCAAGGTCGGGCACGTGTTGCTGGAGTGGCTGAAGGAAGTGCCTTAGGTGGAAAGAATTGTTTGAGTGTAAGAGGGTGCGAGAGTGACGGAGTATGAGGTCCACTTCTCCACAATACCTATGTCTCTCATACCCTCGCACACTCATACTCTCACACCCAATAAGCCTGTCACCGCTGATCGGCCAGCTTCACCTCGCGAAATCGATTAAACGGGACCTGTTGAATCTCATCGCTGCTGAGCTGGGTTTGCCACTGGTGAATCCGATCTCGGTCGTGTGAATCGAGCTGCCAGTCGATCGTGTGTTCGGCCTTGAGGTTGATTCCGCCTCCGATGCCGGCCTGCAGCGTGACTTCGACCGGCATGATGTCGAACTTCTTCAGACTGCCATTCAGGGTCAGACGCGGCCCCGGCAGCGGTGCCTGCGGATGGAGCACGTAATTCAGGCGCGCCATCCAATCGCAATACTTCAGGTAAAACTGCACACGTTCGGGCGGGTCAATGGTTTTGCCCTTCACCAGATAGCTCATATGGGGTGACTTCAAGACCAGCGTGTTGTGCTGCCGATCAAACACCTCTTTGAAGGTGGGCTGCAGTTGAAAGTCGATCATTTCGAGCTGCGCGGATTGCTCAGTCCCTTTCTCGCGGGCGGCCTGCACATACTTCTGAGCTTTGGATTCCGCGTCCTGGACCATCAGTTCCAATTCGTCGAACGTGATCGTCGTGGCCATGCTGCGCGTGTTGTGAAGCACGGTGAATCGCTTGGCATTCGGTTCATAAATGAGGACCTCATCTTCAGCTTCGATGTAGTCGTAGGCTTTGCCCGCATGAAAATACGTCAGGCTGCGAGCCACGATCGGCGTCTGAGGACGCTGGCCGGCGCGCGGGCTGGTCGCGGCCGCCTTCAGATCGAAGACGGGGGTGTAGACTTTAAAGTCTTGCGCGCGGGCCGTGCTGGCGATGCCCGAACACGCAATCAGAAAAACGCTCAGTCGCTGAAACAACAGCCCATGAGACATGTTATGAACCGCTCAGTTGAGTGTGAGAAACGTGGGATGAAAAGAAACGCAACTTCGCTGGGGGTCGGGTGTCCAAACTTCAAAATTGGCCAGTCATTCAATGTGCCGCAGGGCAGACGGCAAATTGGCCAATTTTGAAATTTGAACGCCCGACCCCAAACTGATAACGACCGGACTGTCTTGTACGGCCTACTTCCTCAAATAAACTTTGGCTCCCCCCGCCTGTTCGCTTTCCAGCGCGGCGAGGGCGAAGCCAATAACTTCTAATGTTTGCTCTGGCGTGACCGGAGACTTTCCGGTCCGCAGAGTTTCGACAATATTTGCGCACAGGTTGCGGTAGGAAAAACGGGCGGATGTGGGCTGCGGGATGACTCCATGCTGACAGAAGGCGGTAAAACCATAAGCTGTCGAGCCAGCACGCAAACCGCGGAGCGTCGCCAGGCGGCCATCGGCCCATTCCCCACACACGACGTCGGCACCCGCCACATGTTGCGTGGTGACCGATTGGCAGCCGGGGCCCATCAACGTACACAACATTTCTGTCGTGTGAATGCCGTAGTGCAACAGACCCGGATTGCCGTCAACCCGCTTGGCCGGGCCGTAGGTCAACACACCGTGCAGCTCTCCGTAGAGCTTGCTTCGCTGCTGAAAATCCAGGATTTCGCTCGCGAACCGCATCCCCGAGGAACTCCAGAGTGAGACTCCCGATTCACGAGCCAGCGTATACATGGCCTGGGCGTCTTCCAGACTGCAGGCGAACGGCTTGTCGACGAATGCGGGAACGCCAGCTCGCAAGAACGGTGTCACGCGCTCCAGATGAGCGGCTCCGCAAATTGACAGGACTAGCACGGCATCGATGCGGCCGAGCATTTCCAGCGGATCGTTGACTAGTTGGACACCACAGGCTTGAACGTACGGCACGTGTTCGGGAATCCGTTCCGGGAACATCAATGATGACCCGGGGCAACCCAGCACAACGCGCGCACCTTCGACGACCTGGTCCGCATCCATCCCGACGTGATTGAAACGCCGGGTGAATTCGACGCAGTGCGACGAATCGAAATCAATAATGCCTAAACGGTACATAGCACATCGAGAACGCCGGGGCGTTCTCTTCACGGCTGTGGGGAGAGTGAAAACAGGCGGTTTCACACGCGGAACGTAATTCGCCGCGAGTGGAGTCGGGTGGGAATAGTTGTATTGGAATGTTGTGGTGCGGCAGATCTGCCGCAGGGATCGGAAAATTACCGCAGTTGATCAAATCAAGCAAGACGAGTCTGTATCCTGTAGGATGTCGATTCCCAATGGATTTGAACCTCAAGTCTCACGGAAGAAGACGGGCAAGATTGCCCATCTTACGCGCGATCGCCCGACTCGGGTCATGAATGGGGCAGTCAATGTCACGACACACACGACTTGTGGAACAAGCGATTTTGGCGCGGCTGCCCCAACGGCGGTCGGGTCTGATCGCTGTTTGTAGCGTCGCCATCCGAGCCGGGATGTGGGGGCTGCTCATTTTCGGGCTGGCCACCATCGTTCCCAAGGTCATTCCGGCGTTGATGGCCCTCCAACCCAAACTGCCACCGCCGCGCGGTCCCGTGATGAGCCTGGTGGACTTCATTCGCACGCCGGGACTCTCAGTTCCAGCAGTCGCCTGTCTGTTGATTCTGGTTGACCTGCCGATTGCCTATTTGACATCAGGGAACATGATTCTGAGACGCTGGTGGTCACGGCTCATGATGCTGATTCCCCTGGGGATCGGTCTGGTGGCGGCTGGAGGATTTGCCTGGATGTACTTTCAACTGATGACGTTGATGGTGCGGGATGCGGGGGGGTGAGGTGCAGAGTGACCTGCTTGTAAGACGCGACATTCGTCATTTTCTCTTGTGGACATGAGATTCCTGTCCATTGAGAAATTGGATCGCATCGTCCTTGCAGTGAAATGTTCCCACGATTGAATCACCATTGTTGTACCGAGCTTGAATCTCATATCGATCGACCGGCTCCTCAGCAGACTTATCATCGTACGATTTGATGTAATCGATGGCTTGAAAAACATCGGCCGACTCATGGCGTCTGCCGTGCAACGCTATGACGATAACTTGTACAATTCGGCGGGTAACAGTCATTGAAAGAAGCTCAAGGAAGTCAGTGATCTCTGAGCGATGTTGCTTGAGAATTTCTTGTTTTAATCTGTCTCTCTGTTTGTTCGTAAGTTCTTCAAATGCGATGATCTTGGCTCTAAGATCTTCGTGTGAAGTGTCCTCATCATAAGCGGCATTAATGCGTAATTTGTGAAATGCTGCCACGACATTATCATAAGATATGTACACAATGGCAAATTCGTTTTCCCGGAGTTGATCTAGAGCGCCCGGCGTAAATACGCCCGCTAGGATTACACCTTTAAATGGTTTCGAATGAGTGTGCTTTTCAGCGATCGGAAGGATCGCGCCTTGGATTTCTTGTGCTTTGTTACGAGAGTGCTTTGTGTGGCGTCGCCAAGCCGTCTCGATAAATGCGACGGGCACACCAACGCGGCTATGATCCCCACCCCTCTCAAGAACGAAGTCGAGATCATGAGGGATTTCATATCTGTCAACCCAAGTACATTTTCGACCACTTCGACACGACCTCGGTTCTTTCTGGTCCAGATAAAGACCGTGGTTTTCCGCGAACTCTTTCAGTAGCGGCGCAATTGCTGACTCCAGTAAGTCGCCAATCATTTGTCCAAAACGGTGAGCAGGCGATAGAGCCATTGTTCTTAGCCTTCTACCCAGAGGCGGCCTTCTTGCAGCGGCACTCGATGTTTGCGGTTTTTCCATTTGACATTCCGTTCGCGGGTCTTTTCGAAGCGGTATGTCTTAAAGCCGGCGGCCAAGGCTAGTGAGCCCAACCAGGGTATTACGGGGACGTAGATTCCGTACGGAGCGGAGTCACCAATGACGAAACAGATTTTAGAATCGGTTTGGCAGACTCGCCGCAGTGCGTGCCAGACTGCCGCTAGATCTCGGAAGTAGCAGGCCACCATCAGGTGATAGGTTTTCTTACCCCCCTTAGTGAGTCGAATCTCAGCCAGTTGTTGGCAGACATCGGATAGTTCATCGCGGATGGGAGCCAGCACGGGGTCTGCAAGGATCTCTTCGAGTTTGTTTGATCTCTCCGGAACATGTTGCGAGCACGACCTGACGAGGTGGCGCCGTACTGTTTCCTGTAAATCTCCCCACCCCGAAACTTCTCGCAAGAACGACATTTCCAATCGCGTGGCATCTGCATAATCATAGTTGTTGGGATAAGGCGGCGACGTGATTACGAGATTCGCCCAATTGTCCGGAACACCAGCGCATGTGCGAGCGTCTGACTGCAGAAATTGCGCGTGTGGACTATCGAGCGATTGCCCCTCAAGCATGTCGCGATGAAACATTCGGGAACACGCATCAAAGGCATCCAGAGGGTCCTGCACATTGCATTTCTGCTTTTTTGGTAAGACATATTGCCATTGTGCGGTGCCTGCTTTGGACGTTTTCCGCAGGATTGCGACGAGGGTTAGCCAAGTCAGCTCCGCGGCAGGAGTCCTGTCATCCAATTTCTCTACGGCCTGACGTAAAACATCCAGGTTTTCCAGGATATCTGTGTCGTAGCACTTGTAGATCACATCGGCGAAACCCGTAGTCTGCGGTGTCAGGCTCTTCGCAGCTTTGCGGACCTCTTTGATTTTCTTTAGATACGCGGCCGGGTCCGACCTCCAATGTAATTTCGCAGCCGCGATCCTCGACACGAAGGGGTGTGCATCCACACCAAAGCTTTCAGCTCCGGTCGTTTCGGCGGCGATTAAGGTCGTTGCTGATCCCGCGAACGGGTCAAATACCCTGACGGGGCCTAAGGCTTGTGCCGCGACGATTTCTCGCTCGACCCAAGTAGCGGAAAATCCGGCGCTGTATCGGAACCAACGATGGACCGGCAAAGTCATGTTGTTAACGAATGTCGACGATGCTTCCTCAGAGATCGTGGTTTCTGTCGCGGTATCTGGAAATAGGAGTTTTTGTTGAGACTTCGCCATGCGAAGTAATCCGGTCTAGTTGTGGTGTAACAACAGATGACGCGCCGAGCAAATTCCTGCTCGGCGCGTCATGCTGTTCGAGTCCTGTCGAATTAATGGCCTGCGAACTACCCTTGGATCTCATACCCCTTGCGTTGTTCCCGACCTTGCATCTGATGCGCTTCGGCGTCGCCGACGATTTCTTCCTTGACCGGATCCCATTCCAGTTTGCGGCCGAGGCGAATGGCGATGTTCGCCAGGTGGCAGGTCGTCATGGCGCGGTGATGGGTGTGGACGTCGGAGATCGGTTGCGTGCGATCCTTGATGCACTCCATGAAGTTCCGCATGTGGTCGCCGGGGATCTTGCCCTTGTAGAGCTTGGTGATCGCGTCGGCGGGCAGCGGGTTCTTCTCGAGATCTTCGACGGGTTTGCCCTTCAACGAGCCGCGGCTGACGAAGATCCGGCCTTCGGTCCCTTCGATCGTCACGCCGTTGTCCCCATTGCTGCTGATCACCATTTCGATATTGTCTGGGAACACGGCCTTCACCGTGAACTCGGTGGCGGCGTTGTACCGGTTCGAGACCGTCGGCATGCCTTTCTCGAACGGCATGGGGTGCTTAGCGGTCCCTTCGATGCTCAGCGGGCCGGAATCGGTTTTACCGATCGCCCATTGCGCGATGTCGACGTGGTGCGCGCCCCAATCGGTCATCTTGCCACCCGAATATTCGTACCACCAGCGGAATTCGTAGTGCGTCCGCGATTCGGGGTAGGTCTTGTTATTGCCGAACTTGCCCTGCAGGTAGTCGGTCATGGGAGCCTGTCCCAGCCACATATCCCAGTTCAGGTTCTTGGGGACATCGGCCTTGGGGATTTCGTCGCTGGCCGGAGCCCCGCCGATGTTACATTGGACCTTGGTGATCTTGCCCAGCCGGCCAGAATGGGCAATGGCCACGGCCGTCAGGAACTGCTGCGGAGCCTTGCCACCGTTGGCCGACATTTCGCTGCGCTGTTGCGTTCCCACCTGGAACACGCGGCCGGTTTCTTCCAGCACTTTGCGGATCTGCTTGCCTTCTTCGATTGTCAGCGTGAGGGGTTTCTCACAGTAGACGTCTTTGCCGGCCCGCATGGCTTCAATGGCAATTTTGGAGTGCCAGTGGTCGGGGGTGACGATCGTCACGACCTGGATATCCTTGCGGTCGAGGATCTTGCGATAGTCCCCGAAGCCAGCGATTTCGAAGTCCTTGCCGGTGTTGGGCTGAGCTTTCTTCACTTGTTCCTGAGCCCGGCCGACGTTGTCGGAATCGACATCGCACACCGCGGCGATATCGCCATAGCGGAAGGCCATCGGCCCGACGCCACCGCGCCAGCGATCACCCACACCAATGCAACCCACAACAGGGCGATCATTCGCGGTGTAGAAGCCGTTGGCGGTGGAAGTGGTAAACCAGTACGGCATGGAACTTCCGGCCAGAGCGGCCAGAGAAGTTTTTAACACGTCACGACGATTCAACATGGTCACGGTGAGAGCTCCTGTGAAGCGAGAGAAAGTCGATGCTGATGTCAGCGCGTGGATTGTACACGGAATTTGGTGCGAGTCTCAACTGGCGCTGGATTTGAGGCGTGATTTCGGAATGCCGAACTCAAACGGATGTACCGAGGAGTTCTCGTTCGAGGCGTCTGGCTTGACGGACTTGCCGTCTTTTGAAGATTGGCCCGAAGGGTGGTAATTGAGTCCAGCACGCCCAGCAGATTTTCAGCAAGCTCATGGGTTGATATTTTGTCTGAGCTTCCTCGTCAGGATTTCCATCGTCCACAATTTGCCCGTCTGCTCTCAACATGGATTGCTGAACTCCCGCTGGTGTGAGAGTTCGCACATCAAACTGCTTCTCCAAGTGCGAGAAATCGCGCTGGTCCAGTTTTTCAAGGAGCTCAAGCAGCCGGCTAGCTTCGGTGATGTGCGGGAAGGGATATAAGGCATCGCATGGCCGACTTAAGATCATGTGCGGTGTGTTGCTGGTCCCGAGCGTTGGAAACTCGGGGGCCCGATATTGGCAACCGAAGGAGACGGTGGGCTCGGGCACTGTGATCACAGATGTGTCGGTGAGGATAAACGGGCCAATTTCGACCGGCCTGATTGGAGCCTGTGTGGAAGGCGGCGCGGGTACTGGCGGGGCTGGCGGCGTTTTCGAGTATGAAATCTGCAGAATGGCTTTGATCGACTTCGTCGGGTGGTAAAAAAGGAACGCTACATCCCCTGCAAATTTGTTTGACATGTGGATCTCGTAGAATAGAGCGGGAAGGAACCCCAATTCTTGCAGTTCCTCAGCCGCCCGTTTCAAGCGTTCGCGGATCGGATCGGGCAGGGGATAGCTCTCCCAGTCGACAAATTCGAGAGATGGCCGCTCTCCGCGTTTGGGTTGGTGAAAGTAGGCCCACAAGGGAATCAGCAAATAGCACAACAGGAGTAAACCGCTGCCGATCTTGAATACCAGAATCAATGGTGACAGCAATGTGAGGAGCAAGACGAACAGGAATTCCAAGAGTTTCATCGACGATTCGTGGACCTTTCGCTGAAGACGTGAGGCGTCAGCCGAACCTGTAGCCTGACTCTCCGAGTCGGATGCTCGGACGATTCGGTGGTTTAAAAGAATAATCTCACGCAAAGGCGCCAAGATTGAATCCCTGTATTCTTTGCGCCTTGGCGTGAGATTATTCCCTTCTACTTCGTCAACAAGAACAGCCCGGTCACTGCGAGAGTCACCGGGCTGTCAGCTACCACCATCGAATTGTCTGTTCGAGCCGAATCAATCACCGAACGCGGCGTCAAACGCCCGGTTGCTCGGCGAGAAGTCGACGTTCTTCACGAACTGGCAGGCTTCCTTCGCACCCGCCTCGCGGTCCATGCCCATGTCTTCCCATTCCACCGACAAGGGGCCGGTGTACTTGATCGCATTCAAGGCACGAATGATTTCTTCGAAGCGGACGCCACCGCGGCCGACGCTGCGGAAATCCCAGCCGCGGCGGGGGTCGCCGAACGGCAGGTGGCTGGTGTTGATGCCCGAGCGGCCGTTCAATGTGACCGAGGCGTCTTTCATGTGGACGTGGTAAATGCGCTCCGGGAAGAACCGGATGAATTCGACCGGATCGACACCCTGCCAGATCAAGTGGCTGGGGTCGAAGTTGAAGCCGAATTCTTCGCGGTTATCGAGTGCCTTGAGGGCTCGCTCCGACGAGTAAATATCGAAGGCGATTTCGGTTGGGTGGACTTCCAACGCGAACTTAACGCCACATTCCTGGAAGACGTCGAGGATCGGATTCCAGCGATCGGCCAGCAGTTGGAAGCCGGCGTCGATCATCGAGCGTGGGGTCGGGGGGAAGTCGTAAATCAGATGCCAGATGCTCGAACCGGTGAAGCCGTTGACAATGCCCACACCCAGCTTTTGAGCAGCCCGGGCGGTGTTTTTCATCTCTTCGATGGCGCGGCGCGTGACCCCTTCCGGGCTGCCGTCGCCCCACACGTATTCGGGCAGAATCGACTTGTGACGAGCGTCGATATTGTCCAGCACCGCCTGACCAACGAGGTGGTTCGAGATGGAGAACAGCTTGAGATCGTACTTCGCCAGCAGTTCCCGTTTGCGGGCGCAATAGGTGTCGTCCGACAGGGCCTTGGCGACTTCGAAGTGATCGCCCCAGCAGGCGAGTTCCAGGCCATCGTAGCCGAAGCTGCTGGCCTTCTTGCAAACGTCATCGAGCGATAAATCAGCCCACTGGCCTGTGAACAGCGTAACAGGTCGTCCCATGATAGCTCCAGGTGCAACTCAGAAAGGAAGAACGGAATCTACTCCGGAGCCGCGCCGATCGACCTTGTGCAGCTCTTTGGGGGAGCAGCAGCAATACCCGATGGCGTCCACAAACCGACTCCAGACTGGCCCGATCCGACGTGGTTGCCCGATGGGACACAGACCGGCGGCGCCATATTCAAGTCATCAAGCTAAACGCCACTGGTGCGACTGTCAATCAACGCGCGATGTGACGGGGTGTCGATTTCTCCGAAGATTTTCGCCGGACTGCCAGACCGACAATTGCGGGACCGCAAAATTCCTGTTAAATCACCCCAGAGTAAGGTTGGAGAAGATAACATGATCGAAGTTCAGATCTCGAGTCAGCGCACTTCAGCCCGGAGGGCTGCGTAAAGGAAAGTTCGACGTCATGGGAGGGTGAGGCTCCTGCCGAACCGCAAGCGTTTATCGGCCCTCGCCAGACTATGCGGTTCGGCAGGGTACCCTCTGGGTCCCTCACCCTCCCATCGACTCGAATCACAAATGGAACCTCCCATGAAAATCGCCATCGGTACCGATCACGCGGGCTACGAATACAAAGAAGCCATCAAACAGATGCTGACTGCCGCAGGGCATGAAGTGATCGATTTCGGCTGCTTTTCGAACGAAAGCTGCGACTATCCATTGTTCATTCGACCCACAGCCCAAGCGGTGGTGCGCGGGGAATGTGAACGGGGGATTGTCTTGGGAGGCTCGGGCAACGGCGAAGCCATCGTGGCCAATCGTGAACGGGGAATCCGCTGCGGTCTGTGCTGGAATCTCGATACGGCCCGTCTCTGCCGTGAGCACAACGATGCCAACATGATCTCGTTGGGATCGCGCCAGATTTCGCTCGAACTGGCGTTGGAGATCGTCAATGTCTGGCTGACCACTCCATTCGAAGGGGGACGCCATTCGCGACGGATCGCGCAGATTGATGGTTAAACTGTATCGTGGGACGGGTCTCCAGGCCCGTCCGTCCAGCAACATGATGCCGGGTCGATGTTGTTCTTCGGGTCTTTTTCTAGGCCGATTTTCAACAGAAGGTCGCGAAGGTCACAAAGAAGTGCGGGTCGTTATCAATCGCGATCCGCGGCCAGTGGTAAAGATTCCACCTCTTCCCCACAGGCGGCAGCGGGACGGACGGGCCTGGAGACCCGTCCCACGGAATCGGCCCCAAAGAATGCGAAACACGGGTTAAAAAACCCGTGTTTTCGCCGATCGAACCTGCCGCACGGTCTTAACCCAATGCGACGGCCAATGCCTCATTCCGTGATTCGGCACTTCGGGAACTCAGTGCCGCAAACACGAACATGATCTCTCCAAGCTGCGCGAGGATGACCGCTGCTGCGGCGTATCCTAATAGTGTCGCACCGAGAGCAAACGACAACGAGGCCAAGGCAATATATAACATGACGATTCTCCTGTGAGGGATTGAGCCCGTGGGGTGGATCAAACTGTCTCGCCTGCTGAAGGCGCCGACTGACACCAACGCAGATGCCGTGCCAATAGACGTCGTTCAGCAGCTGGTGAAACGACCCGGCGTGCAGATATGTGACCGGATACCAGTGGAAAACGGTCATTTTTCCTGAAAAATCGACCGGTTTTGTGAGGTGCCGGGGCGACAGATGGTCGCAGCCGTGCCATTGTGACCGGTGAGTGGCCGCTGGGACGTCACAAAGAAGACGTGTTCAATTCATTAAGAATTGACGCTCCAGAGTCGTCATGAGAGCCCATTCGTGAACTCGCGGCGAGGCTCTGCCGAGCCTGTAGCCTGACTCTCCGAGGCGGGCGTATGAGGACGAAGACTACCCGACTCGGAGAGTCAGGCTACGGGTTCGGCAGAAACCTCACCCTTCCATGACGTGGAAATTGCCGGCAGCGCGTAACACTTCAGCCATTTTGCGCAGCATTACTTGGGGAGCGATGTCGCGTCGATAGGTCGCGGTCAAGTGTTGACAGCGCATCCACTCGGTATGGAGTTGAACCGACAAAACGCCTTCGACTTCTCCGAGCTTGCTGCGTAACACCTCGATCTGCTCGGCGGACGTTTGGAATTCAAGATGATCGAAGATGAGGGTAAGCTCAGCGTCGTCACTGGGGAATTGCATTGGACGTCACTTGGAGAAAGATTTGAATGAGTTCCAAGCAGTTCTTTGCGCTGATTTTGCTCCCTCGCCCTGGTACTCCGGGGAGAGGGGCTGGGGG